>JBCBPD010000136.1:0-8428 GCA_039820925.1 Bacteroidota bacterium | reverse complement strand
GCCTCTGTAAATCCCTACACAATCTATCTTCAGGTACGCACAAGTACGCACTACGGAACGAATTGCAGCGTTCATTCCGGGAGAATCCCCTCCGGAAGTTAACACGCCTATTTTTTTGATATTTGATGTCATTCAAAAAATTAAGAAACCAAAACTAGTAAACTTTATCAAAAAAAAGAATGGGATATTAAGTAATTTACAATCAGCCGCTTTCGCAAACGTTTTCGTAATTTTCTGTTTAACCAAAAGCTATTTTAAAGGCTAATGTGGTGGCTTTTTGATAGACGTTGTGCTTTTGGTTCGGAATCGAATCAAACTGTCTTTTCCCATAATTTGCGTAGCGCGAACCGGAGGTGTTTCGGGCTCGGGTTGTTGCTTTAGTTTCTTTTTGAAAACCTTTTGCAATAGTTCTTGAAAGCTATTGAAATCTACTTGATACGAAAGTCCGACCCCTTGAGTATAACCTTGTCTTTCAGCCAAAAACTGTTGGATTTCATTCTCGCGGTTGAAAATCTTGGCACTCAACGTACCCTCATCATTAAGCAATACTTGCACTTCCACATCACCGGCAACGACCGTTTCGGAGACGCCTCCTACCGGTACCCCTACCCTTCCGTTGACCAAAATACGGTCTGAGATTTGAGTTGAGACTGTAACGCCAATTCGGTCTTCCGTTCGGATATCCGCATTGGTATCTAGAAAACCTTGCTCGTAGGTGACCCCAAAATTGAGTTTATCGTTATTCCCCGCCAAAATTTGATTTAATAACCCAGAGGCGGTTTGAATCAAGTTGCCTGTTACCGCTTGCTGGTTGATACCACTCTGCGCATTCACAAAAGTACCTTGGGCCATCAGGAAAAAGGCATTGCGTTCTTTCACAATTGGGTCTTGCAAACGATACTCCAACTCCGATTGCACCACCGAGTTGGTTGATGGGAAGTCAATATCAAATTCTATCTGCGGATTTTCCAATTCACCTGTTAATCGGATAATCACATCAGTAGATATCCTTCCCGTGTAGCCTGCATTATCCAGTAAGGGAGCTGGGTTTGCTGTAAGGCCATATATCGCTTCCAAATCCAATTGGGCAGCAAGCGGGTCACGTTCCCAACGAATTCGTCCCCCAGGGCGTACTTTAAAGGTCTTGTCTATTACTCCACCATATTTAAAGTTATATTCTCCAGTTACGGCTACAAACTCTCCGTACATATTGAATTTACCGTTCGTGTTGATTTCAATCAGCAAGAGTCCTTCACCCGTTCCGCGGAGCGAGCTCCCTGAACTTTTGTCCACCACGATTTCTACCTCAGCTTCGGGGGTTACTGCTAGGTCAAAAGCCATTTCCAAGCCTTGATAGTCTTTCAATACCCGTTCTTCCTTAAAGGACTGCGTTCCTTTTTTCTGAACAAAATTGATAAAAGAGTAATCCCCTACACTGGTGACATCACTTAAGGGTATTTTCAGCGAGGTGCCTCTTGCTGTTGAGGCATCTACGGTAATGGTAAGTCCTTCCGTAGGACCATATATGCTTCCTGTTCCATTAATGAATCCGGTTCCGTAATACAAAGCCTCATCATCAAACTCGGTATTCAGAATCAAAAAGCGGTCATTTTTTGTGTCCACATCCAAATCCAAAGACCAATCCCCAAAGGCAGTATGATTGATGGTTCCGTCAAGTGTTGCCGTGGTACCATAATCCACGTCGGACAAGCCCACGTTTTCAAAATAAAAGGTTTGGTCAAACAACCTCACTTTCGAAAAGGGTGCAAAATTGTAGTCTACATTTAAGTAGGGAATACCCATTCCGGCATCATTCAAAGTCAAATCGCCGTTGATGGAGGGGTTTTCTGCATCCCCAATAATTTTGGCACTTCCATTGAGGTTACCCCGAATATTGGTTATGACATCTTCCCCCAAAGGACTGAACGGTTCCAACGAGAAATCGGTGAAATTCGCGCTCAAATCCAACCTGGTTTTCTTGTTCTGGCTGGTTACTTTTCCATTCACACTGAGCTTTTCTTTTCCGTTGTTTTCCAACCACGTGCTGACCCCAAACTCCGTCAAATCATTGTTTCCGAAAATCCCAATCTCTAGATTTCCCAATAGCATATCATTGACCGCAAAATCATCAATCTTCAAGCTAGAGGTGGGGAGATATTTCCCATCTTTTTGAAGGATGTTCAAGAAACCGTTGACACCCCCATCCAATTTCAAGCTATCAATGCTAGGGGTAATTTTATCCAAAGAAACCAGCTTGAATTGTAGGTCCAAGTTTTTATAGGTAGAGTCAGCCAACTGGCCACGAAGCTTTATCTGTTCGCTATTGTTGTTGTCCATCACCACATCCTCTATCTGAATGCTATCCAATGTGCGATTGATGATAACCTTGTTTTTATCATTGCCCTCTTTGTTGAGCACCCAAAGGTTCTCTTTAAATCGAAGCTCTGATTTCTTTAATCCAATAACCGATTTGTCTTGTTTGTTGAAAGTATGATAGAAGTTGAGATTGTACGAATCGTTTAAATCACTTCCCCCTTTGAATTCCGTTCTAAAGAACAAGGTATCTTTTAAGGTGGTATTGATAAGGCTAAAATCCTTGAAATCGTAATACACCGTGGACATATCATCAACAGACAAGAAAGTATTGAAGAGCGGGTTTTTATTGTCAATTTTTAACTCCAGATTTTCAAAAGAGTTGCCATAAGCTTCAATGTTGGGAGATTTGAAGGTCAATTTGAAATCCCCTTGGTCCGCCTCAATATTTCCGCGAATGAACGTATTTGGGTCGAATACCACCTCAGGGAAGAAAACATCTACAATCTTATTATAAATTTTAAAATTGAAGTTCAACCGTTGGCCATCTGAAATCTCAAAAGGACGGTAATTCGTGTAGATGCTTCCTATGGAGTTACGCACCAATTTATCCAACTCGTTCACCTTGAATTTGCCCTTGACATAGCCCGTAATGATGTCAGGGGAATTAATTTCTACCGTCCGAACCGTATCAGCATCAAAGGTGGAAGAGACCGCAAAGTCTTCGAAATAGTAGGTGTCATTTTTATTTTGATAGGTGGTGTTCGAAAAGCGGACACTACCGGAAATGTTGTCCAAGGAATTGCCCTCAATATTCATGTTTAGATTCCCTCGAAAGATGGAAATGCTATCATTGATGAAATTCAAGGTTTTCAAATCCGCATAATCCACGGAGGCAATAAAATCGAACTGATTGGCGTCGTTCCCTAAATCGGCCAACCCTTTAAAGTCAAACTTGAAATTTTCATCGGTGCTGTTCAAAGAACCATCAAAAAGTTCTTCCTTAAAAATTCCCGAAACCTTTAAGCCTTGGTATTCATAATCGTTAAACTGAAGTTTATAAACCTCCCCAATCACTTCGGTGTTCAAATTCTCAGCAATAAATCCTTTGCCTTCAACATTGACATCCAAACTGGTCCGACCCAATTTTTCATTGTTGACAAAAGTGCCCAAATCAAAATCAATCAATGAAATGAAACCAATATAGGAGGCATCATCAACGGCTTGGATATTGGTCATTTGTAAATCCGTATAGCAACTCCCCAATGCGGTATTCAAATTAACTTGGGCATCTAAAGACGTTTCCGTGACTTCGGCATCCCCTCTAAGGGTGAACTGACCAAACTTTTGAAGGGAACTGGGCAAGCTCCTTCCTAGGATATTAGGCAACAAAGCCCTCAACTGGTAGTAGCTACTGGTAAGGTTGTCTATTTCAGATTTCATGATGAACGGTGCCTGTTCCGTAAACATGTTTTGGAACTCAAAGTCACCCCGAACCCCGGTATTTTCAGATTGAAGAAACAGTTCTTCCACGATTAAGTCATTCAACACGCCACTTACTTCGGCAGAGAAGGTCACCTGCTTTTTCTCCCCGAACTGATTATAGAAGCGGTTGACATCATCTAAGGCAACTTCTGTATCATTAAAGCTGGCTACAATATTTACTTTATTGACAAAATCTGCAAAATCAGCCCGATTGTAGTTCATCAGCATATCACCTTTGATGAACGATTTCTCCGTTTTTATCCGAAGGGAATCAAACCGCATTTGCTGTTTGGTGTATTTGAAATCGGTGGAAAGGTTTTCCAATGCAAGCCCACGTTTTGATTTTAACTTCAAGGCTTCTATGCCCAAAGTCACTTCTGGGCCCAGAATTTGGAAGTCATTGGCCTCGATAGCGATATCCTCAAAATTTAAGATTTCTACCTTTTCCAAATTTTCATCGGAAAGCAAAAACATCCCATCTTCAATGGTAATGGCTTCAGATGCCATAAAAAATGAGGGAGTATTGGGGTCTTTCGGGGAACCATCATCCAACTTATCGACGAAGATGTCAAGATTGGTGTCCCGTTCTCCCGCATACGTTTTAAGGTTGAAGAAAAGACCGTCCACCTTCACTTTTCCAAACTCCATTCGGTTGTTGGCGATATTTCGCAAACTCAATATTGAAGTCGAAAGCTTTTGAATGTAGAAAAGCGTATCCGATTTATAGTCTTCCACATAAATGCCTTTCAGACCTGTATTGAGCGTAAGGAGATTGATACTCAATCGGTCAACGGAGATATTGGTTCCGAATTCCTCATTAAGGGCGTCTGTTGCATAGCGACCCAAGGCTGTTTGAACGGGTGGCAAGGACAGAATTAGGGTAACAAGGGAAAGAAACAAAAACAACCCCAATAGGGACCGCAACAATATTTTCCTCAGTTTTCTGATAGGGCTTTATGTTTTACCTTTGTTCGACCAATTTTTGTTCCAAACACCATACTTTATGGATAAAAAATATCTACTGTCGATTGAATCTTCTTGCGATGATACTTCGGCAGCTGTGCTTTGCAACAAAAAAGTACTTAGTAATGTGGTGGCCACCCAAAAAATACACGAGCAATATGGAGGTGTGGTTCCAGAACTGGCATCACGTGCCCACCAAAAAAATATCGTCCCCGTAGTTCATCAGGCTTTAGCCAAAGCAAATATCGACAAAAAACAACTCTCAGCCATAGCCTTTACACGTGGCCCAGGTTTGTTGGGTTCCTTGTTGGTAGGGACTTCTTTTGCGAAATCCATGGCGTTGGCTTTGAATATTCCTTTGATAGAGGTCAACCATATGGAAGCCCACATTTTAGCGCATTTTATTGAGGATGATGAAATGAAAGCACCTCCTTTCCCTTTTTTGGGGATGACCATCAGTGGAGGACATACCCAAATCGTTTTGGTCAAAGACTATTTCAAAATGGAAGTACTTGGCGAAACCTTGGATGATGCGGTTGGAGAAGCCTTCGATAAAAGTGCGAAACTGATGGGACTGCCCTATCCCGGTGGCCCTTTGGTAGACAAACACGCTCAAAAAGGGAATCCCAATGCTTTTCCGTTTCCCAAACCCAAAGTGGATGGCTTGAACTTCAGTTTTAGCGGATTAAAAACCAGTATCCTTTACTTCCTGAGAAAACAAACCCAGCAAAATCCTGATTTTATCCAGGAAAATATCGATGATATCTGTGCTTCCGTCCAACATACCATTTTGGAAATTCTGATGGACAAACTCAAGTTAGCCTCTGAACAAACCGGCATCACTCATGTCGCGATTGGTGGTGGGGTTGCAGCCAACTCTGGAATTCGTGCACGTTTGAAAGAAGCTGAACAAACCTTAGGTTGGACGACTTACATTCCTAAATTTCAATATTGTACGGACAACGCAGGGATGATTGGCATCGTGGGCTACTTGAAGTACCTGCAAGGGATAAAAACGAATCAGAACATCGCTGCTCAAGCCCGTTATGCTATTGGCTCCTCCGCTTAAATCCTGATTGCCCATGCAGTTGTTTTATCATCCAACCCAACCCATTGCTAGCAAAAGCATTTCTTTTTCTGCGGAAGAAAGCAAACATATTGTTAGGGTTCTTCGAAAAAAAGAGGGAGACGTATTACGTGCGACGGATGGCCAGGGTCATTTTTTCAATATCACTTTAACCCTGACGGAGGTAAAGCGTTGTGAAGGGACTATTGGAGATGTAACCAACGCTCTGGAAAAACCGTATTCCTTGCATATGGCCGTTGCGCCAACCAAAATGAATGAGCGTTTTGAATGGTTTTTGGAAAAAGCGACAGAACTCGGAGTTGACGAAATTACACCCTTACTCTGTGACCGTTCTGAACGAAAAGTGATAAAATTGGAACGGATGCAACGCGTTTTGATAGCAGCGATGAAACAATCTTTACGGGCCCATCTTCCCATGCTCAATCCGTTGACGCCCTTTAAAGACTTTATCGAAAAGCAATCCAATGTCTCGAAGTTCATTGCACACTGTGCCGAAGGGGAACGCAATACACTCACTGATTTTCTTCCATCTCAAGAGGATGTCGTTTTTCTCGTTGGACCCGAAGGGGATTTTACCCAAGCTGAAATCGAAGGTGCTCTGAATTCCGGCTACACGCCTGTTACTTTAGGAAACAACCGACTGCGCACCGAAACCGCAGCTGTTATGACATGTTCCGCTTTCGCTTTGTTTGAACCGCCCGCTTAAAGTTTGGCTTGAGCACCTCCCGTGATGTCAAGCGCTTCGTTTTCGGTCAAAACGATTAAGGTAACCGCATCATCTTTTGAAACCAAGGCTGGAATAGTCAAGGAAACGCTTCCTTTTGATTGGTTCAACTCCACATATTTTTCGGCTACTACCACATGGGAATTCTGCAACTTTCGATTGCGGTTCTCGCCTCTTTGCACCCAAGTAGTTCTTTCATCCAAGACCAGGACAGCCCGAAGTAGTTTTTCATCCAAATCTCCCGAAACAGCATATGAAAAGTCTACTTTACCTCCATTTTTTTCAACTTTAGACAGCTTCACGGCGTTTGACAGACTTTTTTTGCCATATTCCTGAAGTCTTTCGGCAAGTACCCTGGCATTGGAACCCACCAAATGCTCTTTTCCATTGACGACCAACTGCGGGGTATAATTACTGTTTTCACGAAACTTTCGATTGTAAGCCCTTTGCTTTTTGGTATAGGCAGCGCTTCCAAATGGGTCTTTCCAACCGATATAATCCCAATAATCCACGTGATAGGAAAGCGCCAAAACTTCATTGGGATATTGTTTTTGAACCTGTGCCAAGAGCTTATCCGCTGGCGGACAACTGGAACATCCCTGGGACGTAAACAGTTCCAAAACGACCTTTACTTCTCCTGAAAACTCCATTTTTTCAGCAGTTTTTGAAGGCTCTACTGGAATTTCTTTGGCGTTCCAAAAAAGCAATACGGCTAGCATGACAAAAAATACTATTGCGATGGGTTGAACTAACTTTTTAACCATGGATCATTTACATTTGATATAATGGTTAATCGTAAAAGGATGAGACAGCTTACGGTGATATGGGCATTTTTTCTATTTGGAATCTCCTTTGTGGGAATGGGTCAAGAAATTGCAGTCTTGAAATATGGCGGTGGTGGTGACTGGTATTCCAATCCAACGGCACTGCCTAATCTCATCCAATTTTGCAATACGAATATTGAAACACGAATTGCTTCCAAACCTCAAACGGTCGAGCCAGATGGACCTGAATTGTTTCAATACCCCTTTCTGCACATGACCGGACATGGCAATGTATTTTTCACAAACGAAGAAGCTGAAAACCTTAGGGAATATTTGCTTTCAGGGGGATTCCTTCACATTGACGACAACTACGGTATGGAGTCTTATTTGAGACGTGAGTTAAAGAAGGTGTTTCCCGATAAAACTTTAGACGAACTGGGTTCGGACCATCCCATTTTCAGTCAGAAATACGCCTTCCCTAACGGATTACCCAAAATTCACGAGCATGATGGCAAACGACCGCAAGCTTTTGGAATCTCACACGAAGGACGATTGGTGTTGCTATTCACTTTTGAAAGTGATTTAGGAGATGGCTGGGAAGACCCTGAAGTCCATAACGACCCGGAAGAAGTCCGGACAAAGGCTTTGCAAATGGGAGCCAATATCGTCCAATACGCCTTTACGCAATAAACCATGACAGCCAAAACCCTATCCAATGGAATTCTTCGTGCCGTAGCGATTATTGCCGGGGCCGTACTTTTCTGCTATTTCATTTATGCCATAAGGTCGGTAGTTGCCTATATCGCGATTGCGGGCGTGGTCGCCTTATTGGGACGACCTATCATCTTGTTTTTACGGAATAAGCTCAAATTTCCGAATACCTTGGCCGTAGTAGCTACTATGGTTTTGATGCTGGGAATTTTCTTCGGTATTCTGGCTTTGTTTATTCCACTGATTTCGGAGCAGAGTAAAAATCTATCACTGCTTGATTTGGAAGAATTAATAGCCAACTTGAACACACTATATTTCCAAATAGTCGAATACTTCGGAATGACTACAGACGGAGTTAATGATTTGCTGCAAGTATCTGGT
>JBCBPD010000135.1:0-8681 GCA_039820925.1 Bacteroidota bacterium | reverse complement strand
GTTCTGCCAGAATTTCGCGAAAGACGTGGTATTGCCTGCTGAAGACAAACAGCAAGAAGTACTATTCATGAACCGAGCCGTGAATCACTTTGCCAAAAACGATGCTTTTGAAGAAAGTACCTTTTTGGCAAAGTGATTCACGGCTCGGTTCATGAATAGTACTTCTTGCTGTTTGTCTTCAGCAGGCAATACCACGTCTTTCGCGAAATTCTGGCAGAACTTCAGGTAGTTTTTGGTATAAAAATTATCATCGGTTAAAGGCACGATGGACAAGAAGTTTTCCAACCAATATTTGGCATCATATCGATTGCTATCAACAGACAATACTTTGTATCCGTTTTCCTTTTCGGAATTGAAAATCAAACAGCCTTTGTCTAATTTATTGATGTTTATGCCTTGCTTTACCAGAAGTTCAAGACGATTTTCTTGTTCCCTAAACTGGAAGAAGTCTTGCTTTATCTCAGATTTGAAAATCCCAACCGCGTCCATTTTCTCATTGTCCAATACCACATCGGTAAAGTGTGCCACATAAACTTCTCCGTTTTTAATGTGCGGATGATTGGATTGGTCGTGCAAAAATTGAGCAATCTTTTGGGAAGCAACATGATTTTGGGAAGGTTGCTCGAAAATACGTTTCACACTTTCGTAAACCGTGTTGAATTCAAGGTCTGTTTCATGGGAAAAACGAAAGTAGTTCTCTTCTTTTTCGCGAAAGGATTTAAAGAAATACTCTTTCAGCAACCCATTGAGTTCGTCGTTCAAATCCAGCGGTTGACTGGAAAGCAACATGGGCTCATTTTTGCTTTTGTTCCCCACACGATGGAGGGAGAGACTTTCAATTTGGGCAGAAAAAAGATTGAACATTAGTGTTTTATGTTTTTAGTAGGAAAAAAGAAAGCTGAAGAAAATTAGTTCCAATTCTCGTCAAAATCCAGGTCGTCGTATTGGTCGGTGACGTCGTCAAAGTCAATAGAAGGTTTTGATTCAAACCGTTTCTCTGGTGGTGAGTCCGGCAACTCCCCGAAACTGAACAACAGGTTGGGATATGTGCGTCCATCTTCCTTTGGAACAATATCCGCAAGCTCCACGAAAAACGTCCACATGCTTAAAAAATCATAAACATATATCAGTTTTGGACTTTCTTCGGTCAATACATCGGTCATTCCCGTTTCGCCCATTAATCGCTCTTCAGCCCCGCCCATATCAAACAAGGCAATCTCCTCATCTTGGTTCCACTGTTCGTCACAAGTATAGAAAGAAGCCATTTCGTTCCCCAAAAAACCAAAGGCTTGGGTAATGGTATTGTGTAAATCTTCGAGAGTAGCGTGTTCCTCCATTTCCAAATCCCTGAAAATATCCTCTTCGCTGTCGAGTATGACCCTAATTTTATAAATCATTACAAATAAAATAGCGGGTAAAGTTACGAAGTTTTAAACGCTTTTTGCTGTTGAAAAACCGTTAAGAGTAATGCAAACTGAAAACCAAATAGGAGGGAGGCTAAAACCAAATGGGCAGGCTGTGAACCAAACGGAAAGTCTACATAATACATGGCGATACCCGTTAGGATTTCCAAGCCAATGCAGGCCATCACACCATTTGCAAATTTCATGGGATATCCTTTTTTTCGAAAACTCCACCAAATCCAGCCATTGACCAACAGCACCAGAATAGAAAAAGACCGATGGACGTAAAAATTGATTTCAGGTTGTTGTAACCAAAGGTTTTTGGCGTTTTCACCTACTAGGTCTATTTGATGGTCGACGAACTGTCTCACTTGGGTTCCCATTACGATTTGCGCTAGCGTCAGGGTCATTCCGAAAAGAATAAAAACCTTGGTCCATCTGGACACTTGTGGAAAGTTAACGTTCCAATTGTTTCTTAAGATAACCAGCAACAAGCCTACTATGGCCAAGGCCATAAGCATGTGCAGGGTGATTTTCAGCGGCTCGAGTACGGAATATACCACTGTTGCGCCCAGCCAGGCTTGAAAACCCATGGCGAAAACGACTACCCATGAAAACAAAATCAATCGTGGTCTGGTGCCCCATAGGGAGAATGAAAATAACGCCATAAACAGTGTGGCCAAACCGGCTAATGCTCCTACCAGTCGATTGATATACTCAATCCAAGTGTGCCAGACATTAAAAATGGCATAATCATGTTTGGTGTACGGTGCCCAGTTTTCTTTTGAATAGTTTGCTGATGAGGTAAAGTCCTTTTGGGCGACGTATAGGGCTTCTTCTTTAATAATGACCTGTCCAGATTTAAACTCACGATTGGGCTGCCATTGCAAAACTTCAGCATCCGTAGGTGGAACATAATAACCAAAACATTTTGGCCAGTCCGGACAGCCCATCCCACTACCGGTCATTCGGACGACAGCACCGGCTACAATAACCAAGTAGACCAAAATCAAGCTAAGCCTGGCAAAAAAAATGAAATACTGTTTCATGCTTTGCTTGGTGTTAATCCTAATGTTTTCCCTTTCTCCATCATAAATTCAAATGCAGCGTTGTGCTCGTTGGGAATTTGTCCTTCCAAAATAGCTTCTTTAATGGCTTCTTTGATGATTCCAATTTCTTTTGAAGGCTTCAAATCAAAGGCTTTCATAATTTCTTCACCCGTAACCGGAGGTTGGAAATTTCGAACATGGTCCCTTTCTTCGACTTCAACAATTTTTTGACGAACAATTTTAAAATTATTGAGGTAGCGACGCTGTTTTTTAGCGTTTTTGGTGGTAATGTCTGCTTCACATAGGGTCATTAAGTCATCCACATGGTCACCTGCATCAAAAACCAATCTTCGTACAGCGGAATCGGTAACATGGTCCTGGGCCAAAATGATGGGTCGTGAGCTCATTCGAACCATTTTTTGAACGAATTTCATTTTTTCATTCAATGGCATTCGCAATCTTTTGAAAAGGCGATACACCATTTTTGAACCTACAAACTCATGTCCATGAAACGTCCAGCCAATCTTTTGGTGGAATTTTTTGGTTGGGGCTTTTCCAATATCATGTAATAGTGCAGCCCATCGCAACCAAAGGTCATCAGTGGTTTTGGCGATGTTGTCGACTACTTCCAAAGTGTGCCAAAAATTATCTTTATGGGTTTGACCTTCAACTTCTTCAATACCTTGTAAAGCATCTAGTTCAGGTAACAAAAAAGGTAAGAGACCTGTTTCCAACAAGAGTGTTAAACCTATGGAGGGCTTTGGCGCTAGCATGATTTTATGCAGCTCGTCCACAATACGCTCTTTGGAAACAATTTGGATTCGGTCCTTTTGAGCACTTATGGCTTGAAGTGATTCCAACTCAATCTCAAAATTCAACTGCGTTGCAAAACGAATAGCCCGCATCATGCGTAACGGGTCATCAGAATAAGTTTCTGCTGGAGCTAACGGGGTTTTCAACATGCCTGCTTCGAGGTCTTTTCTTCCCTCAAATGGGTCGAGCAGCGCACCGTAGTTGTCAGGGTTTAGGGAAATGGCCAGTGCATTAATGGTAAAATCCCTTCTGTTTTGGTCGTCCTCCAACGTGCCGTTTTCCACAATGGGTTTTCGACTATTTTGACGATAACTCTCTTTACGTGCCCCAACGAATTCCAGCTCCATATCCTCAGCATGAATCATGGCGGTCCCAAAATTCTTAAAAATGGATACTTTCGGTTGGTTGGGTAACTTTTGCGCCACGTTTTTGGCTAAGGCGATACCGTTGCCGATGGTTACAATATCAATATCCTTGGGTGTGGTTTTTCCGAGGAAATAGTCCCTTACAAAGCCGCCAATCACATAGGTTTCTTGCCCTATTTCCGTTGCGGCTTCTGAAATAATTTGAAATATGTTGAGATTGATAGCTTCCCTAAAGCGTTCCTGCGACATTCTACTCTCGTATAACCTTGACCTTACCATCATTACTTAACTTAATAATGGATGATGGCGGGGTGTCTTTGTTGACCAATGCCAAATTTACCACATAGTCTACTCCTTTTAAAATATTTGGGTGTATGGATTTGAAATCTTGAGGAGTTGGCATGCCAGAAATATTCGCAGAAGTGGATACAATTGGCTTTCCAAATTTGTTGATTAGTTTTTTACAGAATTCGTCGGATGCCACTCGGATGGCAAGCGTATTGTCAGCAGCTACCAGGTTGGAGGCAATACCTTTGGGGGCGTCAAACACAATGGTAGTGGGTTTGGTAGCCAAATCCATGATGTCATAGGCTACTTCAGGAACCTGTTCCACATAGCGCTCTAGCATGGCCTGATGCGCTACAAGACAGATAAGCGCTTTGCTATCTTCTCTGTTTTTAAGCGCATAAACTTTTTTAACCGCTTCGGGGTTTGTGGCATCACATCCAATGCCCCATACGGTATCGGTCGGGTAAAGAATGAGATTCCCTTCGTTTAATTGGGTTATGCTGTTATTGATTTCCTGAATCAGTTCCATGGATTTGCATTAATTGTAAAAGACCAAAATGTGCATCGAGCGCCTTCCATTGCGATGTGTTTTTGTCTTCGTCGATATTCGTTTTCTTGAGCGATTCCTTTTGGGAACCAAAGATAGGGATGGGTTCCTTTGTAATCCTACTGGATTTTTTGGATTCTGTTCCTTTCAGCAATCCCATTGCTTTGAACCATAAATCATCAGCTTTGGGTGCCAATTGCATGAACAAATCCTGTTGGGTTACCTGCTCGTCCAAAACATGCGGTGGATAAAGGGTGCCCCCAGCACCAACGGGCAGTGTAGCGTTTTTAATTTTTGGATTTTGATGATTGGCCGTCCATTGATTATAGGGCAACAGTGTTCCTTTATTATCATATGCAATATTTCTCGCTTGGTTGGCGATTATCACATTAGGTTGCTCTAAGTGTTCGTTGTACAGATTTTCAAGCCAGTTTTTTCGATACATCATGTCGTCATCACAAGTAATTATAGGAAGATTGGGAAAGCACAGCAAAGGTTCAACCACTTTTCTATGCGAACTTCCATAATCCGTGAACCGAATTGAAAAAAGGTCTCCGGTGAGTTCCGAAAGTTCTTTTGGTAGTTGGTTTTGCAATTCTTCACCCAACCATAATACCAAATGCTCAGGTAAAACGGACTGGTTCAAAATACTTTTTATCGTGATATGTACTATATGCAAACGCGACGCAATGGAAGCCAGTGAAACCACTACCGGTATTTTTGACTTGTTTGAATTCGATTGCTTTGGATTAAATCGTTGCAAGCGCTTTTGGGTCAGGAGGGATAAGGGAAGTTCTTTGACCTTCATTTTTTAGGGAAAATATTTGGAACTAAATTAACATATGTTCTAACAATTAATATTTCTATTTTTACCCGATTATGAGAAAAGGGGAAAAAACTCCAAAGATTTCGGTTATTGTGAGCACCTACAACTCAGAAGAGTGGTTGAAAAAGGTGCTTTGGGGTTTTAATTGCCAGACGTTCAAAAGTTTTGAGGTTGTTGTGGCAGATGATGGCTCAGGACCAAAAACGAAGGAGTTGTTGGAGGAGATGAGGGCCAAGGTTTTCTTTCACATAGAGCATATTTGGCAAGAAGATGATGGATTTCAGAAGTCCAGAATCCTCAACAAGGCTGTTAATGCGTGCAAAGCCAATTATATCATCATGACGGATGGCGATTGTATCCCAAGGGAAGATTTCGTGGAGGTGCACTATATCAATAAAGAAAAGGACCATTTTATTTCTGGGGGGTACTACATGCTTCCGATGAATATTTCAAAGATGATTACCCTTGATGATATTGAACGGCAACGTTGTTTTGATATTCACTGGCTGAAAGAAAAAGGGATTCCCAAAACCTTTAAGAACAACAAATTGACCGCTAGTGGAATAGTTTCCAAGTTCTTGAATACTTTCACGCCTACCAATGCCAGTTGGAACGGTCACAATTCTTCAGGTTGGAAAAAGGATATTTTAAATGTGAATGGTTTTGACGAGCGTATGCAATACGGAGGGCAAGACCGCGAATTGGGAGAGCGTCTTTTCAATTTTGGAATTAAATCCAAGCAGTTACGCTATAGCGCGGTTTGTGTGCATTTGGACCACAAAAGAGGGTACAAAACACCCGAATCAATTGCAAAAAATAAAGAGATACGTAAAACTACCAAACAGCAGAAGGCCGTCTGGACTTTTTATGGCATTACCAAGTAGTAGGTAAGCTCGTTCTTCTTTTCAAGCTGTTTGAGCTCTTTAAAACGCTCATAAACCCCTAGGGCATTTAGGTAGCAAATCGTAAGTCCTCTTTTTCCATCCAAAAATCCAAAACGGATAATGTAGTGATTAAGGAATTTCCATAGTGGCTTTACGACCATAAGGACATAGTTGAACTGCTTCTCTTTGTAAAAAGCTTCTTTGGCCTTCAAACGACCGTATTTCAACATTTTGCCTTTGTAATCTTCGTAATCCTTGTAGCAGAAGTGGATTAGTTTTTCCTTTAGGATTCCAGAGGTGCCATCCACTTCAAGCGTTTCATGAACAATTTTTCGGTCTGTGAATTTTGCTTTGCTTTTACGAAAGAGACGGTGGTTCTTATCGGTCTGCCAGCCACTAAAATTCAACGGTTTATCTTGGAACATGAACTTTCGGTAAAACCAATAGGCTTCATGCGGATTAGGCTCATTTATCGTAGAAATGATTTCATCTTTAAGTACGGATGGAACTACCTCATCTGCGTCAATAAAAAGAATCCAATCATTGGAAGCCAAACTCAATGCATATGACTTCTGGGCCGTGAAATTTTCAAAAGGATGTTGTACTACTTTTACTCCTGGCTGCGCTTGCAAGAACTCATATGTGCCATCCGTACTGTATGAATCAACAACAATAATTTCATCAGAAAAGGCTACCGCTTCGATACAACGTTCGATATATCCTATCTCATTATAGGTGATTATCAACGTAGTAAGCTTAGTAGTCGATGAATTGCGCTGCGACATAATAGTATTGGGGTACTTGTTAAAGTATTACAAAATTATAACAAAAAAACTCTCGAAAAATTGTTTCCGACCCTGTTTTTTTATGTAACAACTGAAAACCCAAAAAACCTACTTCGGTTTGTTTATATTCTCAATTTATTGGTTTGATTATTGCTTTTTTCGGAATTCTTGTATTTAAAAAAAGCGCTTATCAACCTGAGGATGCGCCCTTCAAAAGAGGGTTGCTTTTGGTGAGAAAGTATTTATCCCAATTAACATTTTTACACACGTGATGCCGCCCAAACTTTAAATAAGGGATTTCTTGTTCTATATTTAGCCCGTATTAAGTACACTTACCCAATGAACATAGTCCTCAGTATTCTAGCCCTAGGAGTTGTCGGTTTTTTTGCAGGAAAGCTTTACAAACACAAATCGCTATACCCATTCATGCCCTTTAAATATGACTTTAGAAAGCGTAGGGATACGTTTCGTCAGACCATGGCTTTGATGGAAAGTACCCAGGCAAAGACCATTGTTGAAACAGGAACATCGCGGGAAGGCTTGAGGGGTGCAAAAAGTAATGGCGCAGCGACAATAGTGTTCGGTAAATGGGCCAAGGAGAATGGTGCTTTTGTGCATTCAGTAGATATCAGTGAGGCATCCGTTGCCAAGGCACAGGAAGAAGTAACCCGTCAGCAACTGGATGAGTACGTTCAACTGCACCTTTCCGATTCACTTGTGTTTCTTGAGAATTTTGAATCACAGGTGGATTTGTTATATCTGGATAGCTATGACTACAGCAACGACCCAGAAGTGCAACGAAAAAGTCAAGAACATCATTTAGCTGAGTTCAAAAACATAGAAGCTAAACTTCATGATAAGTCCATTGTTTTGATTGATGACTGCGACCTGCCGAATGGCGGAAAAGGCAAGTTGGTGATTGACTATATGCGCAACAAAGGCTGGAAAATTATTACTGAGGCGTACCAAGTATTATTGGTTCGTGAGGACATGGCTTTGGATAAATTGAAGTAACGGTTTCTTGAACAACTCCGGTCTGAGTCTTCGATAGAAAACCTGCACCTCTTTTTTTCGTTCTTTTTTAGGAATATCATTTATGGAGGCATCAAAATCGGAAAGATGGACGCCTTGGTTTTTTGGATTGGTATTGTAGGTCAACCAACCTTTTTTGGAAATCCATGGAGCGAAAATCGAGAAATTTGGTAGCCCCAAAGCTTTGCTCATATTGGTTGCGCCGCCTTCATTCCCGTAGTATCCGGAGCACAAGTTCAAAACAGAAAGAAATGACCGTAAGGAAGGACAAAAAACATCTTCTCGAATTACGGTTTGAGTCTTTTCAGAACATTTGGCAAGCAACTGCGCTACCTCATTTTTTTGACTGGGGATGTAATTCAATAAAATCGTGCCATCGAATTGTTCGGCAATAGTATTTAAAGTTTCAGCCAGATAGTCTAGCGGATAACTTTTGGAAGGACCACTGCCTAACACGCCTACCATTAAAATGGGTTTGCTCAAGTCCACTTCATACCCTTTCAGAAAGTCTTTTGCTTCCTCAATCTCCTCTGGGGTCAAATGGATTTTGGGCTCCAAATGAGGTTGTTCCAGTTGAGGTATGAGTGGTTGTAGGAGTAGCAACCGATTTTCTATGGCCCAACCCAAAGTAGTTTCAGGATTGGATGAATACCGAAACAAATGGGTATAGATGGATTTGGTATACCATT
>JBCBPD010000134.1:0-8758 GCA_039820925.1 Bacteroidota bacterium | reverse complement strand
CAAATTTCCGTCTTCAGGAAATTCTTGAATGGCATACTGCAGCATTTCAAGAATTTCCTGAAGACGGAAATTTGCATGATAGTTTGGGCGAAGCGTATTTCGTTGCCAAAAACTACACAGAATCTCAAAAAAGCTATACGAAAGCCTTGGAAATGAATCCAGAAAACAACAATGCCAAAGCCTATCTCGAAGAACTCGAAAAGTTGATGAATTGATGCTGACTTCTTTAGAAAAGCGTCCGAACAATTCAAAACCGGACCTGTTAAGTGAAGTTAAAAATCTTGAATTCCTTTAGGCATTTTTTATCTTCAATTGAAAGTCTGAACAAACCATGAAAGCCATACCATGCCTGTTTTTGTTGCTATTTGTTTGTCTTGGCTCAGCCCAAACCGAAGCACTTCCAATATCATTAAGTGAAGCAGCAATAGCCTTGACCCAACAGAAAGTTACCTATGACCCTAGCTACTTTTCCATAGCGTATCCGGGCGGAGATGTGCCGAGCGATAAAGGAGTTTGCACTGATGTTGTGATTCGTGCGTATCGTCAACTGGGCATTGACCTTCAAAAAGAAGTCCACGAAGACATGAAAGCCAACTTTAGCGCCTACCCTAACCATTGGGGACTTCGTTCCACAGATAAAAACATTGACCACCGCAGGGTCCCGAACCTTATGACCTTTTTTAAACGTTCTGGAGCGGAAAAGCCCATCTCCGAAAAAGCCACCGATTATCTTCCGGGAGATGTAGTTTCCTGGCAATTGAGTGGAGGTTTGACACACATTGGCATCGTGGTGGACCGAAAATCAAGAGATGGCAAACGTCACCTAATTGTTCATAACATTGGAGCCGGTCAGGTTTTGGAAGATTGTTTGTTTGATTATAAAATTATCGGACATTACCGTTTTGCTAGTTCTGATACCAACTAACCCTATGTGAAAATAGCTTTGTAAAGCTAAATCGGGTTTTTCACAAGCAAAGCTGTATTTGGGTCATTTTGCTCTGAGCAAAACATTTCAATGTTCTATCTTTAGCTACAGGGAAGCAAATAGCACCTAATTAATTTTCAACCAAAACCAATTCTGATGAAGCTTCAAATTTGCATACTCTGCGCTTTAGTTGTAGGCGCCTTAAGTTATGGACAAGAAACCGAAGGTACCGCCCAAATTAAGGAAGGTATGATTAAGGTGGCCATTTTGTACCCCAAAGGAGATGACAGCACTTTCGATATGGAATACTACACCGGCAAGCACATGCCTATGGCCACAGAATTGTTTGGGGATGCGCTCAAAGCGATGGTAATCGATAACTGTTTGGGAGGTGGCGCTCCGGATAGTCCCCCTGCATATATGGCCGTTGGTTATTTTTATTTTCCTGATATGGCTACATTTCAAGAAGAAATGGGGAAACATAGTCCCACGCTTCGTTCCGACGTACCCAACTATACCAACGTAAAACCGGTTGTGATGGTGAGCAAAGTACAGACTGCACTTTAGCCCTACCCTTTTGAGCAGTACCCAGCAAACTTCAGATGTAATTATCAAAGCCCTCTTCGAAGAATTCAGGGATATTCGCTATGTAGCCTTGTATCTTGATGATGAATTGGTTTTTCAACAGCGGAATACCACCGAAAATACCTCATCTAGGGAAACGGACACCTATGAAGAGCTTTTGGTCAATCCAACCCTACTCAAACTTGCCAGCCAACGCGGTAATATTGATTGTGGCGGATTGAACCATCTTATTGTAGGATATGGAAACTTCCATCAATTGGTCAAGGCCATTCCCAAAGGGCACATTTCCATTTGCTTGGAAAAGCATGTTGATTTAAACCAATTACCCGCGCAGATTTTCGAGTTTTTGAAAACGCGATTTGAGGATGCGCTTTTTAAAGCCTAAATTGTAAAGCAATCGCATTCATCAATCATCATGATAACACGAATCATCCCCCGACTCGTTTTCTTTCTATTTTTCACCGCCAGTGTTCAGGCGCAAAAACCTGAAACGGTGCTCAATTCACCAGAGGGCTGGAACAGTGAGCAAATTTCATTTCCCCTATCCTTTGCACCCGATATTGGATTCACAGGTTTTGAAGACATTCGTTTTGCTCCAGGCTGGTCCGATATGAAAAGTGATGCCTTTTGGGCCTACCACTTCGTTTGGTATATCGACCAAACCGACCCCATGACAGAAGTATCCCTAACCGAAATCATGGAAGCATACTATGATGGGCTAATGCTCACCGTATCCAAAAGCGAGGAGCATCCGGAAGGCAATCTTCCCGAAAAAACGATGTGCCTTTTTATAAAAACCGAAAATGGATTTACCGGAAAAGTAAGGGTCTTTGATGCCTTCTTCAGCAAAAAAACTATCCTTTTAAACTTTAAAGTGAAAGAGTTTTTTTGTGATAAGACGCAAAAACAAGTGGTGGCTTTCGACATTTCACCGCAACCCTTCGAACATTCCGTCTGGAAGCAATTTGATGCCGTACAGCTCGTCGCAAAATGTGAATAGAACCATCCCGGCTACCTTTTCGTAACCAGGGACACTTTCCCAAAGCTTTCCAAAGAGTTTGTGCTACCTTCTTCAAAAATCCTACTTTTGAGCAAAATTTTTGTGTTGAAAAAAGCACTCTTTTTTGTTTTAGGTTTGGTGATTGTGAGCTGTTGGGCACAGGATAAAACCCAATCTTCAGAAAATCGACAAATCAATATCGTCTACGGTGCGAATTTCACCAAAGACGAAGCCAAGTTTCCGGGAGCTTCTATTTTTAGCAAAGATGACCAACGTCAAGTACAGTTTGAACACGAAGGGGCCGACCTCTGGTGTGATATCGCCATTTTCTATGCCCAAGAAAACAAACTAAAAGCGATAGGCAACATTCGATTGCAACAAGGCGATTCGGTAGAACTGAATAGTGGAAAAATTGATTACGACGGCAATACCAAACTCGCCAAAGCTTGGGAAAATGTGGACCTCACCAATGGCCAAATGACCTTGACCACCGACACTTTGTATTTTGATAGAGAGAAACAAGAATCCTATTATAGATATGGCGGAAAGGTCGTGGACTCTGCCAACGTGCTCACTAGCAGAATTGGCACCTATTTTATGACGCCAAAAAAGTATCAGTTTCAAGATAGCGTTCACATCGACAATCCGGAGTATGTCATTGATTCCGAACAGTTGGACTACTACACTACTTCAAAAAATGCGTACATGTACGGCCCTTCCACCATCACGGGAGAAGAGTATAAAATTTATTGCGAACGAGGGTTTTATGATACCAAAATTGAACAGGGGTACGGTATCAAAAACACTAGAATTGATTATGACCAAAAAATCATCATTGGAGACAGTCTCTATTTCGATAAAGCGACCGAGTTTGCCTCTGCAACCAACAATATCAAAATAACAGACACCATAAATGATGGGGTTATTCGGGCCCATTATGCCGAAGTATTCAAAGCCAAAGATTCCGTCTTTGCTACCAAGCGTGCCGTTTCAATCAGTTTAGTGCAGCAAGATTCGCTTTATATTCACGGGGATACCTTAATGGTCACCGGTAAACCAGAAGTCCGGATTCTACGGGCCTTTCGCAATGCAAAATTTTATAAAACCGACTTAAGCGGAAAGTGTGATTCCATTCATTTCTCTGAAAAAACAGGCGTCACGCAACTCATAACCAATCCAGTCCTTTGGAATGTGGACAATCAAATTACCGGAGATAGCATTCATCTCATTTCGGATTTGGTTAATGAAAAATTGGATTCCTTAAAAGTTTTGGAAAATGCTTTTGTCATTTCATTGGATACCATTGGTGGTACGGGATACAATCAAGCAAAAGGAAAAGACCTTTATGGTAAGTTCATTGAAAATGAATTGAAAATCATCGACCTCATCAAAAACACTGAGGTGATTTACTACATGTATGATAGTGACCAAGAACTCATTGGCATTGACAAGACAATTTGTAGTAAAATCCGCTTGATTATGGCGAATAATGATATTGATGAAATCACGTTTTTCATCCGCCCTGATGGGGATATTTTCCCCGAAAAAGACCTACCCTTGGAAAGCAGGAAACTAAAAGGATTTGTTTGGCGGGGTGATGAACGGATTTTGAAAATGGAGGATATTTTTGATGAAGACGACAACAATATCGTATTGGTTCCGATTAGAGGTATTGAAAATCCCATAGACATTGATGCGGAAGAAAACGAACGCCGAAATAACGAAAACGACCCGGTAAACCAAATCAAAAAACCCAAACCCAAAGCAAGACAACCGAAGAAAACCGTTCTCCTGAAAGCCCAACGCCCTTGATATCCGAAGTAGAATTTTTACAATATCAAGCCCAAACCACACCGCACCCACTAGCCTTAAAGGTAGAACGTGCAGAAGGCTGCTACATCTATGACAGTGATGGCCAGGCCCATTTGGACTTTGTCGCAGGCGTTTCCGCCTGTAGTTTAGGTCATGGACATCCTAGAGTGCTTGAAGCCATCAAAAACCAATTGGACCGCTATATGCATGTGATGGTGTATGGGGAATACATCCAAGAACCGGCCGTCGCATTCGCAAAATTATTGGCGGAACACCTTCCAGCACCCTTGGAAACTACCTATTTGGTCAATTCCGGAACGGAGGCAATAGAAGGCGCCATGAAATTGGCGAGACGTTACACAGGGCGGACGGAAATCATAGCCGCACATCACGCCTACCACGGCAACACCATGGGAAGTTTGAGTCTCATGGGATTCGAAGAACGAAAGAGCGCATTTCGCCCTTTGATTCCAGATGTTTCCTTTATCCAATTCAATTCGGAACAAGACTTGGAACACATCACTGAAAAAACGGCTGCAGTCGTTTTGGAAACGATTCAAGGTGGTGCAGGATTCATTCTCCCTAAAAACAACTATCTCGAAAAAGTTCGAAAACGCTGCGATGCTACGGGCACGCTATTGATTCTAGATGAAATCCAACCCGGATTTGGTCGAACCGGAAAACTGTTTGCCTTCGAACACTTCAATTGCATCCCGGATATTTTGGTCGTAGGGAAAGGCATGGCAGCTGGTTTGCCCGTAGGTGCCTTTATCAGTTCGCATGAAATGATGAAAACCCTTCAAGACCGTCCAAAGCTCGGACATATTACCACCTTTGGCGGCAATGCCGTCATCGCTGCTGCCAGTTTGGCAACTTTACGAGAAATCACACAAAGTCAGTTGATTAGCGAAACTTTGCAAAAAGAAAAATACTTCCGTGAAAAACTGGTACACCCTTTGATTAAAGAAATACGAGGCAAAGGATTGATGTTGGCCCTCATTATGGAAACAGCTGAAATCACGAACCATGTCGTGCTCAAAGCAGCAAAACAACAGCTCATTTTGTTTTGGTTGTTGTTTGAACCAAGAGCAGTTCGTATTTCGCCCCCGTTGACCATTTCAATGAAAGAAATTGAGCAGGGATGCGACCAAATCCTTAGTATTTTAAACGATTATCAAGCCTCTGCTGTTAACTAAATTGTTGATAACATGAGTTCGAAGGGGCTCAATCAAGAAGGCAAAGGGCTAATTTTAAGTCCATAGTAAAACCAAATACGTTCCTATGGCGTTAGATTCTAACGAAAATCCTGAAAAATCCATCGACCGCTTCGAAGCGATGCTCAAAACGGATGACGTCTATTTTTTTGACGCCGAGGACTTCGAAGATATCATCCACTACTATCTAAACAACGGAAAAATCGCTCTCGGAAAAAAAGCGATTGGCATTGGTTTGGACCAGCACCCCAATGCGTTGGAGCTCAAGCTGCTCAAGGTGGAAGTATTGGTTTTTGAGGATAAGTTCGAAAAAGCAGAACGGCTTTTGGATGAACTCCAGGAAATCGACGCGTTCAATGAGGAAATCTTCATTCAGCGTGCCAACGTACAATCCAAACAAGACAACCACCAAGAAGCCATTAGTTTGTTGCAGCAAGCTTTGGAACTCAGTGCCGACAGTTTTGACCTCCACTCTTTATTGGGCATGGAGTATTTGTTCATGGATAATTTTGAAATGGCTCAAAAGAGTTTCAAGCGCTGTGTTGAGTTTGACCAGACCGATTATTCATCTTTGTACAATGTGGTGTATTGTTATGAGTTTTTGGAAGACCATGAGGGAGCCATTGTCTATTTGAATGACTTCCTGGAAAACAATCCGTATTGCGAAGTGGCTTGGCATCAGCTTGGGAAGATGTACTATGTCCAAAACATGTATTTGGAAGCCTTGACAGCTTTTGATTTTGCCATTATTTCAGATGACACCTTCATTGGAGCTTATTTTGAGAAAGGCAAAGTATTGGAGAAGTTAGGACGGTACAATGAGGCTATCGAAAACTATGAAATCACCATTACTATCGAGGACCCCACATCGCACGCCTATCTGCGCCTTGGACGTTGCCATGAAAAACTGGGAAACGATGACCTCGCCAAATACTATTACTACAACACGGTTCATGAAGACCCATTGCTTGATAAAGGTTGGTTAGCCATAACCGATTTCTATCACAAAAAAGAAAACCACGAGAAAGCGTTGTTTTACATCAACAAGGCGATAAATATTGATGGCGAAAATCCGTTGTACTGGAAAAGAGCCGCCAATTTGTATTACAGTCTAAGCAATTGGGATGAGGCGGATTTTGCGTTCAAACAATCCGTGGATTTGGGGAATTATGAGTTGGAGACTTGGTTGATGTGGGCACAAACCTTAAAACGCACCAAAGACTTTGTATCGGCAACCCAGGTGGTGCAACAAGGTTTGGAATTTTATCCAGAGGAAGCTGAACTCTACTTCATGATGTCGGGATTGCAACTCATTCTAAAAAGCCACAAATCTTCCAAAGATTTCATGGCCAAAGCACTTGAATTGGAAGTAGATGGTTTGCAGTTTTTCGAGCAACAATTTCCTGAATTATCAAAAATCGCATGGGTAGGTGCATTAATTTCTGAAAGCAAGAAAGCTTCTACGTAATTTTGCCGGCATGAAAGAACGCAAAACACTGGACTATGTTCTAGTGACCTTGAAAGGCATGGCAATGGGGGCAGCAGATGTAGTTCCCGGGGTTTCAGGCGGAACCATCGCCTTCATTTCTGGAATTTATGAGGAACTAATCGCCTCCATCAACAAAATTGACTTCAGCCTAATCAAAATCTGGAAGAACGAAGGATTTAAGGCACTCTGGAAGCATATCAACGGTAATTTTTTGCTAGCGCTCTTCTCAGGTATTTTCCTCAGTGTTCTTTCGTTGGCAAAAGTCCTGAGCTGGCTCTTGGAGAATCAACCTATTTTGCTTTGGTCATTCTTTTTTGGACTGGTGCTAGCCAGTATTTTCTTGGTAGGGAAAGAAATCAAAAAATGGAATCTTGGAACCGTTTTGGTCCTTGTTGGCGGTGGACTAGTCGCTTATTTCATCACCCAACTACCGGTTAATGACAATATTGACTCCCTCCCCTATCTTTTCTTATCTGGGGCGTTGGCGGTGTGTGCCATGATTCTCCCTGGAATTTCAGGGGCTTTTATTCTTGTACTGCTGGGGTCGTACAAGGCCATTCTTGATGCAGTACATGAAAAAGACATTAAAATTGTAGTTACGGTAGGGTTGGGTGCAGTTTTTGGCTTACTCAGTTTCGCACGTCTCCTGAAATGGATGTTCCAGCGCTATCGAAATCTAACGTTAGCCTTACTTACGGGTTTCATTTTAGGGTCATTGAACAAAATCTGGCCATGGAAAAAGGTATTGGAAACCAAAACGTTTGGGGATAAGACCAAGGTTGTGGCCGAGGCAAATGTTTGGCCCTCAGCTTTTGAAGGAGACCCGCAACTGCTTCCCGCAATTCTATTAGCTATCCTAGGTTTTTCCCTTATTTTTATCCTCGAAAGGGCAGCTTCCAAAAAATAGGAAGCGCATCAGCGCACATGTATCAAACCAGAACCTTCTTGGACAAATTGTTTTTGGTCATCAAAGGCCTTTGCATGGGTGCGGCCAACAAGGTACCAGGGGTATCTGGAGGGATTGTAGCCTTCGTAGGTGGATTTTATGAAGAGTTTATTTATTCCCTACAAAAAATCAATTCCAAAGCGTTCAAGTTGCTCATTGCTGGTCGATTCAAGAGCTTTTTTCAATACACCAATGCCCAATTTCTGTCATTGTTGATTCTGGGTATGTTGATTAGTTATTTCAGTATTTCCCGCTTGTTGGACTACTTCTTGGAGAAAAAGGAACTCTTTGTTTGGGCGACCTTTTTTGGAATGATTTTAGGTTCCATTTATTACATATCCAAAGATTTTGACCACTGGAACAAAAAAACAGTTATCGCTGGAATCATCGGTTTGTGCATTGGCATATCCATCAGTTTCTTGAATCCGGCCACCGCAAATGACAACCTGGTTTTTATCTTTTTCTGTGGGATTATAAGCGTTTCTGGAATGACGCTTCCAGGGCTTTCGGGGTCGTTCATACTCATTTTACTGGGGAACTACGTCCTGCTTCTAGTGGATTCCGTAAATGCACTGTACTTCACATTTTCCGAGGTGTTTTCTGGCGATTTTAGCTTTGTGAACAACCCCGAGCGCATAAACATCCTTAAAATTCTAGCGGTGTTTACTTTAGGTTCACTTACAGGGCTGGTTACCTTTTCCCATTTGTTGA
This sequence comes from Bacteroidota bacterium, assembly GCA_039820925.1. Taxonomy (GTDB): domain Bacteria; phylum Bacteroidota; class Bacteroidia; order Flavobacteriales; family Flavobacteriaceae; genus Flagellimonas. The sequence goes on along the minus strand of JBCBPD010000134.1, from coordinate 76 downwards.
GTTACGTGCTCAAACACTACAAAGAAATTTCTACGGCAGTCATTATTGGTTTTATAACCGGTTCACTAGGAGTTTT
>JBCBPD010000133.1:0-9103 GCA_039820925.1 Bacteroidota bacterium | reverse complement strand
TTGTAAAAATCGAAGGCGGTGAGGCATTGACCAAAAATGAAATGGAAGATGCTTGTGTTGCTGTACAATCCACGCAGTTTATGAGAGTTGAGGACGTAGATTACCAAAAAGGTGACTCTGCAAACAACAGAAACGTATTTGTTGCTGTAACCGGAAGAGGGCCTGGAAGAGGTACTTACAACGATTGGGGTACAGTGTACAAACTTGAGTTGGATACAGATTCTCCTTTAACTGGAAAAATTACTCAAATAATTAGTGGTAACACCGATACCAACAACGCTGACGGAAACTTGGCTAGCTTGCAAAGTCCTGATAACATCTGTGTTACGGAGAACTTTGTATATGTTCAAGAAGACCCTAACTCTTTCTCAAGAGGTCACGCAGCGTACATCTACCAATCTGATTTGAGTGGAAGAAACATCAAAACCGTTTTGGAGTTTGTTGTTCGTCAAGACCTTGACCCAGAAGGAAGCACTAGCTTCAGCGGGGAGTATGGCGCATTGGAAGACATCTCCGACAAGGTTGGTGTTCCAAACACTTTCTTGCTATGCCTTCAGCCGCACTACTGGCAAAGTGATGAGTTCAAAAATGTGGACGGCCACAATTTTGAAACGCGTCCAGAGTGGGAGCCAGGAGGTTTTGCTAGAGAAGATAACCAAGGAGGACAAATTGTTATCCTAAGAGGTCTTCCCAGATAAGGAAACACTATTACAGATAAAGGCCTCCATTGGAAGATGGGGGCCTTTCTTTATAAGATTGCATTCATATGAAAAGGAAATTCGGGATTGTTTTTATAGTTGTAACACTAGTTTTTGCTGCCTGCAAGCAACAACCTAAATCAAAGGAAGTAGCATTAAACACTACTCCCATTTTACATGGTGGTATCAATTGGAAACCTACACAAGACTATTATTTAGAGCACATTACCACCGCACTAAACAAAATTCAAGCATTGGATAGCCTGCCCATGACGGGAGAAGCGACCCAAAAAGTCTTCGAAGAGGCCCGTTTAGCCTTTAAAAAAGCAGAACCCTATGCTTCTTACCTAAATCCAAGTGTAGGTCATCGTGCCAATGGTCCGGCGTTGCCCATCGTTACGGATGATAGCCAGCGTATTCTTTTACCTATCGGACTCCAAAAATTGGAGGAAAGTATCCTTGAAGGTGAAGAGGAAGAAGCCCGCTATCGGCAAGAGCTTTCCATCATGAAAGGCCTTTTGGGCAATCTGCAAAACAATGTAAAGGACCGCGAGGTCACACCCCAACGTTTTTTCATCGCGACACACCAACAGTTGATGCGCATCATTAGTCTATCCATTTCTGGATTTGACACGCCAGTGAGTTTATGGGGACTAAACGAGACAATCGTTTCACTAAACAGTCTTAAAGACGTGTATGAAATGAGTCTTCAAGAAAAAATTCAAGGTCTGGACGAGGGGCTAGATGCCATCTTTTTGGACCATATCGAAAAAGCCACGTCTTTCGTAGCCAGCAATACGGATTTTGAAACCTTTGACCGTTTTGTCTTCATCCGTGATTACATGAATCCCATTACTAGAGATTGGGTTCAGATTCGGAAGACCGCAGATATCTGGGAACCTGTAAACAACAAACCATTCAATTTTGATGCGCCCACTTTTTTCGAAGCAGACGCCTTCAATGTCGAATTCTTTACACCTCCTATCAACAGAAACCCTACGGAAAAACGAATTGCCCTAGGTAAAAAGCTGTTTTTTGAACCAAAGCTTTCGCAAAATGGAAAAATGGCCTGTGTCACCTGTCACAGTCCTGAAAAAGCCTGGGCGGACGGAATGGTAGTAAATACCGATAATGAGGGGAAACCATTGCAACGAAATACCCCTACGCTCATCAACGCGGCATTTCAACAAAGCTTCTTTTGGGATGGTCGTTCTCCCAATTTATTGGACCAAATTACTTCGGTGTTTACCAATGATAAAGAGTTTGATAGCTCTGTGCATCAATTTTCTACGGAGATTTTATCCGATTCCACCTATATCGAATTGTTCAAAGATGCTTACGGAGGCATCTCGAAAAGGAACACTGAGATTATCCGAGCTATCTCTTCGTATATCGCCACCCTAAATGCCTTCAACTCAAAATTTGACAAAAACATTCGTGGAGAAGAAGACACTTTCACCGAAGAAGAAAAACTTGGGTTCAATTTGTACATGGGAAAGGCCCTTTGCGCCACCTGTCATTTTATCCCGTTGACGAACGGAACCGTGCCGCCTTTCTTTTCGGAGCATGAGAAGGAGGTAATAGGCGTTCCTGAAACCGCTGCAAATACTGAACTTGATGATGATTTAGGCTATTATTGGCGTCACAACCAGAAATTAGAAGTACACAAAGGCATGTTTAAGACTCCAACCGTTCGAAATTCAGAATTGACGGCGCCTTACATGCACAATGGCGTATATGCCAGTTTGGAAGAGGTGATGAATTTCTACAACCTCGGCGGAGGTGGGGGAATGGGCTTTGACTTGCCGTATCAAACACTACCTTTTGACAATCTTCAGTTGACGAAAACGGAGGAAAAAGCACTCGTCGCTTTTATGAAAACCTTGACTGATACTGCAGTGGAATCGGGGGAAGCGGTGTACTAGAACTTTTCGAAAACACCTAGTCCAAACAAGGCAAAATCATATTTGACCGGGTCTTCGGGGGCGAAACGACGTAAGCTCTTGTCCAGTTCTTGCAGGGCTTTAGCATCATTTGCTTTGCGGCGAATCAGCTTCAATTTGCGGGCAACATTCCCGGAATGGACATCCAAAGGACAGGACAATTTGCTTGGGGAAATACTTTCCCAAATGCCAAAATCCACTCCTTTTTGGGATGAACGCACCATCCAACGTAAAAACATATTCAACCGCTTGGCAGCAGAACCTTTCTCTGGGTCAGAAACATGTTTTTGGGTTCTTTGGGCATGTGGCACTTCGAAAAAAATAGATTTAAACTGGGAAATGGATTCCTGTAACGACGTCTTTCCTTGGTTTTTTGTGAACACCGCTTCCAAACCTTCGTGTACTTCATAAAGGTGTCTCAGGCTTCTCACGAAACTGCTGAAGTCCTCACCATTAAAGGTACGATGCACAAAAGCATCCAGGCTATCCAAATCCTTTTCTTGGTGGGACATGATGAAGTCGTAGGGAGCGTTTCCCATAAGTTCCATCATTTGGGTAGCATTATTGATGATACTTTTTCGATTGCCCCAAGCGATGGTTGCCGTCAAAAAGGCACTGATTTCGATATCTTCTTTTCGGGTAAACCTATGCGGAATTTGAATCGGGTCTGAAGTCAGGAAACGTGGATGTTCGTAGTATTCCGCCTTTTCATCAAGAAATGCTTTAAGCTCTGAACGATTCATACGCGGCTAAGATACCATGAGACCATCTACCATGGTCAACTTGCGGTCGGCCATGTCGGCCAATTCTTTATTGTGCGTTACCAAGACAAATGTCTGTCCAAACTCATCTCTTAGTTTGAAGAATAACGAATGCAGATTGTCTGCACTTTCAGAATCCAAATTTCCACTGGGTTCATCCGCAAAAATCACGGATGGGGAATTGATTAACGAACGTGCCACGGCAACCCTTTGTTGTTCTCCTCCGGATAAAGCATTCGGTTTATGGTTCATCCTTTCAGAAAGTCCCAAAAACTCCAAAAGCTCCTTCGCACGTTCTTCAGCAACCGACTTGTCCGTTTTTTTGATAAAGGCAGGTAAGCACACATTTTCCAATGCAGTAAACTCGGGGAGTAACTGGTGAAATTGAAAAATAAAACCGATATGGGCGTTGCGAAAACGAGCGAGTTGTTTTTGTTTTAGGTCAGTTACGGAAACCTCATTGATGAGTAAATTGCTATCTGGGTTGGATGGCGTATCCAAGGTGCCCAAAATTTGCAATAATGTGGTTTTTCCAGCCCCGGAAGCTCCAACAATAGAAACAACTTCTCCTTTGGAAACCTCAAAATCAACCCCTTTTAAGACTTCGAGACTTCCGAAACTTTTTTTGATGTTGGACGCTTTAATCATAGTTCCTTTTGACAGGGTGAAAGTAACGAAACAATGTTACGCTACAAAGTAGGAGGGGACTCCTTTATCGACTCTTTGCTAACGAAAGGTTAAACTATTCTCAGAGATGGTAGTGTCCTTAAGTTTGTTTAATTTTACAGTGAAATGGATGAACAAAACAATTCACAATACGAAACCGCCATTTTTGCTGGCGGTTGTTTTTGGTGTACCGAAGCGGTTTTTCAAAGACTTATTGGTGTTAAAGAAGTGATTTCGGGCTATACCGGAGGGCAAATCAAGAATCCTGCTTATCGTGAAATTTGTACGGGCCGCACAGGACATGCTGAAGGCATTCAAGTGCGTTTTGACCCAAACGAGATTTCGTATCAAGAGTTATTGGAGGTGTTTTTTGCTACACATGACCCTACCACCCTAAATCGACAGGGGAATGATGTTGGAACGCAGTACCGCAGCGAAATCTTTTACACCTCTGAGGCCCAAAAAGAAATGGCTGAGCGTTTTATACAAACCTTGGATGCCCAAAAGGTTTTTCCGAATAAGATTGTTACCGCAGTCAGTCCCGAAGCACCTTTTTATAAGGCAGAAATAGAGCATCAAAACTATTATAACGATAACTCGTACCAGCCCTATTGCCAGTTTGTGATACATCCAAAGTTGAAAAAACTGGAGCAGCACTTTTCTGCGAAAACCCAGTAAGGTAGCCCTACTTTTCCCTTTTTATGTGGCTTGTAAGCTCTTCAAACCGAGGAGGCTCTCTTAGATTTGTGGACCCCGACTTTTTGTTGTCATCGGTATTTGGTATTTTTCCGTCCACAGCAAAACCATGAAACAGAAATACAAAGATTTACTGCTAGGACTCCTTTTTGATGCTATTGGAATGGTATCCTTTATTATTCCTGGTATAGGAGAGTTCTCTGATGTGATATGGGCGCCTTTAGCTGCTTGGCTGATGACCCGAATGTATAAGGGAAAAGCAGGTCAGGTGGCGGGTGTAGTGACTTTTGTGGAAGAAATAATTCCCGGCTGGGATGTTGTGCCCTCCTTTACTTTGATGTGGCTGTACACCCACATTTTTTCGAAAGACAAAAAATAAAGGGGACCAATAGCCCCCTTTTATCTTAAGATTTGAATTGACCTGTTTTATTGAATAATTAAGTCAAAAAGCAAGTTAAAATCAGTATCACCATCCGTAGAATCTGTATCGGCGGTCTTGACCCCAGGTTGATGCTGTAGGTTTACTCTAAATGTGCCGGTGGAAGGACCAGCAGTAGTCCATGTGGTTGTCAACCCTACAGGATTTCCAGAACCATCTTGGTCGTCAGAATCTTCGTCTTCATAATTGATATCGTCATCAGCGTTTCCAGCTCCAAAATTCCCATCTCCTGTTGGACTAGTAAATGTACCATCCGCGAAAGCAAAGAAAAATTGGTGCTCATCATCCTCGTCGGCGATTTCCTCCCCAATATTCTCATCCGGGTCAGGTAAATCATTTAGAATTTCAAAGGTCAACGTGTAAGTTGTATTAGCAGCTAGGATAATATCGTCGTTCACAACTAGGTCTGAAGGACCCTCACCATCAGGGTCTTCCGCCGTTGCTGTTACGGCTGCACCACCTCCAGCGGGTGTAAATACCAAGGTCACATCCGTAAATACTTCAGGTAGATTTTCTTCTGGCGGTGCATCGTCATCGTCACTACAGCTTACCACAGCAATAGCCATAAATAATAAGGCTATGATTCGTAAATTTTTAATCTGTTCAATTGTTTTCATTCTACTTAATTAAGGGTTTAATTCTAATCAGTCAGCAAAGTACTATTGATTTTTCTTTTTCACCAATTTTTTGCAACTGAGTTGCAATAATATTTTTAATTTTTAGTATTTCGGGATTTAAATTGATAATTCAATGAAAAAACTACATTAGTTCCTGGTTCATCAGCAAAATACCGCAAGTCATTGAGGTAACTTCGATATCTGGTATTTAATAAGTTCTGAACCGCGACGCTTCCTGAAAAATTGTTCCAACCAAAGTTCCATGACAGGTCCAATAGAAAGTAACCCTCTGGAGGGTCTAGGATGTCAAAAATTTCAGAATCGACAGAAACATCAATATCACCATTGTTTATACCTTCCAAATCAAGCGTACGGGGCGCTTGAAACTGTTCAAACGTATAACTGGGCTTAAGCCTCCATACTGAGGAGGATAAGCCCAAGAACTTACCTTGGTCCCATTGAATGGATAAACTCGTTGAAATAGGTGGTTGATTTATCAAGGATTCATCATCACCAATATTGCGTGTCCATAAATAACTGAAACCAAAATCTGTCGAAATATCGGTGGTCCAGTTGGTCCTCCAGTTATAATCTGCTCCTAGAAACAAGGCATCCGCTTGTTCGTGGATATAAGCTAAAGTTGGTCCTGCAAAACTCTGGGTAAGGCCAAAAGGTCTATCAAAAATATAGTTTTCAATGTAATTTGTGTAAACCGTCAATACATGTTGATTGTCTTCTTTATCAATTCGTAACTCATTGATAAATTTAAAGCCCCGTTCGGGTTCTACGTCACTTTCCTCAAAGGGTGTTACAGCAGAGGTAAGGTTACCATCAACTTCGGTAACCCGAAGCAATCCGAAAACCCTTCGCCAGCGTACTTGACCAAAACTAAATAGTTCGAACGGATTCGCCGTACGCCAAGCGGTACCCAAATTGCTTCTAAAAGAACCATCCGTAAATTCTCTGACATACCCTAAAGAAGCGGTCACATTTGTGAAACTGAACTCATCGTTAAAAACGGAATTGTCTATATCGCGTCCCCGAATATCGTTGGTTTCGAAATCCAAACGAAGTCCCGCCTCGAAAGTGTTCTTATCTTTTTTAAGTTTTTCAACGATAAAAGAGCTAACACGTTCAATATTATAGTTGGGTACTACTGGTGAATTGAATGTGCCAGGATTATTGTCATTATTTTGACTGAAATACTGAATACCCATTAAGCCTTTTAACCCGTGCCATGAAGGGTGTTTCCATTCCAACTGGTAATCATTGGTTACCAAATCAAGGTCCACAATAGGTAAATCCGCATTTCGTCGAACGTCAAATTCCTGACGTTTGTTCAATTGATAGCCACCGATAAAGGATAGTTTCCCTTCTTCGGAATATTGCCAATCGACCTGTACTTTCGCGAGGTGATGTTGGGTATCCTGATTAGGCTCATTAATCTCCCGTGACAAGGGGTCAACGATTAGGGGTGTATCGGCATTGATTGAGCGAATGAAAGCTTCCGGGCTTGTTAAATATGAGGTACGTAGGATGGCCAAATTTTGGTCCAAAAAGCTATACCTGACATTAACAGTCCAGTTTTTATTTTGGTGTAAAACACCGGCGCCAAACGCCATCTCCTCTTTTCCCGAATTGGTTAGATTGTAATCGGGGGCCCTTCTATCACCTATCTGCGTGAAGCTGCCGTTCAAATAATAACTCCAATTCTCTGTACCGTTCCCCAACTTAAAGTTGGTGTTGAATCCCAGTCCATTGGATTCACCACTAACCCCAACGTTGGTGTAAAACGGATTATTTAAATCCAACGCGGTGGATTCAACTAAGATGGCACCACCCAAAGCTTCAGGCCCATAACGAACTCCAGAAGCACCTTTTATCAATGTGATTCTGCTTGCACTGGTGATATCAATTTCTGGAGCGTGTTCTTCACCCCAATTTTGAAATCCATGTTTGATTCCATTGTTCAGAACTAAGATTCGATTACCCGATAGCCCATGTATTATAGGCAGTTGAACGTTGTTTCCAACCGAAGCGAAAGTTACTCCTTGAATCGTGGCTAAAGCCGTCCCTAAACTTTGAGTTGGAATACTTTTAATTTCTGCTTGGTCTAAAACTACTTGAGAAATACTTTCTGTCCCTGCTTCTTTGGCGCGTTCTCCTTGAAGGGTAACACCGGCTAAACCTGTAACTTCTGGACTTAGAGAAAATATAGCATCCGATTCATTCTCATGCGCGATAGTCAGTTTAGCGTAGCCTATTGAGGAGATGATGAGCGTATTCTTGGTAGAACATACCCTTTCAATTTTAAAAGTGCCTTGTTCGTCAGTAGTGGCATACTTTTCAGAACCATCTATTTTAACAACTGCATAGGGTACCGGTTGTTTCGTATTGACATCCAATACTTTTCCGTTTATGGTGTTGGTGCAGCGGTCGTTTTGTGCACTCGCCCAGAGTGGGCAGGCCAAAAAAATATACAACACAAGAAGCTTTAGCTTCATTGAATTCTTGTTTAAATGTTATTGGTATTTGAAATCAACTCATGGGATTAAGCCATAGAGTTGAATTGAAGAGATGTAGATTAAGATTGGGTAGGAGGTGGCCTGACTAATAATGTATTGTCAAGAAGCGTGGTTGTGACAATACTTTCGTATGCAATTTTTGCCTGATGGTATTCAAGTTTTTCATACGTTTCAAATACTTGAAATTCAACTGGCGAAGAAAACTCTAGAAATTGATTATATAGGGCCTTTTCGCAAAGTTCACAAGGTTCATGGTTTTCATCTTGGCTATGGTGAAAGGTAAAATGAATCGTGGCCGAGGAAAGCTTGAAAGCTAATAAGCCTAGGAGAATGAAAGCGAAAAAGGATTGCGCCCTAACCATAGGCCGCAAATCTAGCTGTTTTGAAGTCCTAGATTATGTTAAGGAAATCATAATTTTTATTTATACTACTTAAAAATAAAGCCGAACCCCATTCGTTTCAACATTTTCTTTTCAAAATTCCAGAAAAACTGAAACTGGCCGAAGAGCCAACCGAAGAAAACCAATAGCACTTGGTAGATGGGGAAAATGAGTAGGATGCGAACAGGCCAATAAATCCAACCCGATACCGCGTCCTTTTCCAATCCAATAAAATCCGTTAGTGGAGCAGCTAATTTTGCCGCACAACTCCCAGTAATCCCGAATACGATAAAAATGATGACAACTTGAAAATTGGATGTAATACCCCAACGCTGCTTGAGCTTATCCAGCATAACTATTTTTGCGCAAAAATAAGGT
>JBCBPD010000132.1:0-9167 GCA_039820925.1 Bacteroidota bacterium | reverse complement strand
GTTTCTGAAACTGAACAGGCCTACGAATACCTGAAACGCAGGAGTTCACGTTTGGTGAATTTCTCCTGTAGTTCTGAAATTGATAAAATGCCCGTGTTGCTGAATCCTCCTCTTTACAATTGGAGTATTGAAAATCTTGTGAAAAACGGTATTGATGCCATGAAAGGGAAAGGGGACATCAGCATACAAATTGAGCAGAAAGGACAACATGTGAACGTACTGGTTACTGACTCTGGACATGGAATTCCTAAAAGCGACTTTCAGAACATTTTCAACCCCGGGGTAACCTCTAAAAAAAGGGGTTGGGGCTTAGGGCTCTCTTTAGTGAAAAGGATTGTGGAGGAATACCACAAAGGAAAAATTAAGGTACTTTCGTCTAACAAGGCCGGTACCGTAATGCAAATCTCTTTACGTGCTAAAGTATAATGAGGTATGGCTAAATCTAAAAAAATAGTGCTTAAGGAGGGTGAAATCACCAATCATTGCCCGGTGTGCTACAACAAGAAGTTAAAAATCACATTTTACCAGAAGCATACCTACAACGCTTTTTATCACAAAACTACCGACGAGGTCACGCACGAAATCAAGTGCAAAAAATGTTATTCCATTATTTATCCGGTAGATTGGACGGATGATATCGAACGGGTATACGAGTATTACAACAAACTTGTGGTGCCGGAACGCAGTGCTTTGCGCTTTACGACTCTATTTTTTGTGTTGGTCCTTTTGTTCTTAGGTCTTATTGGAGCAGGGACCTACCTTTATCTGGAAGGATTTATTTAAGCGCCGCTCGAATTTGCTGCGCGATTGCTTCAAACTGCTCTTTTTCGAGTTTTACTTTATGCTGAAAGGTGGCGTTTGCCATACTTTTAAGTGGAATCAGATGGACATGCACATGAGGCACTTCAAGGCCGATAACCGTCATGCCAACGCGTTCACATGGAATGGCCGCTTCAACAGCATGAGCGACTTTTTTGGAAAACTGCATCAAACCGAGGTACTCCTCTTCTGATAAATCCCAAATTTTATCCACTTCCCTTTTGGTAACACACAAAGTATGTCCTCCAGCATTGGGATTGATATCGAGAAACGCAAAATGTTTTTCGTCCTCAGCAATTTTATAGCAGGGAATTTCCCCATTGATAATTCTCGTGAAAATGCTAGCCATAATTCAATAAAAAAACCTGTCGTTTGACAGGTCTTAAAGTTACTTTTTTATTGCTTACTCTCGAGTGATTTCCAAGACATCAAAGAGCAAAGTCCCATTGGGCACTTTAATTTCTGCCACTTCACCCACTGATTTGCCCAACAAACCTTTTCCGATAGGAGAAGTAACGGATATTTTACCGGCTTTCAGGTCTGCCTCACTTTCGGCGACCAGGGTATATTTTACCTCCATCCCATTGGCTTGGTTTTTTAGCTTTACGGTGGACAGCACCAATACTTTAGAGGTATCTAATTGGGATTCGTCAATCAGACGTGCATTGGCCAAGGTTTCTTCCATTTTGGAAATCTTCATTTCCAATAGGCCTTGGGCTTCTTTTGCCGCATCATATTCAGCATTTTCTGATAAATCTCCTTTATCTCGAGCCTCGGCAATTGCTTGTGATGCCTTGGGGCGTTCTATGTCTTTAAGCTGATTCAGTTCTTCCCGCAACTTCTTTAGTCCCTCAGGTGTATAATATGATATCTTGCTCATGTTTTCAATTTTAAAGGCAAATAGGTCTCGTGAAAAATGAAATTCATTTTCCAGATGACCTTTGCGATACAAATACAAAAAATCCTCAACGTAAACTGTTTTCGCACAGTTTTGAGAGGATTTAACGCAAATATAGGCATTTTTTGACCACTTTTGTTATTGAAACATCCGAATACATTGCTATGAGAGCGTTTTACCTTTTACTCTTTTTAATGCTAAGTTTGAGCTGCGACAGTGACCCTGTCAATCGAAATCCATTTCTTCAAGAGGTCAGTTTTCGATTCGAGCTCAACCTTAATTTACCCCTATATAATAATCTCAACAACATTGCCAATCCCGTATACGTCGGAAATGCCGGAGTGGGTATTCGCGGGGCTTTTGTCATTCGTTCTGGACCTGATACTTTTTTGGCCTTTGAAGCCAGTTGCCCCAATCAAGTTCCCAACAATTGCTCAACCATGACCCTTGAAGGAATCAATGCGGTATGTCCCTGTGATGATTTGGAGTATAATTTGCTTACCGGACAATTGCTCAACCGACCTGACGACGGGCAACGGTATTATGACTTGTTGTTTTACCAAGCGGTTCTTGCCGGAAATAGTGTGATTATCTCCAACTAATTTGTTCTAAAATCTAAACTTGAATGCCAAAAAGGGCAAAGGGTCCTTGGCCATATGGGTTAGTGAAGAGAAAACCGGGATTTCCTTTCGCTGCCCTTCCAGTTTTTTACCGAGCAATTGTCTTATTCTAGATTTAATTCCCAGATAATACACCTCTTCGAAATCCTTTTTTGTAGGAAGGTATGCTGGATGGTTCAAAGCGTGCAATGGAAAATTAATCCCTGCTGCCAACGAAGCCAAAATAGAGGACCAATACCTGGGATTGATTTCAATAAGGTAATACCGTCCATCCTTTTTCGAGAATCGTAAATCGGCGTGACCTACGCCACTCCATTCCAATTTCTGTACGACTTTATGGATGACGTTGACCACTTCCTCGTTGTGACATAACTCTATTTCGCGGCTGGGCTTAAACCGATTCCATAGTGAACGAATGCCAATGGGTTTTTGCACGGTACAAGCCAAAACCTTCCCGTTATCCGCTAAAAAACTACAGTCGATATCATATCCATCAATGTAGTCTTGCGCCAAATAGAGGTTTTCTTGAAAATCCTTCTGGCTTAATTCTGCATCATTTTCAACCAAAAAAACACCATTGCCGTTCTGGCCCTTGCGAGGTTTTACAATCTTGGGGTATGCTATTTTCGTTTGGTGCTCTGCCAGTTCCGTTTCGGGAACGGGAATGTCATCGTTTTTCAGTTGTTCAAAAAAATGCCACTTATCGCATACCATTTGGGCAGTTTCTTGCTTGGGAAGCAATGGTAATTCGCAGTGTTTATTAAACGTATCGGAAAATTTGGATACCAATTGAATACCTTGCTCATCAATAGGAAATAGCACGTCAATCTCATATTTCTTTATCACATTAGTAATACGTGCTATCAAGTCCGTTTCTATCAGGTCAGCCGAACGGGAAATGAACTTTTTACAGTAGCGTGAGTGTCTAAAATAGGCTTTGGGTTTGCTGCTTAACGCATACACTTCAATACCTGTATTAGGGACCAGGCAATGTAATATATTCAACGTATGGTTGCTCTCCGCATCAGGGATAAGCACCTTTAATTTGGGACGGTTCAACAAAACGGGTTATGCTTACGTTTTCTTTTACGCCGGGAAATTAGCACTTTTCGTTGTCCCGTCCCTGCCAAAAATTACTTTTTTTAGAATCTTGCGCTTACGCCTACCAAAAAGTTGATTCCCGCTTGGGGATAAAACCCTGCCCCTTCCACGGTTACGATACTTCCAGGATTGGAAAAATCATCGTCAAAAGTATAGAAAAAACCATTGGACTCAAATTTGGCATCAAATACATTATTCACCAACCCGCTAAAGATTAATGACTTGATGGCCCTATTGATTTCCCATCGGTATTGGATGTTGAAATCCGTTTGGCTGTAACTATCCAACTTTGAGGCTTCAGCATCAATATTCCCCATGAATTGTTCTCCCACAAATTTGGTCAACAATGAAACTTGAAGGTTTTCATTCGGAACATAAGACAAAATATTACCGGCAACCACACTTGGTGAAAAGGCAATGTTGGTATTTCCCAAATTTTGGACGACACCATCGCGTTGAAAAATGAAATCGATATTGCGATTATCACTTAAGGCAATGTTCGGTTGTAACCTGAAATTTTTAGCCAGCCGTATGCTAGCATCAACTTCCAGACCTAAACGATAGCTGTCCCCAACATTCGAGCGAATAGGAGCGCCTACATCATCCAATTCCCCAGTTAGTACCAACTGGTCCTTGTATCGCATATAGTAAATGTTGGTGTTGACCTGTACATCAGTTGAAACATAACGCCAGCCCAGTTCAAAATCTCCTAAGCGTTCCGGTTTTGGACTTCCGTTTTCGTAGTCGCTTCTATTGGGTTCGCGGTTGGCCACTGCATACGAAAAGTAAAAGTTGTTGTTTCGGTTTGGGTTAAAACTCAAACCCGCTTTCGGATTAAAAAAGTTGAAGGTGTCATCCACCAAGCCGGTATCTTCTGCATTGGCTTCATAGGTTACGCGACGGAGTTGTAAATCAGCAAAAACCGCCCATTTTTCCGTAAGTTTTTGATTGAGCTTCCCGAAAATATTGAAGTCCGTCTTTGTAGCATCATCTTCATAATAGCGTTCGTTGTAAAGATTGCCGCTGTTGAATTGCGTCCAAATAACCTCTCCGAAGTGGTCTCCTTTGTAAATGTTATATCCGCCTCCAAGAATCACTTCGGTGGATTCTTTTTGATAGTTAGCAGAAAAGATGGTGCCGTACAAATCATTGTCCAACCACCTTCTTCGGGTATAGTCCGTGGATGAAATCGTAGTTCCGTTCAAGTCGAAATTATCTCTTCCAATGAAACTTAATTGTGAGTCCGAAGCGAACAACACATTAGTGTAGTACCAATCATCAACATATTCTTCGAAGAAGCCGCGACCCCTTGTGTAGTATACGGCGATGTTGGAATTCCAATTGGGCGTCCATTGTTGGTTCCAGTGCAATTGGAAGTGGTCTTGTTTGTAATTATCTACCTGATTTTCATAGAATCCTTCAAAATTCCCTTCATTGTCAAATTGGATTCCTGCAATATTGAATCGTCTGTTGGTATCTAGATTGTTATCGACCCCTATCGCGCCCAATGTCGCGGGGTCAAATCCGTACCAAGATTGATATGTAATTTCTTCTCCTCCAAAGAGCAACGCTTTGATAAGTGTTTTATCCGAACGGTATACCCCCTGCAAAAAGTAGGATTCCAATTGGGAAGCGGCCCTGTCAATGTAACCATCTGATGAAATTCGCGATAAACGCCCGGAAACCTCAACCTGGTCATTCATCAATCCAGTACTGAACTTCAAGTTATTTCGTAAGGTGCTAAAACTTCCAATAGAGGATGAAATCTCGGCATAAGCCTCTTCTGCAAACGAATCTGTCAGTAAATTGAGACTGGCCCCAAAAGCACCTGCTCCGTTTGTAGACGTTCCTACCCCACGCTGTAATTGCAAACTCTGGGTAGAAGAGGCAAAATCTGGCAAGTTTACCCAAAATGTGCCTTGTGATTCGGCATCGTTGTAGGGAATACCATTAATCGTAACGTTCACTCGAGTAGCATCACTACCTCGGACGCGGATGCCAGTATAACCGACTCCCGCTCCTGCATCAGAAGTTGTCACCACTGCGGGGAGATAGTTCATCAGCACAGGAATATCCTGCCCCAAATTTCTGGGAGCAATATCTTCCTTGTCCAAATTGGAAAAAGTAACTGGTGTTTTTTTGGTGACCCTGACTGCTTGTACCAGTACTTCATCAAGGACCACTTTTCTTCCTTCAAGGGAATCAATGGGTTGTTGTTGGGCACTCATTTGGAGCGCCAGGACCATAAGGCCCAATGTTGCGAAAATAGTTTTCATCCGTAAAAGTGTTTACGAATAAAAGGGGCTATTATTCAAGTTAATACAATGATATTTCGTTCCTAATGAGGAACCTTAAAATCCAAAAAAGCGCTTTGCGCATCCCTTGGCAGCATTATCCGCCCAGGTTCATTGGGTATAATCTCAGCCTCTATACAAGAAGCACCCCTTTGAGATGGGTGCAAAAGTAAGAGGCAAACTCGATTTTTCATAATAAAAATTACGTTAAAGAGGGCTCTATCAAAAGCCAAGTGCCGGTAGCTGGCGTATATCTAATACGTATGCGCCCCAAAACGAAAAAACGCTTTACCGCCAAAATCATGGCTGGGTATCTTGCTCTGGGAATCTTGGGTATTCTTTCGGGCTACTTTATTTACTCTGAATGGATAAGCTACACGGAAACGGAAAGACGTTCGATTGACCAAGAAAAGCTGCTCAAAACCAACGTTTTGCTTGCAGAACTCTACGAGGCAGAGAACATTTCCAAGCTAGCACAAAAGACACTAGAGCCAGAACAGCTCACCTTGTATGCGAAAAAGATAGATTCCATCATCAACAGTATCGATAGTTTAAGACCGTTGACAGAAGCTTCCGTCCAAAGCTTTAGTTTGGACACGGTCCAATCCCTCTTAAGACAAAAGGTGAAGAACAGTGCAAAGCTGAGTCGATTGCAATCAAAGACTGAAAGAAGTGCTCCACTGGATTCCATTTTGCACGCTATCAATAAGATGGAATTGGACATGGGGCGAATCACCCCTGAAAGTTTGGTTCCAAATTTCCATAAACTATCCAGTGACACCCAAAACTCCATTCGTGAATATGCACGTTTACTGAATCAAAACATTCCGCAAGAAGAAAATAATAGTCGGGAAATCAATATTGATTCGGTACTCATGGTCTCCAAATCGATGTTGGCGCAAGCGAAAAACCAAAGCTCTCGTTTCGAAAAGAACCTCCTCCAAACCGAACTGGAGATGTACAAAACAGACTCTGAGCTTTCACGAAGGTTACTGGCAGTGATTTCGTTGTTAGAGCGAGATATCATGGCTAATGCATATCTCGAAAACTACCAAAAAGAGAAAGCCCTTCGAAAGAGTTTTTTCTTGGCTGGAACGGCAATTTTCGTCGGGCTTTTGGTAGCCATACTATTTACCATAATGGTAACCAAAGACTTCCTAAAGGTCCAAAAGCTTAAGGAATCTGTAGAAAAGGAAAAATCGTATTCGGAGGCTTTGCTACGGAGTCGCGAACAACTGATTCATACGGTAAGCCACGACATTCGTTCCCCTTTGAGCACATTGTCTGGATACACCAACTTGTTGCTCAAATCAGGAGAGGTGAACCAATCCATTGCCTATGAAAGACCTGTTCGTGAAGCTTTGGATTACATGGAAAATCTAGTGGATGATTTGCTTGATTTTTCGCAATTGGAACAAGGAAAACTAATGCTTCAAGATGATATGTTTACCATTTCATCCGTGATCGACCCAATCCTTCAGGCATTACAGGGAAAGTATGCAGAAAAGAAACTTATGGTTCATTCTGAAATTCCTGAAATGCTGCAAAAACCTATCATCAGCGACCGGTTTCGTTTTCGTCAAATCATGAACAACATTATCGGAAATGCTTTCAAGTTTACCGAGGCAGGTGAGATAAGAATTCGCGTTAATTCAAAAACCTCTGCGGAAAACAACTGGCTCAAAATTCATGTGAGTGACACCGGAATTGGTATTCCAAAATCGAAGTTGGAAAGTATCTTCAAGGAGTTCACGCAAGCAAAAAACAAGACTCAAAAAAAGTATGAAGGCTATGGACTTGGACTTACCATTTCAAAAAAACTCTGCGAACTCCTAGGGGGCTATCTTGAAGTGGAAAGTATGGAAGACTCCGGAAGTACCTTTACCATCATCCTGCCCTTGCGGTTTGGTGAAAAGCAATCTATTTTGCCAGAAAACACCCTCCCGGTCGAAAACAAAACTTATTCGCTCTTGGTTTTCGATGATGATGCAACTTTATTGCAGTTGTTAAAAGTCCTTTGTGGGAATCAAGGATGGGATATTCATGCGTATTCGGACTTCAAAGACCTTCCAAAGGAAAGTTCAATAGAATATGATTTGGTCGTAACCGATATTCAAATGGGTGATTTTGATGGTTTTCAAGTTCCAAAACTCCTCCGGAATCAGGGATATGCCCATTTTAAAAACCAACCCATCCTTGCGATGACCGGACAGCGCATGTTTGAAAACACCTTATTTGAACAAGCGGGATTTGTAGGTACGCTATACAAACCCTTTACCCCCGAAGCATTTTTCCAAACCATCCAATCTTTGATTCCTGTTGCGTCCACGCAGTTGGATGAAATCCCGACATCTTCAAATCATGACCAAAAATTCTCATTGGATGCCATTATCGGATTTGTGGGCGAAGGCGAAGCTTTGCTCGATGTGCTTATTACCTTTTTACAGGATACCAAAAAGCACATGAAGCAGCTTTCCAAAAGCATAAAAGATAAGGATTTAGAGCACCTCAAAAGGATTTCCCATAAAATGCTGCCTATGTTTCGTCAACTTCAGGTGATATCCTGTATTCCTATTTTGGAAGGTTTTGAGCAAGGTGAAATAACCAATTGGAACCAAGTGAAACGAGATTTTGGACGTTTGAAAGAAGAGGTCTCGGATGTAAAGCGAAGTTTAGAAAACTACCTCACTACACATCAAGTTGATATTGATTGATTTTGTTGTACAGCGTTTTTCGGGTGATGTTTAAAAGTTGTGCGGCTTTACTTTTATTGAAATTGGTTTTTCGCAAGGCTTGCAAAATGCGTTCTTTTTCAAAGGTTGATTTGGAAAAAGTAGCAGTGGTATTGGTATCCTGAATTTCTTGTGGGAGGTTTAAAGGCAATAGGGTATCTCCGTTAGCGAATAACACCGCACGTTTGATGGTATTTTTCAATTCGCGCAGATTTCCAGGCCAAATATGGTTTTCTAAAATTTCCATTCCCTCTTCCGAAATCAATGCAACGTTTCGTTCCAATTCTTGGTTTGCTTTCTTGAGGAATTGTTCTGCAAAGAACTTGATATCCTCCTTCCGTTCGCGCAAGGGAGGAATGGAGATGGTGAACTCATTTAGACGATGGTATAAATCTTCCCGAAACCGTCCCTCTTCCACCGCAACTTCAAGGTCTTCATTGGTTGCTGCAATAATTCTAACATCCACCTCAATTTCTTTCGTACTGCCCACTCTTTTGATTTTTCGTTCTTGCAAAGCGCGCAACAACTGTACTTGATTTTCGTAGGACAAATTCCCCATCTCGTCTAAAAAAAGTGTTCCTCCATTAGCCGCCTCAAAATGACCCATTTTATCTTCTACTGCTCCTGTAAAACTTCCCTTCAAATGCCCAAAAAACTCACTTGTGGCAATTTCCTTTGGAATGGCACCACAATCTACCGCTAC
>JBCBPD010000131.1:0-9366 GCA_039820925.1 Bacteroidota bacterium | reverse complement strand
TTCCAAAATTAGCTTCATTACATTTTCAAGACTGAATCTAATTTTGGAATCAAAACCAGACGGAGGACTCTATAGGTATGATCCAAAAACAAAAAAAGTGAAAACCTTAATCGATGGGGCTCTTTTTGCCAACGGTGTGGCAGTTTCCAAAAATGGTGAATTCGTTCTTATGGTGGAATTGACAACATACCGTGTGCTTCGGTATTGGTTAAAAGGCAGTAAAAAAGGTAAAACAGATGTTTTCATTGATAATCTTCCTGGGTTTCCCAATGGAATATCGTGTAGACCCGATGGGAGTTTTTGGGTGGGGTTCTCAACGTACAGAGATGAAAACCTTGATAGAATACATCCTAGTCCTTTTATGAAAAAAATAGTATTTGGCCTTCCTTCATGGGCACAACCGCAAAACGCACCCTATGGGATGATTATGCATATAGACGAGAGCGGAAATGTGGTAAATACATTCTATGATCCTATTGGGAAAATTGTTGGAGAGGCAAGTTCAATTGAAGAAAGGGATGGTTTTATTTATATTGGAGGTGATATTTCAAACGCCATTTTGAAGTACAAACTCCCCAGTGCTTTATAAAACATCGTAAAATAGGGGTAACCGTTTAAGCGTTTTACTAATCCTGAAAAGAATAAGTTTGGATTATAGAAATAAATATTACGACCATTTTTCGAAAAAAGTTTATCAAGTCATACCGGATTTTATGCCTGGGGTGGATTATATGATGCGGTTCATGGCTCCTTTAGGTAGCTATACTTACCTAAACAACAGTCTAACAATTACATATGTTAAAGCGGGAAGCGGCGAGTTGTTTTGGAAAAATGGGAACAGGAGAAGAATAGTCGTGGAAAAGAACCGATTCGTGGTAGTTGATGCCGGTTGCGGTTGGGATTATGTGAACACACATGGAACTGATTTGGATATATTAAGCTGGGTGATTTCTGATGAAACGCTAAAGCAATTTGATTTTTTTGTTTCTCACGGGGATGCCAAGTTGTTGGAAACTCCTTTTGAACAGACTATAGGTCGTACTTTTTACTTAGAAAACTCTCTCAATGCACGGCACTACGAGACAGGTCAATTTTTGCAAAGAATCTATTCGAAGAGCATGACACACGATTTTGATTCTATCTCAGCAGAAGAAGCATCCGTTGAACTTCTACAAAAACTCTATAGCGACGCTAACGGTTTATTGGCTCTTTCAAAAAAAATAAAAGCAAAAAAAAAGAGTACTCAAATAGAGACCTTAAGAAGGCTCTCCGTAATAAGAGAATTTATTCATGATAATGTCAATAATATCTTTACCCTAAGCGATATTTCCCGAGTTTCTTCTTTGTCAAAACATCATCTGTATAATTCTTTCAAAAGGGTTTATGGAAAGACCCCGTACCAGTACACCAATGCGCTAAAAATAAAGAAATCCAAAGAGTATCTTCTAACCGGTAATTTTTCGGCTCGGGAAGTGTCAATTATGATGGGCTTTAATGATTACGCAGTTTTTAGCAAACTTTTCAAGCGAATAGATGGTAAAAACCCCTCAAGCTACTATTAGTGGATACCAACATGCTATCTACGGTTCTTCCTAATAGATGATTTTGGAAGTATGGTAATTTTTTTTGACAGAATGGCTTTTGTCTATGCTGACGACTGCTCATTTTTGGATTATCCTAACCCTTACTCTTTATCATGGTCCGAAGCAGAATCGTTTGTTCCAACCCTACCTACTTCCAGAAAAATGAGAATTATTCACATGTTGTCTAAGGGTTTTCGAAATAATTTTGCACTAGCGACGAACTCCAATTTCGGGAAAATAGACATTAAAACGCTCCTTTATTCGAATCAGTACAAAATCAATTTATTTAAACATCCAACAAAGTAGAAAATCACATTTTTTTTACGCCGTGTAGCGTTTTCTGACATACTGACGTATTGTCTTAAATGGACTATAGTTCAATAAGGTTTTGGAAAGCGGATAAGTAAATTCGGTTTATGGCATTCCAGTTCTGATTTTAAGTCTTGTGAACAAGATGAACCCATTAAAATGTGTGAAAAGAGGGCTACTCGGTACCAAGAATGAAATGATTCCGTAAGCTATGGTAGCGAAATCCACTTTGAGATTAAGTGTGCTGGTAAAATGAAGGTTGGTAAGAAATTACGCTATAACGAATAGGGCTCGAGGTAGTGCAAAAGAAGTCTACCCACTTCTTCCTTTTCAGCCAAAAGTCAACTGTTGGGAACTTTTTCACACACTACAACCATTGAACAGACTTCCAGTTTATGCCTAAGGACAATAAATTAGTACTTAAACTACCGATTACCAAAGGTAAAGGAGAGGACTTAAAAGCTAATCCCGATAACGTAGAGATTGATATCATTTATGAATGCGCGCGGAAGTCAAAAAAGCATCAAGAGCTACTATATAAAAAATTTTACGGATATGTAATGGCAATTTGTATGGCTTACTGTTCAGATAGAACGATAGCACAGGAGGTTGTCGACGATACCTTTATTAAGGTTTTTGAATCTATCAATAGCTATGACAGTAATAGACCCTTTAAAAGCTGGTTAAGGCGAATAGCGGTAAATTGCGCAATTGACGAGTTGAGGAGAAATAAAAAACATATGAACCATTTGGATATCACCGAATATAATGGAGAACTTCCCAATGTCGATTTAGTTGATACCTTGACAGTGCAGGATATCCATAAAATGTTGTCCGAGTTACCGGAGTTGTTGAAGGTAGTTTTCAATCTTTATGAGATTGAGGGATACTCGCACCGTGAAATTGCCAAATTGTTGGATATTGGAGAAAGCTCGTCCAGAACGTATCTTGTGAGAGCTAAAAAACAACTTAGAAGATTAGCCTTAAAATACTTGCAATGATTGATGAAGGGGGATTTGAAAAAAGGTTGACCGATAAAATCAAGAACACCTTACGCGATTATCATGAAAGCTATGAAGAAGGTGCTTGGGAGCGTTTTGAAAAGAAAAGGAAGAAATCCAAAAACAGATTGGTCTTTTGGTTTTTAAGCGGAGGAACCGTCGCCATTTTGTTGGTTCTGCTTACAACACAAATGAACAGTCCCTTGGATGCGCCCCAAAAGGCAAATGAACAAGTCGGTACCGACTACAAAACATCCTCTCCCGAAAACGCGTCACCAAAAAGAGATAGAAACGCCTTCGACAAAGACTCTCTTACGCAAGAACCAATCAAAGAAAATAAAGGAAATACCATAACCGAAACACGTGTTTCTAATCAACTTGCAGTCAGGACATCCCAAGAAAATGAGATTGAAGGCAAGACAGATGTTATCAATTCCCGTCACGTTACAAATGTGGGCAATCGTTCAGGCCTGACAAAAGTTTATGTGGATTCACATGAAGGGGTGCGCTTCAAGAATTTGGAAATAACCAGTACTTTCGATATTGCAATTGGCACAGACCTAGACCCTTCACTAAAATCCTCTCAAGATTTGTCGTTGTTGTTTCCGAATCAACCAAAGACAAACCCTGATGCAACTAACAAAATTGAATTTGGTCTTCAATTGGCACCTAGCTACGGATTTGGTAAAGGAAAAGATGGCACTAATAGGTTTACCAATTTTGGAGCTGGCATAACACTTAATATACCTATTGATTCAGAACGGTTTTCCATAAATACCGGAGTATTATTCAATTCACAGGATCTTTCGAACCAACTCGTTTTTAATGAAGCATCACTTTTTTTTGGTGAGGAAGCCACTATCAAACAAGAGAAGGATATTAACCTGTACAACCTTGATGTTCCAATCCATATTAACTATAAGATACCAAACCTAAAAAACAAAGTATCTTTACAAGCAGGCTGGTCTTCATTTGTCACTTTTCAAGAAAATCTTGAATTTAGGGAGACAACAGAATCTGATAGTTTTGGCACAAGTTCATTTACTGCGAGTTCCACTAGTACTTCTACTCGTTTCGTTCCGTTTGGAACATTAAACTTTTCTTTGGGTTATCGAGCTCCTTTAACTTCAAAACTTCATTACCAAATACAACCCTTTTATAAGTATCCTCTTGGGTCACTTACTACCGAAGACATTAAAATCGCCTCAGGCGGGCTTTCGTTCGTCCTTATTTTTTCCCGTTAGTTGAAATAAAATACAATTCGTTGTAGCGTTTCCACAACAAAGCGCGTATGGTCATAAAACATAATTGTATTGTGGCTACAGAGAGACTTCGTTCTGTGTTTCCCTACCCGAAACAACTCGGTTAGAATCTCCACAAACAGTAAAAAACAAAAGGATAATGCTGTTTATACTTTGGTTCTAAGGCAGGGCGGATTAAAAAACACAAGTGTTTTATAGTGGACACGATTCTCTTTTAAAGTGTTTTGAATTAGCAAGATTATCACCGCCCTGTCCTTTCCAAAAAAACAATCTCAATTATTACTAACTAAATATTACTGTATGAAAATCAAAATTCTATTAACCACCGCATTACTTTGGTTCGGTTTTGCCGGTGTGAGTGCTCAGGAAAATACACTTAGGGGTATGGTGACAGACGAAAATGGTTTGCCCTTACCAGGTGTTTCAATTATTGTTAAAGGTACTACCGTTGGCACGCAATCTGACTTTGATGGGGTATATTCCATTGACGCTGAGATGGGCCAGGTACTGCGTTTCAGTTACCTAGGTCAAAAAACCGTCGACATTACGGTAGGCAATTCACGGATTGTTAATGTCCAGATGGAGGAAGACGCCCAAGCTTTGGATGAAGTAATAGTGACAGCCTTGGGCGTTCAGTCCAAGCCCCGTGAATTGAGCTACGCGGTTCAATCGGTTCGCAAAGAAGATATCGCCAATACCAACGAGGTAAACCTGACTACGGCGTTAGCCGGAAAAGCAGCGGGGGTTCAGGTCGTTGGGAGTTCAGGTTCGGTAGGAGCCTCCGCAAACATTAGGATTAGGGGTAACACCTCAATTAACCGCTCGAACAGCCCACTTTTTGTAATTGATGGGATTCCAATTGACAACTCTTCCTCACTAAATGATGTATCGGGTGTAGACAATTCCAATAGGGTCATCGATGTCAATCAGAATGATATCGCATCAATAAGTATTCTTAAAGGAATAGCGGCGCAGACCTTGTATGGATTGCGAGGGGCAAACGGTGTGATTTTGATTACCACCAAATCCGGAAAGAAAGGAGTGGCCAAGGTTACCGTTTCTTCGAATATTGCATTTTCAGAGGCCAACCAGTTCCCTGATTTACAGAAGGAATATGCCCAGGGCCAAGCTGTGAACGGTGTCTTGACTTGGCGTGGCCCTGATACGCGAGAGGGTTTCAGCTGGGGACCAGCGATTGCGGATTTGGAGTTTGACGGTAGTGAATATGCCTTTGACAAAGGTGGCAAGTTGGTTCCCAAAGGTACCGGTAATGGAAACCCAGCAAGAGCCTATGACCATCTAGACTTTTTTACAACTGGTGTGCTTTCAGATATTAACGTATCGGTCAGTGGCGGAACAGAGAAGATTAACTATTTTCTTTCGGGGGGCATTATGGACCAAACCGGAATTACTCCTTTGGAGAACTGGGGCAGAAAATCCTTTCGATCGAACATTACCGCCGAGCTTTCCAAAAAACTATCTGTAACGGCGTCTACCACCTTTATCAATTCAGGAGGAAGAAGAAATCAAAGAGGCTCCAATCTTTCTGGCATTATGCTGGGATTGATGCGTACAGCACCAACCTTTGACAATTCCAATCAAAATGGCTCCTCTGCAGTCAAGGATATTACAACCTATCAACTCCCTGATGGAACACAAAGAAGTTACCGAGCGGGGATTTATGATAACCCTTATTGGACCGTTGCCAAAAACCCAAGTTTTGATGATGTAAATCGATTTATTGGGAATTTCCAATTCAATTACCAAGCAACAAACTGGTTGGCCATAAAAGGAGTTTATGGTTATGATCGTTTTACCGATTCAAGAAAATTGGGAATAGATGTCAATTCGGCAACAGATACCAATGGAAGTGTTGTAGATCGAGATGAAAGTAATGAGGATATTACCAATCAACTACTCTTTCTTTTCAATAAGGATTTGAATGAAAAGTGGAACATAGGGGGCACCTTGGGCTACGATCAATATCGCAACAGAAGGTTGATTCGCAGAACGGACGGCTTGGTACTTTCTATTCCAGGATTTTTTCATGTTTCCAATACCGCATCACAAACCAATCAGGAAATATATGAGCAACGAGAGTTGAGGGCGGTCTTGAGTCAGGTTACATTGGGATATAACAATATGTTCTTTGTGAACGGAGCCTTTCGAAATGACTGGTCATCCACTTTACCGTCAGATAACAACAGTTTTCAAAGCTATAGTATTGGAGGGAGTTTTGTTTTTTCTGAGATGTTGAATACCGATGATTCATTCTTTGATTACGGTAAACTAAGGGGTTCTTGGGGGAGAACAGGGAATGATGCCCAGATATTTTCTACAGTCAACTACTACAACGCAGGAAGAGCAGGGGGTGATTCATTTCTTGAACCTGGAAACGCGAATGAATTTCCTCTATTTTCCAGAGTGGCCTTCGAAAGGTCTTCACTATTGGCAAATAATGAAATAGTACCTGAGGAGACCACAGAATTTGAAGTTGGTGCTGAACTTCGCTTTTTTAGTGGCAAGTTGAATTTTGATGTCACCTACTATAATAAGGAGACAGTTGATCAAATCATTAGGGTAGAACTGCCTTCAACGACGGGCTTCACCAATCGTACCATTAACGCCGGAACCATTTCCAATAAAGGATGGGAAATTTCGGCGAATATCGTGCCCGTTCGCACCCAAAATTTTGAGTGGAACATGAATGTTAACTATACCACCTTTGAGAATAAGGTAGAGGAACTGGTAGATGGCATTGAACCGATTCTTTTGAATGGATTTACATCAACATCTTCTAGGGCAGTGGCTGGTGAATCTTATGGTGCAATTTTTGGTACACGTTGGTTGCGGGATGAAAACGGTAACCAATTGGTAGATGACAATGGTGTGGCCCTGGTAGATCCAGAAAGTGGCGTGGTTGGAGACCCTATTCCCGACCATACTATTGGTATGAGACATACCTTCATCTATAAAAACTTGAGTCTTACCTCGCTTTTTGATATGCGAATTGGTGGTGAGGTTTGGTGCGGCACCTGTGGGGTGTTGGATTATTTTGGAGTATCCCAAAAGACAGCTGATTTACGCGAATCTACCTACATCTTCGATGGTGTTCGACAATCAGATGGGCAACCCAACACCACCCCAGTGGCCTATTATGATCCCGAAGCTGGGGTAAACGCCAACAGATGGGTACGACATGGTTTTGGAGGTGTTACCGAGGACTACATTTTTGACGGTTCTTTCTTTAAGCTGAGGGAAGTGGCCCTAACCTATTCTTTACCAGCAAAGTTTATTGAAAAAGCAGGGCTAGCTGATGCTAGTCTTACGCTAGCCGGAAGAAATCTATTGTTGATTACGGATTACCCTGGGATTGACCCAGAGACCAACCTAACGGGAGATACCAATGGTATCGGTCTGGATTATTTCAATCAGCCTTTTACAAGAAGTTATGCTATGTCTTTAAAAATCACCTTTTAAAAAAAATTGAATAATGGAAAAAATAAGTAATAATACAATCGTATTCCTTTTTAGTCTGCTTTTTATCGTGTCATGCGAAGACTTGGCCGATACTAACTTAGACCCCGGTAGACCAGGTGGGGAAAATGTAAATCTTGTGGCAGTTACCCCTATTATGCAAACACAGTCACACAGAAATTTTTTGGCTACAGCGGGACGTATGGCAGGAATTTTCACGCAACAGTTTAGAGGTCTTGAGGCACAGCAGTTGGCTTTTACCCAATACACCTTGGATGAGGGGACTCTTGCCGACTTTTGGGAAGCCGGACTATATACAGGTTCTATGCGAGACTGTATTGATATGATAGAGCGAGCAGATAAATTAGGGAATGTACCCCATACGCGGGGGCTTGCCCGCATCTATTTGGCGACAAATCTCGGTTTTGCCACGAACTTTTGGGGAGATCTACCATATACTGAAGCCTTTAAAGGCGCAGATAACCTACAACCTTCTTATGATTCGCAAGAGGAAATATACGCTTCCATTCAACAGTTGTTGGATGAAGCGATTTCTGATTTTGGACAAACTGACCCACAAGGCGTACTGGGAGATTTGGTGGGAGCAGACTGGGTTGCTGTAGCACACGCATTAAAAGCACGATACTATCTCCAACTCAGCAAAAGAGATCAAAATGCTGCCAATAAGGTTCTGGCAGAACTAGAGCTTGCTTTTGAAGGTAATGGTAGTGCCCCGATTTTCGATTTTGAGAATACCCCAAATGGTGGAAATCCTTTGGCACTGTTTGGTATTTCACGACCCAATACATTGGCAATAGCTCCTTTTTTTGATGATTTAATGGAAGATGATCCCAGAAGAGGTAGTTATATGGTTCCCAGTTCAGATGGAAGCAGCCAATTGTATTTTGAGAACGGCAATACTGACTTGTTCTGGGCGCAGTTTGGTTCCCCATCCCCTCTAATATCATATGCCGAAGTAAAATTTATGGAGGCGGAAGCATTACAAAGAACGGGTAGTGATGCAAGACCAGCTTTAGAAGCGGCCATCACGGCAAATATGGAATTCATAGACATTGGTGCCACAGAAATTGACGCTTACTTGAACACGTTAACCGATGTGGATTTAGAAACTATTATAATAGAAAAATATAAAGCCATGTATGGTTCCAATCCTGTTGAAACTTGGAACGATTTTAGAAGAACGGGTTTTCCTGAGCTTGCACCCAATCCCGAAGGCAGCAATGGAAGTAATCCCTCCGGGGTAATTCCTAGAAGGGTTTTATATCCTGGTTCTGAAAGACTAGCAAATACTGAAGCTTATGAAGCTGCCATAGCGGCACAAGGCGGGCATCTCCTCGATGTCGATTTATGGGCTTTTAAAGATTAATGTTTTTTCTTTAGGTGTGGGTCGTCCAGGGGGTAACTTCTGGACGACTTTTTTTTGGTTAAGAGCAAGACCACATCGATTCAACCTTTAACATCACAAGGCCAATAGATATGGCGTGTGGAGGATATGATAAGGAACGTAGTTGGACTAAGCCAGGATGCCCACTGCAGAAAGCATAAGACTTTAATTACAAGAACTCTGCAAATCAAGAAGTTTTTTTCAAAAAAGGAGCTTATTCCTGAACAAGGTAAAAGCTTAAAAAATAATGGAGGGTTGTAGCGTTTTCAAAAGCTCAGACGTATGGGGAATATAGTTCAATTGAATTAAGGAAAGGTGATGACACTAAG
>JBCBPD010000130.1:0-9527 GCA_039820925.1 Bacteroidota bacterium | reverse complement strand
CTTGGTGACACAAGCTATTTAAAGGTAGTGAATTTTAAAGAGAGGATAGCTTAATGGGGTTATGGCACTCTAGAGTGCCATAACCCCATTAAGCTATCCTCTCTTTAAAATTCACTACCTTTAAATAGCTTGTGTCACCAAGCGCAATTCCCCCCTAAGAGAAGTACTGCAACCGTTTTCACCTTGAAAACAAGGTCGATTATGGCTTACTGTAACTTAAAACAACCCGTATGAAACCTATTCCAATTGTTCTTTTAAGTCTATTTCTTTTTTCATGCAACACGCCCAAAAAGAAAGTTGAGATTGATGAATCAAAACATGTGGGCTTGACCGCTCTTGATACCGAAAAGCCATTCAAAGTGTTGTTCAGTGAAGGGTATGGGCAACAAGCGGAAAAACAGGCGGAACTTATCGAGGAAGCGTATCATTTTTTATCCGACATTATGGGACCAAAAGAACATTTTTGCCTTTTGGTCGTCTCCGAAAAAGATTGGGAAAGAAACGCTTATTTACCCATACCGGGAATGCCTGGCTATTACAAAGGGAATTTGACCATCGGAGCAGGACATAATAGTATGGCAACGGGGTTTTAAGAAATGATAAAGAGCTTTCCGGAGGAAATGACCGCTGATTTGGTCAAAACATATACCAATCAACAGGGTGCTTTTGACATGCGGCTATTTTTTGACAAACTCTCCATACATGAGCTAACGCATAGTTTCCAAGACCCCGAAAACCAAGAAGGCTATTCCATGAGTCGCTGGTTGGAGGAAATTCACGCCAATATGGGATTATATGCATTTTATAAATCGCAAAAACCTGATGAGTTAAAATATGTCACCCACTTGGTGGATTTCAGTCTTGATAATCCTCCTCCAACTTTGCAATACACAACGCTTTCTGATTTTGACGAACAGTATTACAACATGGAACCTGATACCTATGGTTTCTACCAGATGAAGTTCACTAAAGCCGGTGCAAAACTCATTGATTCCCTGGGGAATTCAGTTTTGAAACCCCTAAATGATTTTATCATTAAATATGATGAATCCTGGAAAGATAAACTGGATACGGAAGAATTCAGAAAGCGACTAATGACCGAAGTACATCCTTATCTTCTAGAAATAATGGATACCTGGTAAAAAAACCTGATGCATGTCAACCCAAAACGGTTTTGAATCGTTGATGCCCTAATCCACCCTTCTACCTTGCTCGAGTTAGACAAAAATTCTTCGTGGTTTACCAATCACGTGCAAAAAGATGTCAGGCAACCTTTTCGTTCAAACAAGCGTCTACTTTTCAGAGACCTAATTTGATTTGTACCGTGAAAAACGCCAATCGCGCATTATTGATAATCATAATATCCTTCGGGCTGTATTTTGTTTTCGATGAGATGTATTTTAGAGAAATGCGGAAATACCTTTTTGAGGAGACCAACCAACTGGGCATAAGTCATATATTGACCTACTTAATTACAGGAATACCGCTATTTTTGGGTATTTTATTACTTGGGCGACGCATTGATTTCTTCCATAACTTAGGACTGGACCAATCCTTTTTCAAAGGTTTCTTGTTTGCGCTTATTTGCACCCTGCCCATGTTCCTAGGTTTTAGTATTCTTTTTGAATTCAATCCTGAACTTAAGCTCAATACCCTTTTGATAACCGTAGTTTCCGCAGGTTTTTTTGAAGAACTATACTTCAGGGGTTTTCTTTTCGGATTACCTTTTCGAAAAACAAAACTTGGCTTCATCCTCTCCGTACTCTTCGGAGCATTATACTTTGGTGCTTTACATTTATATCAAAGTTCCGAGTTCAACGAGTTGGTGGGAATATTCTTGATTACCTTTTTAGGTGGCGTTTTATTCGCTTGGGTATATGCCGAATGGAATTTCAACATTTGGGTGCCCATATTTCTGCATATGCTGATGAATTTAGCGTGGGAACTATTTTCCGTGAGTGACAATGCGCTTGGCGGAATCTACTCGAATGTTTTTCGGTTTTCAACCATCGCCTTGGTCATTGTTTTGACCATACTGTATAAAAAGAGAAAAGGGCTGGCATTAGCGGTGAACAAGAAAACACTTCTACTCCAAAAGTAGAACCGATTTTACCAAAGTAAATCACCAACTTTTCCAAGAATAAGGTTCGACTTTCCAACTTTGGGACCAAATACTGTAACCTTTACAAAAACATGCGGTATCTACATTTTAACAACGCCTTTGTTGACGATAAATCCAATACAAATGAAGATACTAAAACAACTTACCCTCGCATTACTTTTGTTTTTCACTACAGCCTGCGCTGACTCCAAAAAAGAAAATCAACTTTCGGAACTAAAAAGTGAGATTGACGCATACCTCACACAAACCATTGCATTTCATAATATCCCTGGATTAGCATTAGCCGTAATGCATAAAGATGAAGTTGTTTATGAAAGTTACTTCGGAAAAGCTTCTTTAGAGGATGATATTTTGGTAGATGAAAACACGCTCTTCCGAGTTTTTTCGGCAACGAAACTTATTACTTCCACAGCAATTTTTCAACTGATTCAGCAGGGAGACTTGCATTTGGACGATACTATTTCGAAATACCTCGACCATCTCCCGGAAACATGGCAAGAAGTCCAAATTAAAAACCTACTAAGTCATTCTTCGGGTCTTCCTGATTTCATACGGTATGAAAGTTCGCTATCCGATGAAGCATTGATGGCGAAACTCTTCGAAGACGATATGGAATTCGATACTGGAAGTCAATTTCGATACAATCAAACCAATTATTGGCTACTAGCTAAAGTAATTGAACAGATTACCGGTATGCCATTCAATAAATACGTCCTCAAAAATCAATTTCAAAATGTGAACAATGGCGTTTTGTTCTCTTCAAACGCCCAAGAAATCATTCCGAATCGTGCAACGCGATATCTTTTTAAGAGTAGCACAAAAACCTTCGAAAAAACCACCAACAATGATGGTGTCAGAGGACATGCCGGGAATGGATTAAACATCACCCTAAAACGATTTATGGAATGGAACACGCAATTGGATGCCAACACCCTATTGAACGAAAAAACCAAGGCAATGATGTGGTCTCCCTTCCCCTTTACCAACCAAAAAGACCAATTTTTACACGGTTGGGGGAACTATTCCGTAAACCATCTGGATTCGTATGGATTCACGGGAGGGAATCTGGCGGCGTTCAGAAAGTTTACCCAGAATGACTTAACCATCATTCTACTCTCCAACGGATATGAAATCCCAGCCTTTGACATCATCATCAACGATATAGCAAGAATTGTTCTACCTGAACTCAAAACAAAAGGGGTAACGCTCGAAGAAGAAGTCATGCGCCATGTTTTAAACCATGAACTTGACAAGGCTAAAAACGCATTTCGAAAATTGAACGAAGAGAATCCAAATTCTGACTTCAGCAACCTAAAATGGAATATCAATGGCCTCGGAAATTCCTATGCTTATGAGAAGGAACTGGAGAAAGCACTACATATTTTCAGATTCAATACAGAAGCCAATCCTGAATGGTGGATTGCCATGGCAAGTTTGGCCGAATTCTATGAGGAACAAAAGGATACGGTTAATGCAATCCAAACCTATGAGAAAGCCATTTTACAGAATACTTCCAATGAATGGGACTACAACGATTTTATGAAAACCAAAGTGGATGAACTGAAACCGAACTAGAATTGTGAAAATTAGTTACTTTTCATGATAAGAACCTTTAAGGTAACATTGAACCAAATTCAGCCTTCATGAAAAGTGTTTTTTACATCTTACTATTTGTTTTAGCACTCTCAAAAACCACTTATGGGCAACATGAGCAAATCACCAAAAACTGGAAAACCATAGCCATTGATGATGCGCAGCTTGGCAAAATTGAATACCATGTATATCAAAACGCCATCGATGCCCGCAAACCCTTATTGATTTATCTCCAAGGTTCCACAAACCTTCCCTTATATTTCCAAAAACCGGACGGAAGGTATTCCAGTGGCATCACCTTGAATGCAAGCACACTGAGTAACGACTATCATATCGTGCTGATAAGCAAACCCAACACACCGCTGGTTGACCGTATCAATATCACTTCTTCGGGACGCAAGGCATACCCCATGAGAGAAGGATATCAAGAAAAATATAGTTTGGATTGGCGGGCCAATTCAGCTGATTTGGTCATCAACGATGCGTTGCAAAAATTGAATGTTGATAGCGCCAAACTTATTGTTTGGGGCAACTCAGAAGGCTCACAAGTAGCCCCAGCGGTAGCAGTAAAGAACAAAAAGGTGACTCATGTTATCGCCATGATGGGGAACGCTCTGAATCATTTGTATGACTTCATTCTTATGGAAAGAGTATCTGCCTTTATGGGTGAAAAATCAAATGAAGAAGCACAATCCAACATTGATTCACTGTACACGGAATATGAAAAAATATACAAGGACCCTTCATCCACCACAAAGGAATGGTTCGGGGAAAGCTACTACAAATGGAGCAGTTTCAGCTTGACCTCACCTCTAGAGAATATGCTCAACCTAGACATTCCTATTTTATATGTGGCTGGAGGAGAAGACCGCCATAGCATCTTGAATATGGACTACGCCAAACTAGAGTTCTTGCGAAAAGGAAAAACCAATTTGACGTACAAGGTTTTTCCCAACTGTGACCACTTTTTTTTAGAAACCAAAACTGACGAAACCGGAAAAAAAGAATGGATAGACCATTTGGGCGAAGTCAATACGTTTGCTTTGGAATGGGTTAGTCAGAATTGATTAATCGTTCATAATAACAAGTCTTAGAATTTAAAGTCAGTTCTACGGAGAAACAACCCAACACATTAAGCTTTTACCCTAACCCTTCTTTTCGCCAAATTTTGGCCTAATAGTACGCTGTATTGTCCTTTTATTCCCTTGATATCCCAATTACTTTTGTCCACACAAAAGTAAACCGATGGATAAAAGAAATGTGGGCATATTGATTTTTGACGGAGCAGAAGTGTTGGATTTTGCGGGACCCTTTGAAGTCTTTGCAGTAACCTCAGAAATAAACGATTTTGGTTTGTTCAACGTTTTCACGGTTAGTGAATCTCTTGAACCTATTTCGGCGGTTAATGGATTATCCGTAAACCCAGATTATGATTTTGCGAACTGTCCTGAATTGGATATTGTCATCATCTCTGGGGGTTCCGGTACCCGTGAACTCATGAACAACCAAAAAATGTTGGATTGGATACACAAAACATACCTAAAGTCTGAACTTACCCTTAGCATTTGTTCTGGCGCAAGGTTATTGGGGGTTTTGGGCTTGTTACATGGGCGTCCGTATTGCACCCATCACTTGGTTTATGACCATATGAAGGAAATAGTGCCCACCGGCATTCCGCAAAAAGATAAGCGTTTTGTGAGCACAGGAAAAATTTACACTTCAGGCGGAATTTCAGCTGGAATCGATTTATCTTTCCACATCGTAGAAACACTTCATGGTATAGCTATCGCAGAAAAAACAGCAGCATACATGGAATACGACCGAAAAGGATAAAATTGACCCATTTTTTGAACCAGCTTTGAAAAACTAAATGAAACACGCTTTCCTCACCCTATTGTTTTTAGCAGTAGGACTGTCCCAAAACACATTTTCACAGGAAATCATCTCAAAAGATATAATTCAAACATCCATTCAAAACAGAGGGGAACAGTTTTTAAAAAACAATCAGATTACTGCCGTTTCCATTGGGGTTTACCATAACAAGCAATCCTACACCGGACATTTTGGAGAAATCGAAAAAGGAAAGGGCAACTTACCAAATGATGAAACCATCTATGAGGTAGGCTCAGTAACCAAAACCATCACGGGTTATTTGGTCGCCAAGGCCGTTTTGGACCAAAAAATCAAGTTGGAAGACGATATCAGAACCTATCTCCAAGAAGCATATCCCAATTTAGAATACCAAGGCAAACCAATCACCATAAAACACCTCCTAACCCATACCGGAGGTTTACCTATGTTTTTGCCCAAGGAAATGGATGAAGTTTTTCAAAATTTAAATGAACGCGTTCCTGAAACCTATCTGGCGATAGAGGAGTCCTACGATAAAAAGAAATTCTTCGAAGATTTAAAAAACGTTTCCATTTCAACCGAACCAGGCACTACTTACTCGTATTCCAATACGGGAGCCGAATTGGCTGGCTACATTTTGGAAACCGTTTATCAAAAAAACATTGATGCCCTGATAAAAGATATTTTTTCAGTGGAACATGAAATGTCTGATACGGGAATCCACTTAAACCCAGAACAACAGAACAGACTTGTTCGGGGGTATTGGATGAAAAATGAAACCCAGTCGCCCAACCAACTAAATCCACTATGGGCTTCGGGCGGCGGAATGCGAATGACGCTAAATGATTTAATGCAATACGTTAAACTTCAACTGAACAAGAATAATCCTATCGTTTCCGAATCGCATCGCATGCTTTACAAGAAGAATACCGGTTCTTATCTAGGATACTTTTGGAGAATACGAAAAGATAAATACGGGATATCGTTCAACCATCACGGGGGAACAACAGGAACCCAAAATTGGTTGTTTGTTTTCCCAAAATACGATTTAGGCATTTCCATCATTACCAACCAGAGTGGCCCCAAAACACCTAACCTGTTGGGTAAAACCGCTCGCAAAATGCTTAAGGACCTCATTGGCGAATAAGAAATCGAAGAATACAATACCTATCAGTTCCGCTGATTACCTGTCCTCGCATGAATTTCCGGGCATCACCAAAACACTCGATATGCCTTAATAGGTTTAGCAGTTATTTGCTATCTTAAGAGCAAGAAATCAGCACTTTAGGAAATTCAAATCCAAATGTTTGATTTTTGACATAACCACAACCCACTAGATAAACTTCAATAATGAAAACAACTAGTTTTTTGTTCGCAGTATCCCTGCTGTTGGTCCAATTTACGTTTGGGCAATCCTACGAAACCGACTCCATATCCAAATCAGAAATCACAAAACTTCACTTTATTACGGGTCAGTGGAAGGGACAAGGTTGGATGATGGGTCCTGACAGAAAAAAGGCAGATTTTGACCAAACCGAAAATATCCAATTCAAGTTGGACAGTACGGCAATTTTGATTGAAGGTTTGGGAAGGAATAATGGCAAGATAATCCACAATGCCATGGCTATTGTCTCATACAACAAAGCCGACAAAAACTATACCTTTCAGTCTTACCTTCAAAATGGAAGAAAAGGGGAGTTCAAAGCGGAATTAATTGATGAAAAATTCCATTGGTACCCTATGGAAAATATGAGGTACATCATTGAACTCAATGCGAACGACCAATGGTTTGAAATTGGTGAAATCAAAAGAGGAGATACTTGGTATCAATTTTTTGAAATGACTTTGGACCGAGTGAATTAACGGACTTCAAATCTCAAACACAACCTATTTCAAAAAATCAAAATGACACCCTTATTCAAAAAGCTAAATTTCAAAGACCATAACAAAATTCTCGTGGTAAATCATCCTCCAGAATTTGATACTGCGCTTTCCAAAATCGAAAATTTTACCAACGTGGAGACTGATATTCAAAAGGCTAGTACCATTGAATTCGTCTTGGCCTTTGTGAAGAAATCTGACGAAATCCATTCCATCTCCGAGTCTATCGAGAAAAAGCGTAAAGGTGATGCTATCGTTTGGTTCGCCTATCCCAAAAAGACATCCAAAAAATACAATTCAGAAGTAAGTAGGGATACCGGTTGGGAAACGCTTGGAAAATTTGGTTACGAAGGTGTTCGGCAAGTAGCTATTGATAGTGATTGGAGTGCTTTGCGATTTCGAAAAGTGGAGTTTATCAAAACCATGAAGCGAAGAACCAGCTTTGCCATGACCAAAGAGGGCAAACAAAAAACACAAAATGTTGGAAACAAAAATAGTTAGCGGCCATACTGCTTTCTTGCTAAATTTAGTCCGCTAAGAAACGCTATCATGAACGTCAACACTGTTTCGGGCCTTTTGCTCTGTGGTCTACTTTTCTTTTCCTGTAAGGACCAAACCAAAACGGAAAGTGAACCCACGCCTCCTTCCAAGACAACCAAAGACATCGTATTGGATATCCAAGAGGCCAATCGACTCAGCACGTTACCTATTGGCTGTATTCAAAACCCGCTACCCTACAAATCCGGATTGGTCATTGCCCAAGAAAGCGATTTGGCCATGCCCCAAGAACACCATCCGGCCTTCTATGGCTGCTTCGATTGGCATTCTGCGGTTCATGGGCATTGGTCCTTGGTGTACTTGCTCAAAAATTTCCCAGACCTAGCGCAAAGAGAAGAAGCCATTCGGATGCTCGATGAAAACCTCACGGCGGAAAATATTGAAAAAGAAGTTGCTTATTTCACCCTAAACCGTGAAAGCAAATCTTTTGAAAGAACCTATGGTTGGGCTTGGTTGCTCAAGCTACAGGAAGAACTTTTTACTTGGGATGACCCGCTTGGGCAAAAATGGTACAACACCCTAAAACCCCTGG
Source organism: Bacteroidota bacterium (assembly GCA_039820925.1). Lineage (GTDB taxonomy): Bacteria > Bacteroidota > Bacteroidia > Flavobacteriales > Flavobacteriaceae > Flagellimonas. The sequence continues at coordinate 990 of JBCBPD010000130.1, read as the reverse complement.
AAGATTATATTTCCAAGGCATACATCGAATACTATCCAAAGTTGGTTTACCCTATCAGGGTTGGCACCCATTCGAATACCGCATTTGGGATGAGTTTCGCTTACGACTATGCCCAAACCGTCGGAAACACAGCTTTGTCTGAAGCCATCAAAGAGGCTGCGATTCGGTTTTACAGTGAGGATAAAAATTGTCCCATCAGCTGGGAACCTAGTGGCTACGATTTCCTTTCGCCCTGTTTGCAAGAACTGGACATTATGCGCAAAGTACTCTCGAAAACTGAATTTGCGACATGGTCCGAAACATTTTTGCCGGATTTGCATCATCAAAAACTGGTTCTTGCGTCTGGTAAGGTTAAAGACCGCTCGGATGGACATTTAGTTCATTTAGATGGCGTAAACTTTTCCAGGGCTTGGTGTCTTTATCCTCTTATGGACAACAATAATGCATATAATCTCGCCACGGAACATTTGGACTATTCGCTTTCCAAAATCACGGATGGGGACTATGCCGGACAACATTGGTTGGGTTCATTTGCGCTATATGCATTCAAGACCAAATCTGAGGCATCGCAATGAGCGCATGAAAGAAATTGAAATTCCATCCCATACAGAAATCTTGTCCGCTACCCTTTTTGAAAGCGAGCAAAAAGAAACCATCCTCATTATGGCTTCCGCCACTGGGGTAAAGCAAGGCTACTACCAAAGTTTTGCGCAATTTGTTTCCGACCGTGGAGTTTCGGTTATCACTTTTGACTACAACGGTATTGGTCGTTCATTAAAAAGTCCCATCAAGGACCTTGAAAACAACGCTTCAGACTGGGGTAGCATTGATTTGGAAAGCGTCATCCAATACACAACTGCTCAGTATCCCAACGCCAAAAAAATAGTGCTGGGCCACAGCATTGGTGGGCAACTGATTGGGTTAGCGCCTTCATCCAAAAAACTCGATAAAATTATTTTGGTCGCTGCTCAATCCGGGTATTGGAAGTTT
>JBCBPD010000129.1:0-9572 GCA_039820925.1 Bacteroidota bacterium | reverse complement strand
TTCACCAATTTTATCTCCATTACTGTCAAGCAGCATATTGTGCCATGCGTTATGGGTATCCCCTGCAAAAACAACTGTGTTTTTTCCCTTGAGCAAGGCATACAGACGCTCGCGTTCAACAGCATATCCATCCCAAGCATCCAAATTGTATGGAACTTGCGCTGCCAAACGGGCCAGTTCTTCTTGGGTAAGCGTTGGGTCACCCGCTAAAGCCCTTGCCTTCAAAGCAGACAAATCCACAATGGCTTGTTGCAAAGCCGCTAAAGTTTCTGGTCTCGTATCGCCTCCTGCTACTTGACCTATCAAAATCAGTAGTTCAGCTGGAACGGTCATCGTTCCCATAAGTACTTGTTGCCCTAAAACTTGCCATGTGGCTGAGCTACCGCCAACGGCACCCGCGGTCCAAGTCAATTGTTCTTCTCCCATGAGTCTGCGGGATGGGTCTCCCAACGCGGCCCCAAAGCCTGCAAAGTCAAAACTACCGTCGGCATTGAAAAAGCCTCCAAAACCGAGTTGCCTATCCCTACCAATAATTCTGGTATCCAACATCACTAGGTTGACCAGGTTACCAAACTCAAAGTTTCGATAAATCACGCCTGGGGTCTCCGTTCGTACCGGCAAGTATTCACTATGGACACGAATGGCCCGCTCCAAGCGGGCTTGGTAATCGCCTTCGGAATCATCATGGTTCTCCGCACCATCCATGTAAGCATCGTTGGTTATCTCGTGGTCATCCCAAACCACGATGAATGGTTTTTTCTGGTGTGCCAATTGCAAACCTTCGTCCGTTCGATATTGACGGTAGCGCAAGCGATAATCTTCCAACGTCAAGATTTCAGTACTGGGGTCGTGCTCACGCCCGAGAGGTCCTGTATTTTCATTGGTTCCATAGCCTCCCACTTCGTACTCGTAAATGTAATCTCCCAAATGTAAAACGGCATCTGCATCGCTATTCGCAATGGCATCATATACGTTGAACAAGCCAGCTGGATAATTGCTACAAGAGCAAATTGCCAATTTCAAACTGCTCAAAGCGGCACCTTTCTCAGGTAAGGTGATGGTTTCCCCCACAACTGACTTTTCATTCAATTCTGATTGGATAAAGCGGTAGTAATATTTGCCATCAGCTGCTAATCCGGTTACATCTTGAACAATGGTAAAATCGTTTTCCGCGGAAGCATACTGCAGCCCTTCTTTCACCACGTTGCTAAAATTTTTATCTGTGGCCACTTGCCAATTGATTTTGATGAATTCACCCACCTCATCCATGGTTGGCGTAAAACGCGTCCAGATGATGACGGCATTGGCGATAGGGTCAAAACTTCCCACCCCGTGCAGGAATCGAGGGACTCCATCAACAGGTCCATCATCGTTCAAAAAATCATCTAAATGTTCGCAAGCCGCGAGTTGCGAAGTCAAAATAACGCCTCCGGATGCCCATATGGCTTTGGCAAGAAAGGCTCTTCTTGTTTCGGTTTTTCTTTGCATTGTAAAGTGTTCTCAGGTTTCTTTAAAACTAGCCAACGCAAATGCCCTTAGGGTTAGCAGAACATTACCAGAAAATTAAACCTGAAAGCCGTATTTTGGGTTAATGTTAATCTTGTGAGAGAACCCTTATGGACTTGAACCAAATCACTATTCCAACCTTAAACCTTACAGCTGCTGTAGCATTCTATGAAACGTTAGGGCTTGAATTGATTGTGTTGGCTGAACCGCGCTACGCACGTTTTGAATGTCCAAATGGCACAAGTACTTTCTCAATTCATACCGTGGATGAGCTACCTTCGGGAAATGGTATCATCCTATATTTTGAATGTGAGGATTTGGATACAAAAGTGACGGAACTTGAGGAAAAAGGCATTCGTTTTGAAGAAGGGCCCAAGGACCAGAGTTGGCTTTGGCGTGAAGCGCTTTTGAACGACCCAGATGGGAACGTCATCAAGTTATACCATGCCGGTGAAAATCGTAAAAATCCACCATGGCGTATTTCAAAAGATTCTTGAAAAACAGATGAATCTAATCTGTTCTGCATTGTATTCCCGTATATACTTATAACCTTCCTAAGGACGTTAATCCTTTAAAATCCTAGCATTATGATTAGAATGATATTTAGTGCCCTAGTATTTTTTTTCGCTCTAGGGTCAAGCATAGCACAAGACCGATACCACTGTACTTGGGAAGAATGTTCGTTTAAACCGGGCGAGCAGGTTTTTGTTTTCGGTGACAATGTCAAATTGAGAAGTGCACCCAAAACTGAATCTGAAGTCTTGAAACTTTTGAAAATCGGTGAATGGGTCGAAATCATTGAAAAAACGGAATTCTCTTGGCCTTACCGAGGATTTGATTCTCCATTTTACAAAGTAAAGTACGATACTACGGTAGGGTACATTTTGGGCGGATTACTTTCTTTGGAAAAGAAATCCATCAACGGAAAACCTTATTTCTTTGCCTATTCCAAGAATGAAGACCAAGTATTTCTTAATATCAGAGCCTTGGACATGGGTAAATACACCGAAGAGCAAATTGCTTTAGCAAACGCTGGCTTCTACATCAAAACCATGAATGGCAAAGGGGTTCCTGGACTTGATACTATTTTGGTTGTGGATTATATGGCAGAGGCTTGTGGTATGGAAGGCGGCGAAGTGTACTTCTTTTGGAATGAAGACCGTCTGGTCAAGGTAGCGAACCTTTCGCAAATGTTTGAAGCGGGCATGTTCCATTATGCAGAACGATTCATCTTCCCAGAGGATGAAGGAGGGGTACCCGATAGAATAGTGTACCATAAAGAAACCTATACCGTATTGGACGAAATAGGCGAATGGGAACAAAAAACAGTGGAGACACGTCGTTTGACATGGGCCAATGGTGCACTGACTCCCAACTTTAGAGAAAAAACACCCGAACAATAAGGTCATTTTAGATATTTATGGGGAGCAGTATTTCGGTACAAACCTCCCCATTATCTGTTATTTTACAGATATTCTTGATTATCTGCTATTTTACAGATATTTTTGATTATCTGTGAATTTACAGATATTTTAAGATATCTGCGAATTAGCAGATATTATGAAGACCATACCTCATCAAAATATGATTGCAATACTAACAGGAGATATTAAAAATTCCACGGAGCATAACACCTCTGATTGGATGCCCAAGCTCAAAAGTGCACTTGACCAGTACGGTGAAGAACCCAAACATTGGGAAATTTACCGGGGCGATAGTTTTCAACTGGAAACTACCCCAAAAAAGGCTCTTGAGGCGGCAACTTATATCAAAGCCTGCATCAAGCAACTCCGCAATATTGATGTGCGAATCGCTATTGGGTTAGGAGACAAATCCCATGATGCCAGTAAAATCACCGAATCCAACGGTACTGCTTTTGTGTATTCAGGCAGGTGTTTTGAAGAACTCAAAAAGCAGAATCTGGCACTGAAATCAGACTACAAAAGATTTGATGAACACATGAACTTGCTTTTGGAACTGGCACTGTTGACCATGGACGATTGGACCCCAGCCATCTCGCTTACCATTAAAAATGCCATAGAAAACCCCAACATGAACCAAAAAGAACTTGCCTCCATTCTCAGTAAATCCCAAGGGAATATCAGTGAAGAACTCAATCGCGGCGGGTATGATGTTTTACAAAAAATGAATCGTTTTTACACCGACCAACTCCAAAAACTATGATGTTACTGGCCCTGAAACTTTTATTGGCCCACTTTATTGGGGATTTCATGTTACAACCTAATTCGTGGGTACAACACAAACTCGAAAACAAGGTAAAATCAAAGTATTTATATGCCCATATGGGCATTCATCTGGTGGCGCTTCTGCTCTTATTGCAATTCCAATATGTAGGATACATCGCCATCATCATTGTTTCACATTATGGTATTGACTTGACCAAACTCTATTTAACCAAACCCAGCAACCAACGTTTTCTATTTCTTGTCGACCAAATTTTACATTTAGGTGTAATCTTCGGGGTAGTGGCACTGCAAGCTGAATTCCAAATTCACTGGTCGGCTCTTTTCGATGAAAACATGCTTTTGCTTTTGACATTCCTGGTCTTTGTGACGTATGTATCTGGAATTATCATGCGAATGCTCTTGCTTCCATACATCAAGGAAGTTAACACAGATGATGCGGAAGAAGGCGGTTCTTTACCGAATGCAGGTAAATATATTGGTATGTTGGAACGACTTTTTGTTTTTGGTTTTATCTGTATCGGACAGTGGGCCGCAATTGGGTTATTGATTGCAGCGAAATCAGTATTTCGTTTTGGAGATTTGAATAAAGGCAACAATCGAAAGCTGACCGAATATGTGCTTATTGGTACGCTATTGAGCTTTGGGCTGGCAATTTTAAGCGGAGTACTCTACACTCAACTTTCCGAAGGAATTTGAGTTGGTCGCTTTAGGATATAGTACACGACAATCAAAAGAGTAAGCACATAGGAAACCGTCATTAAAGTTCCGGAGACCGCTATTACATAACGCATCCATAAGATTCCCTTGAACAATAGGTAAATCCCTGAAAAGGTAAAAAAGACAGATAGCAAGGGTTCGAATAATAAGAACTTGCGCAGGAATCCCTTGGTAGGGGTGGTATAAAAAATTACAGCCAACAAAAAGAACAACATTCCCATGGCCATCATGTGAGTATGAACGATATTCAAAATCTGTTTTTCGCTTTTGGCGAATTTCAATTCTTCCGCGGCTTCATCTTCTTCATTTCCCAAATAGTTTTCCTGAATCCCTTGAGGCTGTCCACCCTCGGTAGTTAAATTGACAAATTGCAAAGCCGACAGAAAACCAACACTAGTTACAAAAAGGTAGACCAATAAAAGCCCCTTGATTTCCTTGTTAAAGTTTGGAAGTTGACCCTTAAAACGCATGTGTGGATTAGACCTCAAATTTTTGATAGTCTAAAGTATGCTTTTTTCTTGCAGTACTTTTATACTGGCCAACACATCGTTTACTGCTTTGGTCATGGATTTGGCGGAGATGGTGGCTCCGGCAATAGCGTCAACGTCCTCCCCATAACCTAACTTTTCGCCTGCTTTTTTACCAATAAACTGCTTTAACCAGCGCTGACTTCCAATTTGACGACCATAGTCCTCGCGATAAATCAGCACCTTGGATTTTTTGATTTGAAGGTCAGGCGTAAGCAAAACGGTATAATCAAAAATGTTTTTCATGCTTGGGGCTTGACCTAAATACGCATATCCGAGCAACGCGCCACCTTTTTTGATGGCGTATAAGTTTTCCTTACCAAACTCGACAGCGGTCATTTTATTGACCTTAGTATCCACTTGCATGACGTCCAGGCTGAAGTCTTGCACGGCAAAAGCACCTTCAACAGCAGCATTCAACTTTTGCATGAGTCGGGTGTTGGAATTCTCGAAGGAAACCAGTCCTAAAAAGAGGAAAGCGGCCAAAAAGGCCGCTCCCACCCTATATATCTTTCTATTTTCCTTGAGACGCATCTTCAGGAGTTGCATTGATAAATTTGTTTAAAACGTCAGCAATAGCCTCAGCATCAGCATTGGCCTTCTCCAATGGATACAAATGCATGAACAAAGGTTTCTTGTCAATGCTTTTATGTAGACTTAAACTACCTTCGCGGTCATAAATGCCATCCCAAGAGGTGCGTACATTGGCCCAGAAATCTTGATGCTCATTCCACCATTCTTTTGCCTTGGCACATTTCGCATCTGCTACCTTATTGTACACATTCCAACCCTTTTCTTGTGCAATCAGCACGTCTTCGCTCCCGGCTTCACGAAGGATTTTATCATTATCCTGTTCGTGCACCCAACCCGCTTTGGTAATTTCCTGGCGGTTACCTCGCAACATCACGTTGTAGTCACTACGTTTGGTATACTCCCTTCTAGGTAGAGGCGAATCCGTTTTATTCTCCCAGAAATGCTTCCCATCGTAATGCACCCAGGTGGCCGAACCCGAATACCGTGGACTATCGTCTACCTGAAATACTTTTTGCGTCCACTGCCCGGCAACCGCTTCTTTAGGCAGTGTCTTGAAAGTCCAAGTGTTGTTTGCGTTATAGTAAAAAACCTCTTGATTCTCGTATTCCCAATCTTGTCTCCAGTGTTTGATGACCATGGTATCCCCTACTACTAACAGGTGTTGAATCGAGATTTTGTTGTCTTCATTTACGATAGGAAGGGCCAACTCCAACGCGGCAGCGGTATAGTCTAGCTTTTTTTCGTAATCAATTTCGGGAGCAAAGGTTTCGGTATACTTAAAGGTGATATCATAACAGCCACACATCGCCAAAATAGCGTCTCTATCCATACGCTTTTTGTCTTGGGCGGTTAAGGAAACAACTGCAAAAAGCAGCATCATACTGGTAAAAATGATGTTTTTCATGATGTCGGTGTTTTCGTAAAATTAGCACTCCAAAAATATTAATTTTATTTAGATTGATTAAATATAACTTATATATTTGTTTGATTTTTATTTCTAATGAGTCTAAATAAGTTTAATTATTGGTTGATTCTAATCGCCCTGATTCCTTTAGGAACAAGCGCTCAGTACGAATCTCCATCCGATAGTATTCTCACTGAAAATTTGGATGAAGTAGTGGTTACCGCCACACGCACCCTACGCCAACTTTCCTCACTTCCCCTTCCCGTCACCTTGATTTCCCAAAAACAATTGCAACAAACCGGTGTAACGCGGCTCAATGAAATCTTAAATGAACAAACGGGAATTATTATGACCCCAGATGCCACCATTGGAGGTGGAGAAGGAGTACAAATACAAGGGATTGCATCAGACTATGTAATGGTTTTGATTGACGGTGTACCCATTTTGGGAAGAAGCTCAGGGAATTTAGACTTAAGCCGTTTGGCGGTTGGTAATATCAAACAAATCGAAATCGTAAAAGGCCCTTCTTCAAGTCTATTCGGTTCCGAAGCGCTTGGTGGTGTCATCAACATCATCACCGAGAATCCATCATCAAAACAAATCAACGGGCAAATCTCACACCGTTCCGCAACCTTTAATAACCAAAACACCGCGGTAAGTCTGAACCAAAAAGCGGGAAAAGTGGGCTACTCTTTTTTCGCAGACCGACTCAGTACGGATGGCTATGACCTTACTCCAACCGAAACGGAATCCCAAACCGTCAATCCTTTTTACAACTATACGTTCAACGGGCGTGTGATATACGACATGTCAGACCAACTGCAATTATTTGCATCAGGAAGGTATTTCTTCCAAGAGTTTGATATCGCACCTAGTACAAGTGAAGAAACCGACTTTAATGCTCATTTGCGTTTGGACCACAATCCTTCTGAAAAAGTCAATCTGCAATACGAACTATACTATACCAATTATACTACCAACGAAAAAGCAATCGACCCTATCGACGATACCTTATTGATTGAAAACGACTTTGACCAACAGCTCTTTCGCCCCGAAATACGATTCAACTATGCGTTCTCTGACACCAACACTTTTACATTGGGCGCTGGGTACAATTTCGAAAACCTAGACCGGTCCCTTTTTACCAACAGTGTTTCCTTCGAATCACAATATGTCTTTTCGCAGTACGACTTTATTCCGCTTAAAAACTTGAACGTTATCGTTGGGGCACGCTTCGATAATCAGAGTGAGTACAATTCCCAACTCAGCCCCAAGTTTTCAGCGCGATACGATATTAGTCCGACCCTAGCCATAAAAGGTTCCGTAGGAAGTGGTTTCAAGGCACCTGACTTCAGACAATTGTATTTGGATTTTACCAATGCTGCTGGTGGAGGGTATTCTGTCTTCGGTAAAAATGTTGAACAACAAGCCTTGCAGCGTTTGGAAGACAATGGCCAGATTGCCAACCTTCAAATCAATAACGCCTCCCAACTAGGCGAAGCCTTGGATGCAGAAAGCTCGGTAGGTTACAACCTTGGACTGGCTTATAAAAAAGGAAAGCTATCCGCCGAAATCAATGCCTTTCACAATGACTTTACAAATCTTATCGACACACAAATACTGGCTACCAAGACCAACGGCCAAAATGTATTCGGATATATCAACCGAGAAAGTGTTTTCACCCAAGGTCTTGAAGTTGATTTAAAATACAAACCGCTCACAAACCTCAGCATAAATGCCGGATATCAATTGCTTTTTGCTTACGATAAAAACAAAAGAGATGCCGTAGCGGATGGAGAAGTTTTTGCTCGAGACAATACTACTTTACAAACCATTGCGCTCTCCAGCTCCGATTATTTTGGTTTGGAAAACCGCTCACGCCATACGCTCAATGCGAGAGTATTTTATGACATCCCCGAATGGGGTACCAACGCCAACATTCGAGTAACCTACCGCAGCAGATTTGGTCTTACCGACCGTAACGGAAACGACCTTTTAGATGAATTTGATGACTCCTTTGTAGAGGGCTACGCATTGGTGAATCTTGCCTTTGGCAAGACTTTCTTTGAACATTACCAATTACAACTTGGCGCCAACAATATTCTGGATTTCCAGGGGCAAAACCCCTTGGCTTCACAAGACAACGAACTCCTCATTAATCCTGGGGCACAGTTTTTCGCAAGACTTAACATTCAATTTTAACCATTAGTACTATCATGAAATACCTTTTTAAACCTTTGCTTATTATTTTTTCATTTGTTGCACTCACTAGTTGCAGTGACGATGATGAAGGCCCACGTTTGGAGGAGGTCGAAAGCAGCACCGCTAGCAACATTCCCGCTCCACAGACTGGGGGCCAAGGACAGGGTGAAATCTCTGGTGAATTCACCAAATTCAGTTTTGCCACTGGTACGGTAACCACTAGTGATACCGAATGGGACCTCGCCTTTCGAGGAACTACCATCGCCATTAACGGAGGGGCAGCAACTGGAACCAATGACGAACCTACAAGAAACGGAAATGGCGGTGTTTCCATTCAAACGGGCACTTTTGCCAGTATTACATCCGCTGATGGACTGACCTATACCCAAGATGCTGATGGTGCTTATGCCATTCCAGCCGGAAGTGATAACGGCTGGTACAACTACAATTTCATGACCAACGTTGTTTCTCCGATTCCAGGGAAAATCTTTGTGATCCGTACCCACGATGGAAAGTTTGCCAAGGTGGAGTTTTTGAGCTACTACCGAGATGCTCCAGCCAACATCACGCCTGATATTGCCAACAATGATTTGCGATACTACACTTTTAGTTATGTGTACAATCCCAATGAAGGTGAAACGGATTTAACCGCCCCTGAATAAATGAAAAAAGGCATTCAAATACTATTTATTGTATTTCGACTTGTTTTAGGGGGTATGATGGTTTATGGCGGAATCCAAAAATTCCAAAAACCTATCCCCAAACCAGTGGAAGTAGTAGAAACCGCATCAAAATTCACCTCTCCAGAAAAGGAAAGCACTTTGCAAAAAATACTGTACATCAGCGGTGCAAAACAGACCGGATACTTTTGGCAAGTATTAGGGGTTTGCGAACTCCTTTTTGGATTGCTATTGATTTTGCAGGGCACTAGCTTTATTGGAGCAGTTTTGTTGCTCCCAATAACCCTTCACATTT
>JBCBPD010000128.1:0-9764 GCA_039820925.1 Bacteroidota bacterium | reverse complement strand
GGTTTATTGATTGATGCATGCAAATTAGAAGAATTTATTGGTTTGCAACCATTCTATGCTTCAATTTCTATTGGGAAAATTTTAACAAACCAAAACAGAACCCTCCAAGATAAGCTTCCGTAGGTAGGGGCGTATTAATCATAATCAAAATCTAAAATGACAAGAACAACTAAGTATGCAGCGGCCGGTTTGGCATTGTTGGTTACAGGCGGAATATTATTGTCCGCAGACCATATCGATGCACCCGGTACCGTTGGAACAACCTCGGACATCGCCGACTTTTTTGCCTTCGAGCCTACGGAAGGTTCGGATAACACCGTATTCGTGGTCGATGTGCAATCCGATGTCCTTCCGGAGCTTCCCTACGGAACCTTTGACGAGGATGTGCTGACCGAAATCAACATTGACCTTGATGGGGATTTGGTAGAAGACCAAGTGATTCAAGCCATTCCAAGAGAGGGTAGAATGTACTTTTTTGGACCAGTAGCTCCGGACCAAACCGGTTTGAACAGTGCTATAATGGTCGATGCGCCTCTAGGCGATGTTGCGATTTCAACTGAAACCGCAACAGTGGAAACTACCGAAGACGGCGTTTCTCTATTTGCTGGCCCGCGGCAGGACCCTTTCTTTTTTGACTTCTTTCAATTCAATGCAGTGATTTCAGCTGAATTGGATTCTGCCCCAGGCGGTTTTCTTCCGATAGGCGAAGCTGAAGACACTTTTGACGGAGCCAACACCTTGTCCATCGCTATCGAAATCCCAAATGCCTTATTGGGAACACCCACAGCAACCAATGCTTTGGGACTGACCGTCTACAAAACATGGGTCACCACAAACCGTAAACAATAATCGTAAACACAAGAGAATGAACCGAATTAAAATTCAATTTCCACTTTGGATACTATGTATCGCTCTGGCTTTTGTCGCTTGTAGTGATGATGACAATACCATCGTCCCAGATGATATGGACATGATGATGGATGATGACGATGGTATGACACCAATCGATTTTTCAGGAACCTTTGGTCAAGTAGACTTTATGGGACGTCCAGGAATCAATACCACCTTAAGTTTTGATATGGATGGGATGCCTAGCGTAAAGGATGCGCACAACGTGGCGATTCCTTCCGAAATGGTTGGAATCTTTCAACAAGGTTTTGAAGCACGTTTGGAACAATACCATGATGTATATGCCCTAAAATTGGGTCTTGACCCGATGGCGGTTAACTACGAGAACAACATCTTGGGTCTCGACGCCACAACCTTGACCACTGTACTTGCTGCAGATGTTTTGGAAGTAGCTCCAGATTTACCCACTACCTATTTTAATCCTGGAACCGATTTCGACAATGACGGAATTATTCTCGTACCAGATGGAGATGAAGTAGCCTTAACGGGAAGAACACCAAGCGATGACATTATTGATGTGTCTTTGATTCTATTCTTTGGTGGTGCGCAAGGAGATCGTTTTAGCGGACAAGATCTGGATAGCGACGGTACACCGGATTTACCGCGTTTGACCTCGGACGGGGTAGGCTTAACGGCTACACTTTCTGATACATTCCCGTACCTCGGGAATCCTGAATAGCATTTATGCTATGAAAAAGAGGGGAGGGGCTTTCGCCTCTCCCTATTTACAACAACAAACAACAAACAGCATGAAACAAATCATTTATGGGATGGTTGCAGTACTCGTCTGTGCCTGCAATTCAACCCCAACATTCAAAACCAATAGCGAGGATTATCAGACTTACCTCGCTGAAACCGCGGTACCATCAAATTCCAAGTTTTTTGACCTTTGGAATTCCAAAATCAAATCCGATAGCACCCAAACTTTAGCGTTGGGTAATGTGGCAAAGGAATACACCCGTATTTTCAATCAAACGGGAGATATCAACGCTTTAAAGCAGGCCGAAGCTGCATTAGAAAAGGCAGCAGAACACGCTGCAATTGGCAGAGCCGGATTTTTACGTTCCCTAGCGCGAAATTATATCAGTCAACATCGTTTTAAGGAGGCCTTGCCGTTGGCCGAAGAAGCCAAAAGGTTGGGTGGTGGATTAAATGCCAGTCAAGGCTTATTGTTCGATATCCATATGGAATTGGGGGAATACGAAACTGCTAAATCCTATTTGGATGCCTTGTCCAATCCATCTGATTTTGGCTACCTCATTCGCGCAGCCAAATGGAATGACCATCTGGGCGATATCGATACCACCATCCGGTTTATGGAGAAGGCACTAACCAAAGCCGAAGATGCCAAGAACAGCCAGTTACTGGTTTGGTGTTACACCAACCTGGGAGACTTTTACGGTCACGCAGGCCGTATCGAAGATGCATATCATTCTTATTTGAACGCTCTAGCCTTGCGACCTTCAAATGCCTATGCCAAGAAGGGAATCGCATGGATTTTATATGCACATGAACAGGATGCCCATGGCGCAATGGATATTCTGAATAGTACAGAACAATACAATCAATCCCTCAGTATTGATTTGCTCAAATCAGAAATTGCTGAATTTATGGGTGATACTTCCCTAAAAGGAAAAACCTTGGAAGGCTTCTTGAAAAAAGCTGCCCATCCTTCCTACGGTGTGATGTACAATACCCACCGTTTGGAAGTTTATCTGAATGACGAAGAATTTACCAAAGCTATTGAATTGGCGGAAGCGGAAGTAATGCAGCGTGCTACTCCCGAAACCTATGATTGGCTCGCGTATAGTCACTTTAAGTCCGGTGATTTGGAGAAAGCCTATGCCATTATTCAAAAGGAGGTTGAAGGGCAAACAGAAGAGCCGGTTGCCCTATTCCACATGGCTGAAATCTTTAAGGCCAAGGGAAAAACCAAAAAAGTAGCTGAAATCAAGGAATCGCTTAGCGAAGCCACCTTTGAGTTGGGGCCTTTAATGACAGAGGAAATTGCTACGCTATAAAAGCATCATGAAAAAGAACACGTTACGCTTCTGTTTGAGTATTTGGGCATTTTTTGGGATGGTATTTACTGCAAACGCCCAACGAGCACTACAGGGTGCTTTAGTAGATGAAGCGGGTATTCCCATTGAAAACGGGTATGTTTTTCAAGAAAGTTGTAGTTGTTATTACTATACCGATAATACAGGGCGGTTTACTTTGGAAAGCGCCGAAATAGGAGTTGTATTGCGTTTTGGTGCCTTGGGTTATGAAAAAAGTAGTCTGCGTATCAAAAAACAAGATTTTGAAAACAACCTAGTAGTCAAACTTGCTGAAAACGCATATCAATTAGAAGAAGTTGTCGTACGACCTGATGCCGAAATTTTGACGCAGCTCTTAAAAGTGGATGTGGCCCAAATTCCAGTGAAATCCTCCCAGGAAATTTTACAAAAAGTACCTGGAATTTTCATTGCGCAACACGCGGGAGGAGGGAAAGCCGAGCAGATTTTCCTTAGGGGATTTGACCTTGACCACGGTACTGATATCCGTCTTACTGTGGATGGAATACCGGTTAATATGGTTTCACATGCGCATGGACAGGGGTATTCTGATTTGCACCATGTCATTCCGGAGAACATTTCGGCATTGGATTTTGGAAAAGGACCTCATTCGATTGAACAAGGAAACTTTGCAACCGCGGGCTATGTGGATTTCAAAACCAAATCCATTTTAATAGAAAACCAATTACATCTAGAAAGCGGAAGCTTTGGGCGCAATAGGGCTTTGGCCATGTTCAATGTTCTGAACACAACCAAGCAAAAGGCGTATTTCGCTACAGAAGCTCTTTTTTCAGAAGGCTATTTTGATGCGCCCCAAGATTTTGAGCGGTTCAATGTTTCAGGGAAATACCGATACCAATTTGATAATGGAAATGCATTAACCTTTTCAGGGCAATATTTTGACAGCAGTTGGGATGCTTCGGGTCAAATCCCAGAACGTGCCGTTGCTTCCGGCCAGATAGGTCGTTTTGGCGCGATTGATGCCACAGAGGGAGGTAATACCACTAGGACAACACTGGGGGCTAACTATGTTGGAACCTTAGTCCAAGATTTGAACATTGATGTTGCTTCATATTGGAGTTATTATGATTTTCAGTTGTTTTCCAACTTCACCTTTTTTCTGAACGACCCTGAGAATGGCGATAGAATCAGGCAATCAGAACGCCGGAATCTCTTCGGAACTACAGTGAAACTTTCCAATGTGATGGAATTGGGAGAAGCCCGTTTTACCTCTCGTCTTGGTTTGGGCTTTCGACTGGACGAGGTCCGCGATAGCGATTTGTCCAGAATGTTGGATAGAACCACCGTTCTTGAGCGCATTCAGTTGGGAGATATCACTGAAAACAACAACTTTCTTTTTTTCGATACTAAGCTAAATCTTGACAAGTGGTCTTTTCAGACCGGAATGCGTTTGGATAGAATCTCTTTTGGATATCAAAATGTTTTGACCAATGTCACCTCCAAACTGGAAGAAAGCCAAACGATAATTTCTCCCAAAGCAAGCATACAGTACAGTCCAAATGAACGTTCGCAATATTTTGTAAAAACGAGCTATGGTTTTCATTCCAATGACATCCGCTCGGTGGTTTTTGGTTCAAGCAACTTGTTGGCGAGAGCGTTTGGTATAGATGTAGGAACCCTTTGGAAACCTTTGCCCAATCTAGTGGTCAATGCGGCTGCTTGGATGTTGTCTTCGGAAGATGAGTTGGTGTATGTGGGCGACGAAGGAATAGTAGAGCCCAGCGGAAAATCCAGACGCTATGGAGTTGACTTGGGTTTCCGCGGTCAATTCAAAAACAATCTGTACTGCTTCACAGATGCTACCTTTTCCCATGCGAGAAGTCTTGAGTCGCCCTCTGGCGAGGATTACATTCCCTTGGCGCCCAATTTTACTTTGGCAGGAGGTGTTGGGATTTCGAATGAAAAAGGGCTTTCGGGAGGATTGCGATATCGATATTTGAGGGATAGGGCTGCGAATGAAGATTTCTCGTTGGTGGCTTCCGGCTATTTTTTGACGGACCTCAATTTGAACTATCGCTTCTCCAAGCATCTTGCATTGGAAGTAATTGTTGAGAATCTATTTGATGTAGATTGGAATGAAGCACAGTTTACAACGACCTCACGTCTTCAAAACGAAACATTCGCAACGGAAGAAATCCACTTTACACCAGGAAGTCCTTTGGCCCTTCGCACGGGACTGACGTATACCTTTTGAATTTTTGTTGTTCGTTGTTTAGGAGCGTCATGCCTTGTGCATGGCGTTTCTATGCGTTTTAAGCATCTTCTTCCAAAGCCTTTGCCAACTGTTTTTCTTTTAGGATTTCAATGCCCTTTTGAATCACCAAATTCGTAGGGATGGTAATTCTGCGGTCATCATCCGTGCGCATATACAGGTAAAATCCACTAATGTCTTCAACGATACCGGTCCAATCAAAATCCTTATCCAAAACCCGAATACGGTCCCCTAATCGCAAGGGATGACTAAAAAACAAGATGACACTAGCGGTCAAGTTGGATAAAATGCACCATTGGGCCACAAAAGCGACGCCAAGGACGGCTAGGGCAGAGGACAGGAATACGGCAAAATCGTGCACGTCAACCCCCCAAATAAGACCTAAAAACGCAAAACCCATCCCATAGAAAAAGAGATTACTCAAATAGAAAATAATTTTTCTATTGTTCATATTAATCGCACTCAGTTTACCGAAACGTCGAATAGCCATCTTCGTCAGCTGGTTGAGAATTATAATTACCACAACTATGGATATGGTGGCTAGAATCTGTGTTTTGTATTCCCCTAAGGCGATCATATTGTTGGGATTTGATTACCGGTAGAACGAAACTACAAAATACCCATAAATGGATGGGAGCAGAAACAAACGAGATTTGGAGGTTAGGGTGCTGTGGTGCCTAAAGTGTAGAGCTGTTCTAGAGTAGGTGTTTCGCTTCCACCATCAGGTTCAAGGGTAATACCGAATGCTTCGGATGCATTGGTGTTCGCTAACTCAAACAATTGTTCCCCATCCTGTCCAACATCTGAAAGAACACCCAAACTTGTTGGGGTCAGCGGTTCTAAGGTCAATGACCAAATTTGATAATCATAGCCGTCAGGAGGTTCTGGTAGGCCTTCCGTATCTACAATAACTTTTTGGGTCTCTTGGTTCCAATAGACCTTGGCATATGCCTCAGGTGCTGCGGTTTGCCCACCCAAATCAACCACCTTTGTGTTTTGGTCACGTAACATTTGCAATACCTTTTGGGTATCCGTTACCGCGGTTTCGAGAGAAGAAACACTATCATTCAATATTTGAATATTTTGTTCCGTAACCTTTATGGTATTTTCCAAATCCTGGTTTTGATTGTACATCCAGAAAAGACCAACCCCAAAAAATAAAGCAGCTGCCCAACCGACATAGGTTGTCCAAGGAGTTTTACGCTCTGGTTTCAGCGGTATGACCTTGGTACTTTCCGGTGTAGTGGGCACAATGGTTTCGAAAGAAGGCTTTTCAAGGTTACGGCTTGAAGCTTCCGTTAGCTGAAGTAGCGCTTGTTCAATTTTCTCAATTTCTTCTTGTATTCGAGGATATTGCTGCGCATTGTGAAGCACTTCCAGATTTTCACTTTCTGAAAGGCTACCGGCAACATATAGTTCCAGTATACCGGAGGCTATGTACTTTTCAATATCCATTACAAATCACAATTCTTCCGTATCTGCGCGATACAATTCCGATTTCTGGTTTTTACGGTTCCTAAAGGAATGTCTAGGGTTTCCGAAACTTCCTTTTGTGTGTAGCCTTTAAAATACAAAAGGCTAATTATCTCTCGGCACTTTGCTTTTAGACCGTCGAGTATTTTGGAAAGGCCAATACTATCCAATGAAGGCGCATCGGCTTCTTCCGTTTCGAGAATATCTACGAAGTAATCGGTGGATAGGTTTTTTTGTTGCTGTTTGTGCGATTTTGAACGCAATTCATCGATAGCGGCATTCCTTGCAATGTTCAACAACCACGTAAAAAAGCGCCCTTTGGAAGCATTGTATTGGGATGCGTTCTTCCAAACTTTCACAAAAACATCTTGACAGATTTCCTGTGACCTGACTTCGTCTTTCAAAATCACATTAATGACCCCAAGAATGTTTTGTCCATACATTTCATAGAGCTTTTCAAAGGCTTGCACACTGCCATTCTGAAATTGCGTTATGAGGGTGTTGGTATCCATGCGGTCAACACCAAAAATAGTGAAAACCTAATGAGCAATGCCCAAGCTAGTTTTGGCAAATAAAAAACCCGAACAATTCCTTGCTCGGATCGTATTCATAAATTCTTCGGATTAAGACATCCTAGCGGCCACCTTATCCCAATTAATGATTTTTATAATGTTTTGGAGATAATCCCCACGTTTGTTCTGATACTTCAAATAATAGGCGTGTTCCCATACATCAATCCCTAAAATAGGCGTTCCCATTTGCTCAGCAACTTTCATAAGCGGATTATCTTGATTTGGAGTGGAGCAGATGTGTAATTTTTTATCTCCATCTTGACAGACCCATGCCCAACCAGACCCGAAACGCTTGGCACCCGCAGTGGCCAGTTCGTTTTTAAAAGCCTCCGTAGAACCAAAATCTTCGGTAATCTTCGCTGTAAGCGTCTCGCTCATTCCCTCATTTCCTGGAGTAAGAATATCCCAGTACAAAGAGTGGTTGTAAAACCCACCGCCATTGTTTCGGATAGCCGTCGGTAACTCATCCATGGTCAGAATTTCTTCAATGGTTTTGCCAGAAATGTTGGCTTCTTTCAAAGCGGCGTTCAATTTGTTGGTATAGCCCTGATGGTGTTTGGAGTGATGGATTTCCATGGTCATGGCGTCAATGGTATCTGGAAAGGCATCATAGCCATAGGGTAGGGGTGGAAGCACAAATGAAGTGGCTGTTACCGCTGCGGCCTCTGGTTCTACCGTTTCTTCTTTTTTGGGTTCCGTCTTACAAGAAGATAAAACCAAACTAGGGACCACGGTCATACCAGTGGTGGCCATCACTGTGTTTTTTAGGAATTTACGCTTGTTCATGAAAGTGCTATTTAGTGTCTTAAAGGTAACCATTATTTATCCTGCTGTCAACTTGGCCCATTGGAGATTTTTATCGTGTCATAAGGGTTTGAGCATTTCACGAGGGTCACGAACACCACGTTTAAGGTTTTCGCAAAGGATTAGTGTTTTGTCAATTCGGGTTTGGCTGTTTTTGTAACGCCCTATGGCATAAATCAAACCTCTTTGTTTGCCAATGGAAAGGGTTTCGAATTGTTGGAACGCGTCATAATCGCTCATCATCACGGCCTCAAACTCTTCTGACAGTTCAACCCCGTATTTTGAGGTGTCCTCAAAAAGTTGCATCTCAAAATAGTCGTTAGGAAAGATGCCTAGTGTTTTTTGATTGTTTTTGCTAAACATCATTAAAATGTTTCCTTTTCGCTTGATGAGTGCTGCATGGAAGGTAATGGAATTCTCTTCGAAGCGTGCTGCTACCTTGACTCGGGTTTGTCCTGCATCCAAAAAGGGTTTGGCGATTTCCATGGGAATCACCAGACTATGGATGCTGTTGAAGGTACCACCAACCGATACTTCAAAAACCGGACTTTGTAATGTTGCCATGTGAATAGAAACTGTAACGACGTCCTAAGATAACTATTCCATTTCGGTGCTGATTACTTGGGTTTCGTTATGAAGGGTTCTGTGCACGGGACATTTGTCGGCGATTTGCATCAGTTTTTGCCTTTGGGCCGAATCGAGCTCACCGACTATCTTGATTTCCCTGTTGAAAGTATCAATCTTGGAATTACTCTCCTCGCAGTGCTCACAGTCAATTGCATGTTCCTTACCATAGGATACATGGACCTCTACATTTTCCAAAGGCCATTGCTTTCGTCTAGCATACATCTGCATGGTCATTGCGGTACAAGCTGCTAATCCAGCTGAGACGAGTTCGTAGGGAGAAGGACCGAAATTTTGTCCCCCAAAATCTGTGGGTTCATCGGCCATGATAAAATGATTCCCAAGTTTGAGTTGCGTGGTAAACATGTCTTCTTGGTCCAAACTGGCAACTACTTGATGTTTACTTCTTAGGCTTTTGCTAAATCGGTCCTCAATATTGAGATAGCGTTTTGCCCAGCCTGAAATCACTTCACCCACGTAGATGGAATCCTCCTTTCTTGTCAATAAATGGTCCGCTCCGTCCAATGACACAAAACTTTTGGGATGATGGGCCGCAACATAGATTTGTTCTGCATTTTGAATGCCCACGGTATCATCTTGTGGGGAATGCATTATCAATAAGGGTTTGCGCAAGGCTTTGGCGATTTCCGGTAGGGATTTGGTCTCCAAATCATCCAAAAACTGTTTTTTGATGGTGAAATCCCTCCCCGCCAATTGTACAACAGCTTTACCGCTTGCTTCAATTTCTTCGATACCGCTTTGCAACAAATGCTTTACATGAACGGGATTGGAAGGTGCACCAACGGTAACCACGGCTTGGATAGAAGGTATTTCATGCGCGGCGAAAATGGAAGCTGCACCGCCAAGCGAATGCCCTATAATTAAAGAAGGTGCGGCAAATTCTTTTTCCAAAAAGCTGGCAGCGGCGACCAAATCTTCCACATTTCCTGAGAAATTGGTATCCGCAAAATCGCCATCACTTTCACCCAAACCGGTGAAGTCGAATCGCAATACCCCAAAACCTTGATTTACCAAGGCGCGACTAATATTCTTAACCGCCAAAAGGTTTTTGTTACAGGTAAAGCAATGGGC
>JBCBPD010000127.1:0-10056 GCA_039820925.1 Bacteroidota bacterium | reverse complement strand
TACTACTGATAAGCCGGAGAAAAGCTTATTGGCTCCGTTAAAAAAGTCTGGTGGTAGGAACAGTCAAGGAAAAATGACCGTTCGCCATAGAGGTGGAGGTCATAAGAGAAGATATCGTATCATCGATTTCAAAAGAGACAAGCAGGGTGTTGAAGCGACAGTAGTGTCTATTCAATATGACCCGAATAGAACGGCTTTCATTGCTTTGGTTGAATACAAAGACGGTGAAAAGCGATATGTGATTGCACAAAATGGAATGCAGGTGGGTCAAAAGATTTCTGCAGGGTCGAATTCGGCTCCAGAAATTGGAAACGCACTTCCTTTAAGTGAGATTCCATTAGGTACTATCATTTCATGCATTGAATTGCGTCCTGGTCAGGGTGCTGTAATGGCGCGTAGTGCTGGTACATTTGCCCAGTTGATGGCGAAAGATGGAAAATTCGTTACGGTGAAGTTACCTTCAGGAGAAACCCGTATGATTTTGGCCAACTGTTTGGCTACTATCGGTGCAGTTTCCAATTCTGACCACCAATTGTTGGTATCTGGTAAAGCAGGTCGTAGCAGATGGTTGGGTAGAAGACCAAGAACAAGACCAGTAGCAATGAACCCTGTAGATCACCCAATGGGAGGTGGTGAAGGTAGAGCTTCAGGAGGTCACCCAAGATCGAAGAACGGTATCCCAGCTAAAGGATTCAGAACCCGTTCCAAGACCAAAGATTCCAATAGATACATTGTAGAACGTAGAAAGAAATAAAAGGAAAGTAAATGGCACGTTCATTAAAAAAAGGACCATACGTTCATCACAGTCTAGAAAAGAAAGTTCAGAACAATATTGATTCTGGAAAGAAGACAGTTATCAAAACGTGGTCAAGAGCTTCAATGATAACTCCTGATTTCGTGGGTCAAACCATCGCTGTACATAACGGAAGACAATTTGTTCCTGTTTATGTAACAGAGAACATGGTAGGTCACAAACTTGGAGAATTTTCACCAACCCGCTCTTTTAGAGGTCACGCTGGTGCAAAAAATAAAGGTAAAAAGTAAGTAAGCTATGGGAGTTCGTAAAAGAGAAATGGCCGAAAGAATAAAAGCAGAGCGTAAAGAACTTGCTTTTGCCAAATTGAACAACTGTCCTACTTCACCAAGAAAAATGCGCTTGGTAGCGGACTTGATTCGTGGAAAGAAAATCGAAATGGCTTTGGCTATTCTTCGCTTCAACCAAAAAGAGGCTTCAAGAAGATTGGAAAAGCTTTTACTTTCTGCTATCGCGAATTGGGAAGCTAAAAATGAAGAGGCCAGTATTGAAGATGCTGATTTGTTTATCAAAGAAATCCGTGTGGATGGTGGAACGATGTTGAAAAGACTTCGTCCAGCTCCGCAAGGAAGAGCACATAGAATTAGAAAACGTTCCAACCATGTAACCTTGGTACTGGGAGCTAACAATAACGTAGAAAGTTAGAAACGAGATATGGGACAAAAGACCAATCCGATAGGAAATCGCTTAGGAATTATCAGAGGATGGGAATCCAACTGGTACGGAGGAAATGATTACGGCGATAAATTGGCTGAGGATGATAAAATCCGTAAGTATATCCATGCACGTTTGGCCAAAGCCAGCGTTTCAAGAGTAATCATTGAGAGAACCCTTAAGCTGATTACCATTACGATTACTACGGCAAGACCGGGTATCATTATTGGTAAAGGTGGGCAAGAAGTAGACCGTTTGAAGGAAGAGCTCAAGAAAATTACCAATAAAGAGGTTCAAATCAACATTCATGAAATCAAGCGCCCAGAATTGGATGCCAATTTGGTAGCTGCTAGTGTTGCACGTCAGATTGAAAGCAGGATTTCATACCGTAGAGCCATCAAAATGGCCATCGCGGCTGCCATTCGAATGAATGCAGAAGGAATTAAAATCCAAATTTCTGGACGATTGAACGGTGCTGAAATGGCACGTTCTGAATCCTATAAAGAAGGACGTATTCCATTGTCTACTTTCCGTGCTGATGTGGATTATGCATTGCACGAGGCCCACACTACTTACGGTAGATTGGGTATCAAAGTATGGATAATGAAAGGTGAAGTATACGGAAAAAGAGAATTGTCTCCTTTGGTTGGTTTGTCAAAAGGCCAAGGTAAAGGTGGTAAGCAAGAAGGTGGTAAGCGACAACAACGTCGTAGAAAGTAATAAAAAAGTTAAGTAAAGATGTTACAGCCTAAAAGAACTAAGTTTCGTAAGGCCCAGAAGGGTAGAATGAAGGGGATTTCGCAAAGAGGTCACCAGCTTTCTAATGGGATGTTTGGAATCAAGTCTTTGGATTCACATTTTATTACTGCCCGCCAGATAGAGGCAGCGCGTATCGCCGCTACCCGTTACATGAAAAGACAGGGTCAGTTGTGGATTAAGATTTTTCCAGACAAGCCTATTACCAAAAAGCCTTTGGAAGTACGTATGGGTAAAGGTAAAGGTGCTCCAGAATATTGGGTTGCCGTGGTTAAGCCAGGTCGCATCATGTTCGAAGTAGCAGGTGTACCACACGACATTGCTAAAGAAGCTTTGCGTTTGGCCGCTCAGAAATTGCCTGTAAAAACAAAATTTGTAGTTGCGCGAGATTATTCCGCTTAATGCATAATGGGTATTAAAATGAAACAGTCAGAAATAAAAGAACTTTCGGTAGAAGAGCTTAAAGAAAAGCTTACCGAGTTTACAAAGCAACACGAGGACTTAAAAATGGCGCATGCCGTTACTCCGTTGGAAAATCCCATGCAAATAAGAAGTGCTAGGAGAACCGTAGCACGCTTGGCAACAGAATTAACGAAAAGGGAAGTACAATAATTGGTTTTGCCTTATGGAAAATAGAAACTTAAGAAAAGAGAGAATAGGGGTAGTTACCAGTAACAAAATGGAGAAATCCATTGTGGTTTCTGAGGTAAAGCGAGTGAAGCACCCTATGTACGGGAAATTCGTTTTGAAAACCAAGAAGTATGTTGCCCATGACGAGAAGAACGATTGTAACGAGGGTGACACAGTAAGAATTATGGAAACCAGACCGTTGAGCAAGACGAAATGTTGGAGACTGGTCGAAATCCTTGAAAGAGCTAAGTAATCATGGTACAACAAGAATCTAGACTAAAGGTTGCGGACAACACTGGTGCAAAAGAAGTTTTGACCATCCGCGTACTGGGAGGAACAAAAAGACGTTACGCGTCACTTGGTGATAAAATCGTAGTTACCGTAAAAGAGGCTACGCCTAATGGAACGGTTAAGAAAGGTTCTGTTTCTACTGCGGTAGTAGTACGAACTAAAAAAGAGGTGAGAAGACCTGATGGTTCTTATATCCGTTTTGACGACAATGCTTGTGTATTGTTGAATCCAACCGGAGAAATGAGAGGAACTCGTGTTTTCGGTCCCGTTGCCAGAGAATTGCGTGACAAGCAGTTTATGAAAATCGTTTCATTGGCCCCAGAGGTTCTTTAAAGAAGACACAATGAAGTTAAAGATAAAAACAGGAGATACGGTTAAGGTCATTGCAGGTGACCACAAAGGTACGGAGGGTAAAGTCGTGCAGGTTGACCGTGAAAAGAACAAAGCTATCGTAGAGGGTGTCAACATGGTATCCAAACACGAAAAGCCAAGTGCCAAGAATCCTCAAGGAGGTATCGTGAAAAAAGAGGCACCTATCCATATTTCCAATCTTTCTTTGATTGACCCTAAAAGTGGTGATGCTACTCGCGTAGGGTATGAAGTAAGAGACGGAAAAAAGGTAAGGGTCTCCAAAAAATCCAATGAAGTTATATAGCCATGAGTTACATTCCTAGACTTAAGCAAGAATATAAGGAGCGTGTCATGAAAGCCCTATCAGAAGAATACGGGTATAAAAACATCATGCAGGTTCCCAAGTTGGAAAAAATTGTTGTGAGCCGTGGCGTAGGTGCTGCTGTTTCCGATAAGAAGTTAATTGACCACGCTGTGGATGAGTTGACTCATATTACCGGACAGAAAGCGATTGCTACCCTTTCCAAGAAGGATGTTGCATCTTTCAAATTGAGAAAAGGGATGCCTATTGGTGCCAAGGTTACTTTGAGAGGAGAACGCATGTACGAATTCCTAGACCGTTTGATTACTACGGCACTTCCACGTGTACGTGATTTTCAAGGGGTAAAAGCCAATGGTTTTGATGGTCGTGGAAACTACAACTTGGGTATAACGGAGCAGATTATCTTCCCCGAAATCAACATTGACAAGATCAATCGAATCAACGGGATGGATATCACCTTTGTAACGTCGGCAAAGACGGACAAAGAGGCAAAATCATTATTAAGCGAATTGGGAGTTCCCTTTAAAAAGAATTAAGATGGCAAAGGAATCAATGAAAGCCCGCGAAAGAAAAAGGGCAAAAACCGTAGCCAAATACGCTGAAAAACGCAAAGCTTTGAAAGAAGCTGGAGATTACGAAGCTTTACAAAAGCTTCCTAAAAATGCTTCTCCGGTTCGTATGCGTAATCGTTGCAAATTAACGGGAAGACCAAGAGGCTATATGAGAACTTTTGGAATCTCAAGGGTAACCTTCAGGGAAATGGCCAATCAAGGCTTGATTCCAGGTGTGAAAAAGGCAAGTTGGTAAATCGATATAAAGAAAAAAGATGCTTACAGATCCAATTTCAGATTATTTGACCCGAATTAGAAATGCCAGCAAGGCAGGTCATAGAGTGGTGAACATTCCGGGTTCCAACCTAAAAAAGGAAATCACCAAGATTCTTTTTGACCAAGGGTTCATATTGAGCTACAAGTTCGAAGAAGATAAAGTTCAAGGCAATATCAAAATCGCCTTGAAATACGACAAGTTTACCAAGGAGCCTATCATTAAGAAAATCCAAAGAGTAAGTAAACCTGGACTTCGCAAATATGCAGGTTCTGACGAATTACCAAGGGTATTGAACGGTTTGGGTGTTGCTATCGTATCTACCTCTCACGGGGTAATGACGAGCAAGCAAGCCAAAAGAGAAAATGTAGGTGGCGAGGTATTGTGCTACGTCTATTAATAGAAAAAAGAAGTAAGAAATGTCAAGAATAGGTAACAATCCGGTTGCGATTCCAGAAGGCGTCACAGTAGAGGTGAATGACAACACCATTACCGTGAAAGGAAAGCTTGGGGAATTGTCTCAAAGTTTTGATGGAGTTTCCGTTGAAATCGAAGAGGGCAACGTTGTGGTAAAAAGGCCTTCCGATGCAAAAGAGCACAAAGCCAAACATGGTTTGTACCGTGCGCTTCTTTCCAATATGGTAGAGGGTGTATCAAAAGGGTGGACCAAGGAATTGGAATTGGTTGGAGTTGGATACAGAGCCAGCAATCAAGGCCAAAAGTTGGATTTAGCCCTAGGTTTCTCCCACAATATTGTTTTGGAAGTTGCACCAGAGGTTAAAATCGAAACAATTTCCGAAAAGGGTAAAAACCCTATCGTAAAACTAACATCTCACGACAAGCAATTGGTTGGACAAGTGGCGGCTAAAATCCGCTCGTTCCGTAAGCCTGAACCTTACAAAGGAAAAGGTATCAAGTTTGTTGGAGAACAACTAAGAAGAAAAGCAGGTAAATCAGCGTAATACGTAGCACTATGAAATTATCCAAAACTGACAGAAAGTTACGAATACGAAGAAGGATACGTAAGATTTCCTTCGGAACGGAGGCAAGACCAAGACTTTCCGTGTTCCGAAGCAACAAGGAAATCTATGTTCAGCTGATTGATGACAACAAAGGTGTCACTTTGGCCGCAGCTTCTTCTAGAGATAAAGAAATCGATGCAAAGGGAACCAAAAGCGAGATTGCTGCCGCCGTAGGAAAAGCTATCGCTGAAAAGGCCAAGAAAATTGGTGTGGAAACCGTTGCATTTGACCGAGGCGGGAACTTGTACCACGGAAGAGTGAAATCATTGGCGGAAGGCGCTAGAGAAGCTGGACTTAAATTCTAAGAAGACTATGTACCAAAAATATAAGAACGTAGAAATCGTAAAACCAGGTGGACTTGAATTAAAAGACCGTTTGGTTGGTGTACAAAGGGTAACCAAAGTGACCAAAGGGGGTCGTGCTTTTGGTTTCTCAGCTATCGTTGTAGTAGGAGATGAGAATGGTGTTGTAGGACACGGATTGGGAAAATCCAAAGAAGTTGCTACTGCCATCGCGAAGGCTATTGAAGATGCTAAAAAGAATTTGGTTCGTATTCCTTTGAACAAGGGAACTTTGCCACACGAGCAAAAAGGAAAATACGGTGGTGCACGCGTATACATTCAACCAGCATCCCAGGGTACCGGGGTAATCGCAGGTGGTGCAGTACGTGCGGTATTGGAAGCTGTTGGTGTTCATGACGTACTTTCCAAGTCACAAGGGTCTAGTAACCCTCACAATGTGGTAAAAGCTACGTTTGACGCATTATTACAATTGAGAGGCGCGCAAACTATCGCCAATCAGAGAGGAATTTCTTTAGAGAAAGTCTATAAAGGATAAATAAGGATAGCATGGCTAAGATTAAGGTAAAACAAGTACGAAGCAGCATCAAACGCCCTCAAAACCAAAAGAGAACTTTGGAGGCTTTAGGATTGCGCAAGATAGGTCAGGTGGTAGAGCATGATGCTACACCGAACATCCTTGGAATGATTAATAAGGTAAGTCACTTGGTTTCCACTGAGGAAGCTTAAAAAATATATGTAATGGAATTGCATAATCTTAAACCAGCAGAAGGCGCTGTACATAAAGAAGGAAAACGTGTAGGTAGAGGTGAAGGCTCTGGAAAAGGAGGCACTTCCACACGAGGTCACAAAGGGGCCAAATCCCGTTCTGGATATTCCAAGAAAATTGGATTCGAAGGGGGTCAAATGCCTTTGCAACGTCGTGTGCCTAAGTTTGGATTCAAAAACATCAACCGTAAGGAATACCAAGGCATCAACTTGGATAAATTACAAGCGTTGGTGGACAAGGGAGCTGTAAAGGACGAAGTTACTTTG
Source organism: Bacteroidota bacterium (assembly GCA_039820925.1). Classification (GTDB taxonomy): domain Bacteria; phylum Bacteroidota; class Bacteroidia; order Flavobacteriales; family Flavobacteriaceae; genus Flagellimonas. The sequence goes on along the minus strand of JBCBPD010000127.1, from coordinate 3,057 downwards.
GAGACCCTTATTGAAAACCGCTTGGCTGGTAAAAACGATTTGGTAAAAATATTGGGTAACGGAGAGCTTAAAGCTTCCCTGAAAGTTTCCGTTCATAAATTTAGTGCTTCAGCAAAAGCTGCTATCGAAGCTGCCGGTGGAGAAGCAATAAGTTTATAAGCATAGCGCATGAAGAAATTTATCGAGACCATATCGAATATTTGGAAAATAGAAGAGTTAAGGCAACGAATTCTCGTGACCTTAGGTCTTCTTTTGGTGTATCGTTTCGGTGCGCAAGTAGTATTGCCTGGTATTGATACCACTCAACTTGCACAATTGGCGGACAATACGGGTCAAGGTATTTTGGGAATTTTGAATGCTTTCACCGGTGGTGCATTTGCGAATGCTTCGGTGTTTGCCTTGGGAATCATGCCCTATATCTCGGCATCTATTGTGGTTCAGTTGATGGGTATCGCCATTCCCTACCTGCAGAAATTGCAGAAAGAGGGCGAGAGTGGTAGAAAGACCATCAACCAAATCACACGTTGGCTAACTATTGCCATTTGTGTAGTTCAAGCTCCGGCTTACCTTTACGGATTGAGTGCTTTGGGTGTACCGGAAAGTGCTTTTCTTCTTGGTAAGGGTCTTGATTTTGTGATTCCTTCAGTTATCATTTTGGTAACAGGAACCATTTTCGCAATGTGGTTGGGTGAGAAAATCACCGATAAGGGTATCGGAAACGGTATTTCCTTATTGATTATGATTGGTATTATCGCAACGATGCCGCAATCCTTCGTGCAAGAGTTCATTTCGAGAACTACCAACAATACTGGAGGAATCATGTTCATGTTGATTGAAGTGATTATTTGGTTCTTGGTGATTTTGGCTAGTGTGCTATTGGTAATGGCAATTCGTCAAATTCCAGTACAGTACGCAAGAAGAACCGCCTCTGGAGGATACGAGAAAAACATGATGGGTTCACGTCAATACATTCCGTTGAAGTTGAATGCTTCTGGAGTTATGCCTATCATCTTTGCCCAGGCTATCATGTTTGCACCAAGTTTATTGGGAAAAACATTTAACAATACAGCTGTTGGACAATGGATGGAAGTACAGTTCGCTGATATTTTCGGTTTGTGGTACAACGTATTGTTCGGCATACTAATCATCATATTCACATATTTCTATACGGCGATTACGGTACCAACCAATAAGATGGCAGATGATTTGAAGCGTAGCGGTGGTTTTATCCCTGGAATTCGACCAGGTAAAGAAACCGGCGATTACCTTGATAAAATCATGTCTTTGATAACCTTCCCAGGTTCCATCTTTTTGGCATTGTTGGCCGTGTTGCCAGCTGTAGTTGTGAAATTGATGGATGTTCAGGCAGGTTGGGCATTGTTTTATGGTGGTACTTCACTTCTGATTATGGTGGGTGTCGCGATTGATACGGTGCAACAAGTCAATTCATACTTGTTGAACAGACACTATGACGGATTGATGAAAACCGGTAAAAATAGAAAAGTAGCGTAACCTATGGCGAAGCAAGCAGCTATTGAACAAGACGGAACCATTATTGAGGCATTGTCGAATGCAATGTTTCGAGTAGAATTGGAAAATGGACACGTGGTGACGGCACACATTTCAGGAAAAATGAGAATGCACTATATCAAGCTTCTCCCTGGAGATAAAGTAAAGTTGGAGATGAGTCCATATGATTTAACAAAAGCAAGAATTACTTACAGATACTAAAAGATGAAAGTAAGAGCATCCATAAAAAAGAGAAGTGCCGAATGCAAAATCGTTCGCAGAAAAGGCAGGTTGTACGTAATCAACAAGAAGAATCCTAGATTTAAACAAAGACAAGGGTAGTTATGGCAAGAATTGCAGGTGTAGATATACCAAAACACAAACGCGGTGTTATTTCCCTTACCTACATATATGGGGTAGGTAAAAGCAGGGCCAAAGAAATTTTGGAAACAGCCAAAGTAAGTGAAGATACCAAAGTATCAGATTGGAACGATGATGAAATCGGTCGAATCCGTGAAGCAGTATCCAACTTCACCATTGAAGGTGAACTTCGTTCTGAAACCCAATTGAACATCAAGCGATTGATGGATATCGGTTGTTACAGAGGAATTCGTCACAGAGCTGGATTGCCCCTAAGAGGTCAACGTACCAAAAACAACTCTAGGACAAGAAAAGGAAAGCGTAAAACAGTTGCCAACAAGAAGAAAGCAACGAAATAATAATTAGTCATTAGTCTTTAGACGTTAGAAGAATCTGTTTGAAATGTAAAAGTCTAGGATTCCAATAACTAAGCACTAACACTAGAAACTAAAAAATATGGCAAAGGCAAATACGAAAACAACAAAAAAGCGTAAAGTAGTCGTAGAATCTACCGGCGAGGCGCACGTTGTTGCTTCTTTTAATAACATCATCATCTCCCTTACCAATAAAAAAGGAGATGTAATTTCTTGGTCTTCCGCTGGAAAAATGGGATTCCGTGGTTCCAAGAAAAACACCCCTTACGCAGCACAGGTTGCCGCTGAGGATTGTGCAAAGGTTGCACACGAATTGGGACTTCGTAAAGTAAAGGTGTATGTAAAAGGACCTGGAAACGGAAGAGAATCTGCTATTCGTACCATTCACAATTCTGGTATTGAGGTTACCGAAATCGTTGACGTAACTCCACTACCACACAACGGGTGTAGACCTCCCAAAAGAAGAAGAGTTTAATAAGGATTTATATAAACCGATTCGCCTGTGGCGAATCATCACGAAGTGCATTGTAGATTATCGAAGGATAAGCCTTAATTCATAATCGCACTTTAAATTAAATAAGATGGCAAGATACACAGGACCCAAAACAAAGATTGCCCGAAAGTTCGGGGAAGCTATTTTCGGTGACGACAAATCATTCGAAAAGAAAAACTATCCTCCGGGACAGCACGGAAACAACAGACGCCGTGGTAAAAAGTCTGAATACGCTATCCAGTTGATGGAGAAGCAAAAAGCAAAGTACACTTACGGTATTCTTGAAAGACAATTTAGAAACCTCTTTACCGAAGCGAAAAG
>JBCBPD010000126.1:0-10316 GCA_039820925.1 Bacteroidota bacterium | reverse complement strand
ATTCCAGAGATTTTTCAGTTTGCAGGAAATGCAACCGGGGTGGTTTCCAACGGGGAGATTGCACCCGAGGAAAGTGATAATTTCAATTTGGGCTTTCTTTATTCCAAGCGCTGTAATGGAAAAAGCGTAGGCGTCATTGAAGCGCTTGGAATAAAGAAAGCCCAAATTGAAATTATCACTTTCCTCGGGTGCAATCTCCCCGTTGGAAACCACCCCGGTTGCATTTCCTGCAAACTGAAAAATCTCTGGAATCAAAAAACCTCGTTCATAAGAGCCGCGCATGGAGAAATTATCCGAAAAATCGTATTTCACGCCGGTATTCCATCCGAAGAAGCCTTCCGTCTGCTCCAAAAGTTGTTGGCTGTTAAACTCAATCGCTGAAAGTTTATAGGTATAGTATTTTACCGCTGCCGAAAACTCTAGTTTGGAAAAAAAGTCTCCTTGATATTGAAGTCCAGTGATATTCTTGGTGATTTTTTGCTCAGGGATGGTTTCGAATTGAGTGGGGTCTACAATATCAAAATCCTTGATTTCCCTGCGTTGATTGGCAATAATATTGCTCAAAAGCAGGCTATGGTTATCGGCAATATCAAAGTCAAAAGAGGTACGATTGACCCAGCTTTTGGTTGTAGTTTCGGTCAAAGCGGGAGTTCCTTCGTTGAATTCCCCAGGACGGTTGGTAAAAATAACCTCTCCCAACCAGTTGTATGCGTTGGAGGTGGTATCTACAAATTTGATAAGTTCATCGCTGTAGTTGCTGACTGTTCTTAACTTCAATTTGTTCTTTATCAAAGTTTTGTCATACTTCAATACGGCCGAAACGTTTTCACGCTCTCCAGTTGCCTCGCCAATGGCCAGATTGGTAATACGAAAACCATTTTGGATTTCCCTAAAGGAGTTTAGGTAGTTTAAACTAATCTGTGCGTTGTCAGCCCATCTTTTATTGGTAGTACCTAACGTCATGTTCGTATACTGCAATCGATATTGGTCGTGAAATCGCCGAATGTTTTGATTTTCAATTTCGATAGGTGGTGCACCTGGTGGTGCGAATGGATTATTAACCAGCAAATCTGCTTTAAAGGTGTAGTCATTATCAGAATAGTTCAGGCCGCCTGCTACCTTTAAAAAATTCTCATTCCCATCGGTCAAGGTTAGATTGACATCCCCTAAATGGGTATTGAATGAGCCTACACTGTAAGAAGCTCGCACGCGATTGACATAATTGTTTTCCGTAATCACGTTGATTCCGCCGCCAAGTGCATCGGTACCAATGTCAACCGGCAAAACTCCTTTGTAAACATCTACCCTTTTGATATCCGTCAGGGGAAGCGTTGCCAAATCGAGTCCTGGGTAAAGAAACTCCAAAGGAACTCCGTCGATATATACGCGAACAGCTGTACCGTTCAATCCATTAATGGATATATCCGAGTCATCTCCTAAAGAACCTGAACGGCGAATGCGAACACCCGAGATTCGGTCAATGGCATCGGTAATAATGTTGGTTTGTGCCGCCACATCGGCTAGGTCGAAACTTCCGATGGTAATCGCTTTCTCTTCTTGTTGTGTAGACGCTTTCTTGCCTTCTACTGTAACGTCATCCAAACTTTGGACATTTTCAACCAGCGAGAAATCAAGCGTTGAATCCCCACTGAGTTCAAGGGTTTGACGAATGGTTTGAAAACCAAGTGAACTAACAGTAACCTCGTAGGTTCCACGACGTACATTTTGGATTCGGTACCTACCGCTTTCATCCGCAACAGCGTATTTATTGTTTTTATTGAGAACCACGTTGGCAAAAGCGATGATGTCGCCATTTTCTGAGGTAACCACTCCTGAAATGGTGAATCTATCCTGCGCGAAAAGAATCAGTGGTGTGAATAGAAAGAGAAAGAGTAGTTTTTTCATCTATTGGCTGGTGGTATGTTTTCGCTAACGAATGTACAATATTATTTTTATTCATTCTAAATAAAAATAATAAGTTTTGATTCTTCCTTACTGCTACTTCTCTTTCGTGGAAATTTGAAATACAGGTGCAGGAGCTTTACTACTCATTGCTTTATTTTTCCGAACAGGTTTGGACTCTTGTTTGATACCTTCCTTTGGTTTGGTAGCCAAATTGTATCGGCAGACCAAGACACCAATTACCCCAATAATCAACCAAGTAGCGTCAACACTGAATACGAAATACATTTTGCTTAAAAGGCTTTTCCATAGCCAGTCTCCTGTGACCAAACCATTGGCTACGGGAATCAAAAGCCCGAATACACTCCCCATCATCAGATAATTGCGATTGAGTTTTCGGTAGTTGTTCCAGAAAAGCCCCATTATCGTAAAGACTAACCAACCTGAAAAGAAGATGGTATTCACAGCGAAAACGCGATTTTCCCATTCCATGGGCACCAAACTATTCGCCAAAAAAATCAAGGCCAAGGCAGGAAACATGGATAGGGTTATGGCCAAATAAAACTTGGTTACGCGATGATGGAACTGTCTTTGTTTATCGGTGTAGATGGGTTTATCCCGAGCGGTTCGCCAAATCATGACTCCACTGATGATAATATAACAAGTTATCATCGCCAAAATAAAGTAGATGATTTTCAAAAAGATACCGCCATAGGTAGCATAGTGCAGTTTGATAAGTACTCCATACGCCCCGTTGGCATAAGATCGCGCTTCGGGTTCAATCCCTACCTTGAGTTTGCCATCTTTTCTGCCGTACACAAAAATCCCATCTCCTGCGATTCCTTCATAGTCATCTACTCGTACCCCTATGGTACCATCAGATTTGGTATAGTTTGTCGCATAAATATAGGTGACGTCATTTTCTGGATATTCCGTACTAACTTTTTGGTAAATGGTATTGAAACTGGTTCCCTCTGTAAGTGTTAACGCCGCATCATCATATTTGATACCTGCGTCAGGGCGTACTGCCTTCACAACTTCCGTAGTATCGCCATCATACATCAAAATAGCGCTTGGCGCTAATAACAAAATTGATAGTCCCAGCAGTGCTCCGGTTACCGCATATATGATTTGAAAGGGTAGGGTAATCATGCCCAGAGAAATATGCCCATTGGTCCAGATTTGTTTCCATTTCCCTTCGGTAGTGAAAGCGTAGAATTTGTTAACGATGTTCTTCCAATGGGTCAAAACGCCAGTGAAAATGGCAAACAAAAAGAAAAATGCCACAAAGCCAGAGAGATAGATGCCTACTACTGGAATTTGATGGAAATAGTGCAATTCATATATGGTTCGGGCCATATGCGTATTAGGTTCTTCTCCCATCGATAGTATTTCATACGTAATCGGATGTATGGTCGCGGCAAAAAAGCTGAAATTACCCTGTTCGTCCTTATCGCGACCATAAAAGGTAATTAAGGGATTGGCCTTTGTGGGAGGGGTCATTCCAAAGGTCAAATCTTTATCAAAAAGCGCAGTGTTTTCAGAAACTACTTGGATAACCTTGTCATAATCCACGGTTGTTGGGTCAACATTATCAATTCGCGCCTGTGGATTTTCCCATTGATACAGTTCATCCATAAACAAAGCAACAGCACCTGCGTAAAAACAAACAAATAACGCAAAACTGATGACAATGCCCGAAACGGTGTGCGTATGAAACATCGCATTGTACAATCTAGGTTTCAAGGCTTTGGGTTTCATATTGAACTTATTTGTTTAAAAAAATGATTCCTACAAACACTAAGGTGAGTAGGAGGTACAAACCCCAAATCTTCCATCCATTCTTTGCCAAAAAAGCTAAGACCATTAGACCGGCCCACATTAGAAACGACGTGTAAGCCGTTGTAATAATAAGCGCTCCTTTTTGCTCAAGTATGCTACCTATGGCATTGTGAAAGAATATTGTCACAAAAAAACCACCCAATATACCTGCTGTGATTTTCAAGATGCGCTGACCGGGACTACTAAGGTGTTTTTTATTTGCAGGCATTAGAGCATATTTTCAACAACGATTACCAGTACACTCAAACCGGCTAGAATATAAGCGTACTTTCGATGGAGGGGTAAAAGCATTATTGTAAGACTTAGGGCTAGTAAAACAGCTATAATAAAAATCACCATACCGGTTGTAAAACCAAATTGAAGGGATAAAATCGTGAGAGACGCAACGAATAGCGTGTAGCCAAAAATCCTAGTTCGAATAGGTTTTGATTTGAGTTGAAGCGTCCAATGTTGCATCCTTTTTGGAAAGTGTTTGGACTTTGCGTAGAGCAAAAAGCAACCCAAAAAAATCAATACGATGGCCATAATTTAAAATGGTTTTACCTCAGTTAGGATGAGTCGCAAACATACTTATTATTTTTAATAAATCTAAATAAAAGAATGTTAGGGAAACGTAATCTTTAGCGAATTCTTCAAAATGAAGTTTTTGGTGCAGTCTTTGAAACACATTTATCCACTAACTTTAAAGAAAAACACCATGCCATTCTTCAAGACCTCAATTCTTTTTGTCCTTTGCACCTTCATTTCTGCTCTAACGTTTGGGCAGGATGTGGATTCCTCTAAAACGACAAACGAAGTCACCGAAACGGAATTCAAGAATTTGGTTTGGGCGGATGAGTTTGAAGGGGAAGGTGCCATCGATTCCGAAAAGTGGTTTCACCAAACCAAGCTACCCCCTGGAGGAAGTTGGTGGGGTGGTATCATTCAACACTACACCAAGCGGGAAGCAAATACGTATGTCAAAGACGGATTCCTTCACCTGGTTGCCAAAAAGGAAACTTTTAAAACCCAAGGCAAAACTAAGCGATACACCTCGGCGCGACTGAACTCGAAATTTGCCTTTACCTACGGAAAAGTGGAAATCAAAGCCAAACTACCGAAAGGAAAAGGTACATGGCCTGCCATTTGGATGCTGAACCAAAACATCAACGAAAATGGCGCCTATTGGGAAAAGAAAGGCTACGGCAAGGTCAATTGGCCTTACTGCGGGGAAATAGACATCTTGGAACATTGGGGGGCAAATCAGGACTACGTATCGAGTGCACTTCACAACGGCTCGAGCTACGGGAATACGGTAAAAAATGTGGGAGGCCAAAAGGTTCAAAATGCATCCGATGCCTTTCATATTTATACCCTGGAATGGAATTCTGAAAAAATGGTCTTTGCCGTGGATGGCAAAACCCATTATGAATACCACCCTGAAATCAAAAACCAAAATACGTGGCCCTATGATTCAGATTATTACCTCATCTTAAATATTGCCATTAAACCTGATATCGACCCTGAATTTGTGGAAAGTGCCATGGTGGTGGATTATATTAGGGTGTATCAGTGAAACTATTTTAACTAGGCATAAAAACTTGTAAACTGGTTCTATCCTTGGGAAGGGTTTCGAATCCCAATCCGATAGTAGGAATAGAGACTTAAATGCTTATGCTAAGAATCTTCCTTTAACCAGTGCAAGTAGTTCTTTTGCCATGTCTCATAGTAAACTGGGTTCTTTCAATAAAAGGCTCATCGCCAGCGGTTATTCTCTCAGCTTGTAACTTAGCTACTACTTTCTTGTTCAGCGCTAGATGTAAAAGTTTTTTTTTCATTTTCTCAGTTTTTTAAATGTAAGAAAAATACTAACATCTTTGACAGTTCAGAAGGATGGTTTACAAAGAAAATATGAGTAGTTGTTTGTATCCCGAATGATAAAATGGCATCAACAACCCATTGTGAATACTACCCTGAAACCAAAAACCAAAATACTTGGCCCTACGATTCGGATTATTATCTCATCTTAAATATTGCCATATAACCGGATATTGACCCCGAATTTGTGGAGAGTGCTATGGTGGTGGATTACATAAGGGTGTATCAGTGAAATACCAAGCACATGCTTTACCATAAACTTCTTATCATTTCGTTTGTCATTTTTACTCCTTTACAAACGTTTGCTAGGGGGATTTAAAAAGTTTTTATGAGACAGTTTGAAAGACATCCTTATGGAACCAGAAAATGGTGGAGAGAAAGACTACCTTGGTTTTTAATAGACTTAGGTTTGGCAGCAAAAGGTGAGAATTGTGAAATTGTAGGTGCTAAGCATCATTGGTACAACATCGATAACAAGTCTAGCGGCTGTTATTATTGCAAGATTGAAGCCAAAGGACAAAAGTGGATTCATCAGCAAAATCAATCCAGTAGTTAAACAAAAAGTTCAATTAAACGATGCAAAAGGGCGTGCTGAGCACGTTTCGAAATAATTTTAACTAGTTTCTCACATAAAAGATATATAGATCATATGATCTATACACAACTGATGGAGTACATTCAGCTAAAGCTGACCCGTGTCGCTATACTTTGCAAAGCAAAGCAAAGCCCCGCCCCACGGGAAATGTACTCCATCGCCGGGCCAAACCAAATCACTTTAATTACGGCGCGAAGACCTAAGTAATACAGCTTTAGCTGCGGTACGTGTGGAATGAAAACGTACGCCATCAAGAGGCTAAAAGTAATTTGGCCACGTTCACCCGCACTTCGCGATATTTAAATAAATTTAAATCCGCTCCGTGCTGAACGTAACTACCTTTAGCCCGGCGTTGTGTACCATTTCAAATGTTATGTTCAAAAGAAAAATAGTCAACACATATTATTATCTAAGACTCTATTTGAATATTAGCAAAAACGACTATGGAAATGATAAGAAAGAGCTCATTGATATTTTCATTTCAACGACGAATGAACTGTTGTCAAATTACAAACTGAAATATGACATTGGAGGCAGTGGATATGGTATTTCCAAAGGGGACACACTTATCGGAATTAAATCATTAAAGAATAAACTTGAGAAAAAAGGCTTTGATAATTTATATACATTGAGTTGTTACACCCATAAAGATGATATTCAGTGCCAAATCTTCTTTCAATTCAAACGCAATCCAAAATTCTCCCGGGTGAGTTATATTGTCCCAGTAAATGGAATCGACAGAAACAAGTTTGTCGAAATGGTCATTCCTAAATTTAAAGGTTCTTCCGTGATTAATTATGGATATGGCTTCTCAGTTGGAAAAGGATTTCTTCCTTCATCCGAAAACTATCTCAAGAAAAGCTTGTTTTCAGTTTCTTCAAAAACGAACGGAATACTTTATGCATTTGAGGACAAAGTTGAAGAATGCTTGAAGGGAAAGGTAAAAGACCTATATGAGATAAACATTTGGAATAAAAAACAAACCGAGAGACTCACTTCATTTGGAATAAGCGGAACCCAGACGATTTGCGACTTGGATTATTTAATCCTGGGAAAAGAAGAAATTTCAGGACTTAAGTCGGTGGCCAAAACCGTGATTATATAAAAAACGGTACACAACAAAGAACTGAGTTAAAAAACAAGTTCTTTTAGTTCAATCTGGACACATAATTTTCATCATAGGGCAAGCCTGATTTCGCAATGGCAAAGGCTTGTTTCAACAGCTTGTTCGACACGGCGATCAATGCTAGTTTTTTACTTTTCCCCTTGGCTACAATACGTTCATAAATCTCCCTACATCCCCTATTATGCTTGCAAGCCGAAAAAGCACATAAGAACAATAGGTTCCGTAATTTTCTATTGCCCACCTTACTGATCTTGCTCTTGCCCCTGACACTGCTCCCTGAGCGTCGTATCGTAGGGGTGATACCGGCATAATTACAAAGCTGGCCCGCATTTTCAAACTTGGTGAAACCTTCCGTGAGGACAATCAGCAATGCTGCCGTCTTATCTCCCAACCCAGGAATGCTCTTTAAGTTGCTCAATTGTTGCTGTTGGCCCTTTTTAACTAATGTCATCAATCTTTCTTGCAAATTGGAGAGTTGCCTGTCCAATTGGGTCAATGATTTTTTCAAAGAGTTATAGACTGTTTTTGATGGTATACCCAATACTTTTTCACCGTGCAGTTTGTTCTTTATCTGGGTGCGCTGTTTCAAGTAAATGTCCATTAATGCCAATAGTTGAAGACTCTCTGATTGTTCAGCTCCTTTACCATCATATAGAGGTACTTGATTCACTTGTGCATATTCACATATGGCTCCGGCATCACTCTTATCTGTCTTGACCTTACTTAATTTCATTTGAACAAAACGCTTTACCGATAAAGGATTAACTACCGAAACATGGATGCCTTGGTCATATAAAAACTGCGCCAATAAATAATGGTAATAGCCCGTGGCCTCCATTACTACCAAGGTTTCTGTGTTTAGTGACTTTAGGTATAACTTAAAACCCTTGGGGCCATTAATGAACTGATGGTGATGACCATTGGTGTCCACAACATCGAATACATCCTTGCTGATATCCACTCCATGGATTTCTTTATATTTATTCATAAGAAAATGTTTTGGGAAAGGACATACCACTACCAATTCAACAACTTGAAAACGAGATCTAGGTCTCACAGAACTGAACGAATTCTTAGTGGAAAAGAGAGGGGGTCATCAATGTTGACGGAATCCTTAGTTCCTATGGCTATATTGACCTTATTCCTCTCTTTTGTTCTTTCTGATTTATTAACTCAATCTAATCAGAATCAAACTTAAGATGGCTACAATTCCTAGCCGCTTTCTTGCTAACTTTAAGCATTAACCTTTAACGGCTGGATTTCCCACGGCTGGAAATCTAACGATTTCTAACGCCGCCACAAATCATAGCCGAACCGATGATGTCGAATACGCCTGCGGCGTACTTTTTTCTGCGCTGCTAACGCAGACAATGCACCAAAAAGCAAGTCGACATCATCGCCGCGCTATGTGCAAGTTGGAAAATTTATTCTTCCAATTGTAACGTTCTCCCATACTAGGTTACTTACAATAAGTAAACTCAATAAACATCAATCAAAATGAAAATCAAATCAAAAAGCTTTTTAGTTGTTTTGGTTATACTAACTATAAGTTTTCAAGATTATAGCTATGCACAAAACCATTTCACGTATCCTGAAAATGAGTGGGATATGATGGAAAATGTATCCGATTTTGGATGGAGTCAAGAAAAAATCAATCAGCTTTATCGCTACGCCATTGACAGTACGAATTCCACGGGCATCATTGTTATTCAAAGTGGTAAAATGATATACGATTACGGAGACACACATGAAACAAGCTATATAGCATCAGTTCGAAAGAGTCTGCTTTCCATGATGTACGGTAAGTATGTTGAGAATGGAACCATTGATCTAAACAAAACACTTGACGAACTGAATATTGATGATATTGACGGACTGCTAGAATCGGAAAAAAAAGCAACGATTTCAAATATTCTTACCTCCAAGTCCGGTGTTTTTCATGCAGCAAGTAACCCAGGAGGTAATGAATGGTTATTTCCTGAACGAGGCAGCAAAGAACCAGGAACTTACTTCATCTATAACAATTGGGACTTTAACGTGGCGGGGTTCATATTCGAACAAGAAACAGGTAAAAATATCTATGACGCCTTCGAAAGCGATATTGCCATGAAGATAGGTTTTCAGCAATGGGACAGAACTAAACAAAAGAAGTCGGGTGATACTACCAAATCCAAGTTTAAAGCCTACCACTTTGAATTATCAACAAGGGATATGGCAAGGATTGGCTATCTCATGTTGCGAAAAGGAAAATGGAAAAATGAACAAATCATACCTGCCTCTTGGGTAGATAAGATAACAACCATTACGACAAGTTACGAAGATATGTACAAAGTTGACCCAAGACTCAAAGACTGGCCATGGTGGAAATGGGGCCAAGGAATTATGTGGAGAATATGGGATACCCCAAACCTTCCAGCAGAATTTAAAGGTGCATATACTGCTACAGGCAACCAAGGACAATATATTACTATCATTCCTTCGATGGATATTGTGATCGCATTAAAAACAAAATCGATTTATGGAAGAAGAACTAATAAAGCGGCTTACGAAAGATTCTTGAATAAATTGTTTGATGCCAAAAAATAGCTGATTCTAAAATAACCAGCACATAACAACGTATAACAACCATTGCGGCGGATTTTCCTCAGCAGGAAATCCTTGCAAGGTTCAAATCCAAGTTTTTATTTAACTTTCTACTCAAACAATCTGCAACGGATTGTTATACAAACACGTAGCAACAAGCTAAAACTAAAAAAAATGAAAAGACTAATTACAATTTTACTTTTGGCTTTGGCAATTACTTCTTGCAAACAGCAATCTAAAACCTCTGAAAAAAATGATGTTAGGGAAATTAAGGATTCAATAACAACAAAATTAAAGGAAGTAAATCAGGACGGAGAAATAGTTGGTTTTTCGGTTGCTATCGTAAATCAAGACAAGATATTGTACAATAATGGTTTTGGATTTGCAAACTCTAAAGACAGTATTGGATAT
>JBCBPD010000125.1:0-10371 GCA_039820925.1 Bacteroidota bacterium | reverse complement strand
GGTTACCCTGCCTGTTTCTGTAGTTCCTTTTGGAAAAGTGAGTTGGGTGGACAAACGTAAATCTTCTATCATTTGTTCATAAACCGCATCTGCCGTAGCACGAGGCTCATCTTCCAGGGCTGTAGCCAAATCTAGTTTTAAAGGGACGCCACCAAAGCGTTTCACTAGATGATAGTAGTATAAGGCTCTCAAAAAGTAGGCCTGCCCCAAGGCATCATCCACATCAGTATCGGAAAAATCACTGGTTTCAGCATTCGTTCGCATGCGTTCTTCGTTCCCAATAACAAAATTACAAGCACCTACCCCATTAAAGCATGCGGTCCAATATTGCGCTATGTTTTCTAATGTAGCATTGAATTCAAAGCGGTTGAACGGTGCAAAGTTGGGGTCTCCGCTGGAAACCACTTCGTCAGACATCGCATCAGGAAAAATATAACCGTTACGCTGATACACAATCTGAAATTGATTGTAACTCGCATTCACCGCAGCTTCTACTTGACTCAACGATTCAAAGAAAATCTCTGGGTTCAATGCATTGGTATTTTCTACGGGCACATCTTCATCGCATGCCACAAAAAACAGGGCTAAAAGCCAAGCTGTTCCTTTAAGATACGTTTTGATTCTTTTCATTTTTCTCACAATTATTCGTTTAAAATTCCAATTGGATTCCGGTTAGCACAGTTAGAGGTCTCGGTTGGGCACTTCTATCAATTCCCAAACCGTCCACTAGACCCGCAGCGTTGTAGAACGGTGCTATTTCAGGGTCCAATCCGGTATAGTTTGTAAAGGTCAAAAGGTTCTGACCTTGCACGTAAAAGCGTAGTTTTTTGATAATGCCGTTTCCAGAACGATTCACTAAAGTATTGGGAAAAGTGTAGCCAATCGTTACGTTACGCAAACGTAAATAAGAAGCGTCTTCAATATATCGTGTGGAAATCTCATTGTTGATATTCGAACCAAATCGGAATCTTGGGATGTCGGTAACATCTCCAGGGTTCTGCCATCTGCGCAACACGCGAGTGCCGTAATTCAGTCCATTGTCCAAACCTTCGAGGTAGAAAATATTACTGTTGAAAGCATCTACACCTTGCACTCCATTAAAAAGTACATCAAAATCCCAACCGTCATACTCTGCTCGTAAATTGATGGCATAGGTGAAATCAGGGTTGGGATTTCCGATAACGGCACGGTCATCCAAACTGATGAATCCATCTCCGTTCACATCACGAAAACGAACATCCCCAGGTTGAACCGGTACGGCAGCGGAGGCATTGTTGGGTAGGGCCGCATCTATTTCTTCTTGGGTGGAAAACACACCGTCGGCAACCAAACCAAAAAAGTGGAATGGCGCTTCACCTTCAGCCAAGCGATTCAAAGCAGAAGCAAATGGTGGATTCAAACGGGCTCTTTCAATTGGTTCCCCGGAAGCTCCTAGACTTTCCACAATACTTTCCGCACGGGTAACATTGGCCCAGAAGTTCCATTTGAACTTGCCTTTGTAGTCATTGTAACCCAAGGTTAATTCAACCCCTTCAACATCTACAATACCAACATTTCGAATCACTGTGGAACCGGTTTGGGAGTTCCCTGGAATTCCCGCTGAAGAAGGTAACTCGACTGGAATCAACAAATCTTCACTTCGGTTTTTAAAGTAATCGACACTGAATTGAATCTGGTCATATAGGAAAGCAGAGCTGAACCCATAGTTCTGTTTGATTTGGGTTTCCCAACGCAAATCAGGGTTTGCAGCATTGTTTGGGCTAATTCCCGGCGAAGTTTCATCATTAAGGGCGGTTGGAAGGTTTAACCCCAAGGTTGGCAAAAATTGGTTTACCGCATTTCCGGTTCTATTGTTTCCGGTTTCCCCATAACTGGCTCGCAATTTCAGACTGTTCACTGCCTCTACATCAAACCAGGGTTCGTTGGAAATATCCCAACCCAAGGCTCCCGAGAAAAACCATTGAGAAGCATTTTCAGGTGAAAATCTTGAAGAAGTATCTCGACGACCTGAACCGCTAATGGAATAGCGATTATCATATTCGTAGCCCCCCAAAAACAAGATGGAATTCAAGTTTTCGGGAACAGAAAACGAAGTCGCTCGTGCATTTGGCGAAAAGGCCTCAGGGATTACGGAAGACACTTCATTATTGTCCGAAATGGAAGTGGATTCAAAACGTATCCGTGTTTGCTCCAACACGGCAGAAGCATTTACAGAATGCTTTTCAAAATCACGATTGAACGCCAAGGTGTTGGTGAAAACCGTTTGTGAAAGGGTTTGTCGTGTTTTATCAATAAAGTTGATGGGATTCACAAAGCGACCTCCGTCTTCTGCAAAAGCTCTTCTTTCTCTATCCTGAAGCAGCAAATTCGCGTTCAACCCAAATTGGGAACGATAGGTAAGCCCTTTGGCAATATTAAAAGTGGCGTACAAGCTCCCAATGGCAGAAGAAAAACGCGTAAGGTTGTCTTGTGAATTTTGTACTCGAATTTGGTTTCGGGAATCATTCAAATCTTGTGAATTGGTCCCGCCAAATAAACCACTCTCTGCTACTACCGGAACATAAGGCGCTTGTCCAATAATATTCTGCAAAGGGTCTCTACCCCCATCTTGCTCTGGGGATACGGTTTCGTTGTAAGCCAGTGAAAGGGTTTGCCCCACTTCCAACCAGTCACCAACCTTCGCATCTGTATTTACATTTAAAGTCGTTCTTGTAAATCCGGTATCAATAAAAACACCTTCTTGATCCAATCGGGAGAATCCGACATTGAACTTGGCTTTTTCACTACCGCCGTTCACGTTTGCACTGATATTGTAAATGGGCGCTTGTTGAAAATAGGCATCTTGCCAATCCGTATCCACTCCGTTCCCATCAAAGCTTGGGTCGAGGTTTATCCGTCCAACGGGAAAATCAGGTCCGCCAGGCTGCCCTGCCAAAGCATTGATTTCTCTTAAAAATTGAATGTATTGTTCGGTATTCAACAAATCATACCGTCGATTGAATTCTTGGATTCCAGATGACACATTAAGGGAAAGGGAAGCTTTTCCCACCTTTCCTTTTTTGGTAGTGA
Organism: Bacteroidota bacterium; assembly: GCA_039820925.1. GTDB lineage: Bacteria > Bacteroidota > Bacteroidia > Flavobacteriales > Flavobacteriaceae > Flagellimonas. The sequence goes on along the minus strand of JBCBPD010000125.1, from coordinate 7,302 downwards.
TGAGAATAACCCCATTCGTACCTCTTGAACCATACACGGCAAGTGACGCAGCATCTTTTAAAACATCGATTTTTTCGACACTGGCCAAATCAAGACTATTGATACTGTTGGTAAAAACGCCATCTACCACAAAAAGTGGTGTACCATCTCCGAAGGTGTTCACTCCTCGAATTTGCACCAAGGTCTGTGACCCAGGAGAACCTCCGTTGGTAATGGTTACCCCCGCAGCCCTACCTTGCAGCGCTTGACCGATATCGGTGTTGGGAAATTCACTTAACTCATCGGCTTTCACTACCGAAACGGGGGTATTTCGTTGCGTCCCATAGTTTACAATGACGACTTCATCCAAACTGACGAGGTCTTCAAAAAGCTCAACATTGATTTCTTCCTGCCCTGTGTAGGTAATCTCTCGGCTTTTGTATCCAACATAGGAAAAGACCAATACATCGCCGTTTTCCACTTTGTCCAAGGTGTAGCGTCCATCAAAATCAGCAGAAATGCCAATTTGGGTTCCTTTAATCACCACCGTTGCCCCGGGAAGCGGTCCATCGCTCGAAGAAATGGTCCCGGTAATCACTTGTCCTATCGCTTGACTGGTCAAGACCAAAAAGAGGACAATACATACGTTTTTTAGCTTCATTTGTTTGGTTTAGATTTAATCTCAAATTCAAATCGCGCTCGTGTCCAGAAGGATTTGGAACACCAAAGAAGATTTGTGTTGTTGCAATTTATATTTACCTATTATGCAACCCCCACCTGATTTGATGCAATAAATATGTCAAATGTTGCATTGGGTGCCTTCCCCAGTCATATGGGGCTTTTCAGGCGAACATATGGGACAGAAAAGTGCCTTAAAAGTTATTTGAAAGAGACTCTATTTCCCCTTTTTGGGAAGCTCGCCAAACTGTTTTTTGTAGCAGACTGTAAAATATGATGCAGAGAGAAATCCAACTTTATGGGCCACCTCACTTACGTTGAGATTCTTATCGTTCTGGAAAAGGGTCCGTGACCGCTCTAGTCGAATTCTGCGAATAAATTCGATGGGAGACAAACCCGTGAGGCTTTTGATTTTGCGATAGACTTGACTTCGGCTCAAACAAAGGTGGGACGACAGCTTCTCCACATTCAAAGAGGGATTTTCAATGTTCTTTTGCACATATTCCACCACCCTTTGGATAAAGTCATTGTCTACATCCGTTTCTTTTTGAACCCGCTCCGCAACGGGGACATTGGCATATTGCTCCAACAGACGGTCTTTTTTTAGAAGAAGCTGCTCCAGTACCACTTTGAGTTCCATAGTGTCAAAAGGCTTGACCAAATAGGCTTCGGCACCCGCTTCCATTCCTTTAATCCGGTCTTTGGTGAGTTCTTTTGCGGTAAGCATCACAATCGGGGTTTGATTGAGATTAGGGTCATTTTTCACTTTTTGGCTGAACTCAATGCCATCCATTAAGGGCATGATGACATCGGTGATGATAATGTCGGGATGATGCTCCATGGTTTTCAACCAACCTTCCTGTCCGTCAGAAGCAACGATGAGTTCATAATCTTGTTCCAAAATTGAAATGAGATAGTCTTGGAGGTCTACGTTATCTTCAGCGATGAGCAGTTTCTTTTTGAGTTCTTTTTTGGAAAGGATTTCTTCAATCTTGTACACTTCAGGTTTTGATTTGACCAAATCCTTTACTGGTAAGGCAGGTGTTTCTTGTGTTTGGGCGACCCCTTCCGCGCCATTAAAAAACTCCTTCCCAAATGGAATAATGATTTTGAATATGGACCCCTTACCCAATTCACTTTCCACCATCACCATTCCTTTATGGAGCTCTACAAAACTCTTGACCATTTCCAGACCTACCCCAGTGCTTCCGTAGTATGATTTGTTCAACTCGCTGATTTGATAGAAGCGTTTGAAGATTTTCTTGTAGTCCTTCTGGTCAATCCCGGGGCCATTGTCCTTAATACTGATTTCAATGAACGGAATGGGGGTATCCTTACTAATCAATGGCAGTATTTTTTCCTTTCCTGAAGTGATGGTCAATTTGATACGACCTTCATTTGGAGTAACCTTAAAGGCATTGGAAAGCAAATTGAATAGGATTTTTTCCAGCATGCCTCGGTCTGCCCAGACATCGAGATTCTTGGTTTCATATTTGATATCCAAACGGATGGCCCTTCTTTTGGATTCTTCATTGAAAAAACTGATGATGTTCTTCGTGTGCTCAATGAGGTTGAATTGACTGATGCGCAAACGAAGTTTGTTGGACTGTAACTTCCGAAAATCCATTAGCTCATTAATCAATCTTGAAAGACGTTCAGCATTCTTATGGATAATTCTGTGCTTGTGCCGCACTGATTTCGAAAAATCGCCTTCATCCAACTTCAATAATTCTTGAATTGGGTTGATAATAAGGGTCAACGGTGTTCGAAATTCATGGGAGATATTGGTGAAAAACTGAAGTTTTTGTTGCTGGAGTTCCACTTTCTGTTTCCTTCTTTCGCGCTCTAAACGGTAGGTGTTTCTTTCGTTAACGCGCTTTTTATAGAGGAACATTCCGGTGAATACCAATACAGTGGTCAGCACCACGTAAAGCATATAGGCCCAAATGGTTTTCCACCAAGGGGGAAGCACTTTAATCTTTAAAATCACCGATGCTTCGTTCCATTGGTTGTCGTTATTTGAGGCTTTTAACTTAAAGGTGTAATCCCCAGAGGCCAAGTTGGTATAGGTTGCACTTGTCTTGGAATCCACATAATTCCAAGTCTCTTCAAAGCCTTCCAAATAATAGGCAAATTGGTTTTTCTGCGGACGTGTAAAACTTATGGCCTCGTAATCTATGGTCAGTACGTTTTGGTCGTGTCGTAGGGTTATGGCCCTCGATTCAGCTTCATTCTCCGAAGCGGCCTGCAGATATGCGTCGTCTATTTTTTTGTTGAATAGCTTAATGTCCTTGAGGTAGGGCTTTGTCAAATAAGGATTGTAAGCGATATTTTGCGGCTCTACAATATTCAACCCCTTTTTGGTCCCCAAATACATTTGGTTGTTATCATCCATCACAATGGCCCGGTCAATCAAAAAATCCTCCAACAAACCATCGTATGTGGTGAATTTGATATACTCCCCGGTGTCTCTTTTGATTTTAAGAAGTCCTTGTTTGCTGCTGAGCCAAAGCTCATTTTTAATGGGTTCGAAAATGGCGTTTACATAGGTAAGGTTGAAATTTTTGAGCGCCAAACGTTCAAAACTGCCCTCTTCTCTGTTATAGGAAAACAATCCGGCACCGTTGGTACCAAACCAAACTTTACCGTCTTGGGTTTCGAAGATGTCCAAAATACGATTGGAACTGGGATGTCCTCCAAACTCTGAGGCAATTGCATTTCCATGGTAAATCACTTCAAAGTCACCATAGTTTTTGTCTTTGATATGGTACAAACCCGAGGAAGTCCCAATCCAGATAATGCCATAGCTATCGTGAAACAGGACCTTGACATCTTTGATGGGAATCTGCGAATTTTGATAAGCTCTTCCTTTAGGAGCTTTAATTTGTTTGGTTTTCGGTTCGAAATAGTAGACCCCCTCCAAAAAAGAGCCTATCCAGACACGGCCGGTACTATCTTCCGTAAAGCAACGCATCTTATCAGTTCGTAAAACAGAAGAAGTCTTCATGCTGTAGTTGACAAATGTTCTAGAACCTTTTTCTAGAAAAAACACCCCATTTCCCCAAGTTGCCAACCAAATATTTCCACGGCTATCGACGAATACATCTTCGATATAAAGATTGGGTTTCAATCCACTATACAAAGAAGTCTTACCACCATATACATTGGTAACGGAGCCTGTTTCCGTATCTAGAATATCAATTCCATTGATTTGTGCTATCCAGATTTCACCTTCCTGCGTTTTGGCAAGTGCCCTAACGTCGTCTGATTGAATCCCATTAATATTATCATCACGCTTTAAGGTCTTGAATTTGTTGTGGTACTTGTCATAAAAACCGAGACCATTTTCATAATAGCCCAGCCAGACGCGATTCTCACTGTCTAGCAAGATGGCCCAGACCGAGTCAGAAGCAATACTGTAGGCGTCATTTGCATCATATCGGTAATGCTTGATGATGCTTCCATTCATGTCCAAAACGACCAAGCCCTCATTCTCAACTGCGATAAACACATGGTCCATTCCGCTGGTAATGGTCATAATGGCGCTTTCCACGATATCCAAATGGTCAAATGTGGTGCGCGCTTTTTTCAAATCACCTTTAAAAACACCGCTACGCAAGGTCCCTACCCAGAGGTTTTCCCTTTTGTCTAAATGGAGTTTGGTGATTTGTTGTCCAGATTTGTTCACCGTCAAGGGCAAGTCCACTATTTCGCCACCACCGAGATATTCCTTTACTTTCAATCCTTCATTCGTTCCGATGTACAACTCACCTTTGGTAGAAAATTGCAAATCCAATACGGAAGCCCCGGAAAGGGTATGATGGTTCAGCCATTTGTTTTCTCTATCTACCTCCTTAACACCGTCGTAAGTACCCACCAAAAGGCGATTATCGTGCTCTGCGAAACAGAGAATATTCGTAAAGTTGGTTCCGGATTTACCCTTGGGCACATTTTGAAAGCGCTCGAAGGAATTCAATTGTGCATCGTAAAAACAGAGGCCAGCATCGGTCCCAATCCACAAGAGTCCGGAAGCATCTACATAAAGTGAACTTATCGAATTGCTATTAATACTTTTTTCATCCGCAAGGTCGTGTACGTAATAGGTGTACGACACGCCGTTGAACTTGTACAAACCGGCGCCATCGGTCCCAATCCAGATAAATCCAGACCCATCTACCACCATCGCGGTAATAGGACGTTGGAATATGTTTTCGCTAACGGCATTGAACTCAAGTGCTTCGAAATCTACCTGGGCTTTGGTCATTTGTAGCCCTGTACAGAAAATCGAAAGAAACAAAAGCCAATAGGGCTTGAAGCAATGTCTATTACACGATACCATCAAAAGTTGTATTGAACACCCAAGTAAGCGCATTTTGATACCTATAAAAATAAAATTTGTAGCATTTTAAGTCTCAAATGTTGCATAAGGCTTTTTCGAAATTCTCCTTTTCCTTCCCCAATAAAGTAATAAAGTATATTACCCATTCGAAATTCAAATAACCAAACTATGCGACTTTTTTTTCCGAAATTATTATGGTCTGTATTGGGGCTGCTTTTTCTAACCGCCTGCGATAGGGATGTGAATTTTGATGCTGTTTTGAACGAAGGTCCCGCACCGACAGAGGTTCAAGCCAATATAGTGTTTAACAATGAGGAAGCTCCTTTTTCGGTAACTACTAGTCCTACGGCCTTGGGGGCTACCGCTTTTGAGGTTTCATCTGGACTACCTGGGCAAACTTCGACCTTAATAGGAATTCAACAATCATTGACGTTTAGTTATCCAGAATCAGACGAGAATTTTTTCATTACCGTGAGAGCCATTGCTGCCAATGATAAGGTTACCGAACAACAGTTTGAGGTGATTCCGCCAGCTGACCCTTGTACCCCAATATTTAGCGCTCCCGTTTCTTGGGATAACGGAAATGACCCTGCATTCTTTTTTGGATTTAATGGAGCGGAATTGGAAGTAGTTACCAATCCGGACCCTTCAGGAGATAATCCAGAAGCCTCCAATGTTTTGGCCATCACACAGGATGGAGGTGGAAACTTTGACGGCTTTGGCGTACAAATGACGGGGCCAACCGATTTCAGCGCGGAGGACAAAGTAGTTCGCCTGCTTTTCTGGTCCGATGTTGAATTACCGGTTCGCTTGACCGTGCAACAAGACCCTAATAACGAAACTGAACGGGAAGCCGAAGTAAATCTAATTCACACTGGTACGGGTTGGGAAGAACTCCGCTTTGACTTCTCCACGGCTACCGCAGGATTTACAGGTGACCCTAACGGTGCTTTAGGTATTATGGATGGAGCAAGTTTTGTGCCCACCGGTGCTTATATCCGATTCCAAATGTTTATTAGTCCTGGAGATGATGTTGCAGGTACTTTTTATTTAGATAATGTCGGTGTCTGCCCATAACAAATAGTTAGTTTCTACTTAACACAGCCATAGCGAAAACTATGTTTAACAGAGCGCTCCATCACACACCGGATAGAGCGCTTTTATTTTGATACAAACCCTTTAAAATAGAATGAGTAGGACAACATCCAAGCTGTTTTAGTCAGACAATTCAAGAAGTCAGACCCTTATCAATTGGTGATGCATCAATTGCAATAGTTATTGCTTCAAATAGTCTTTGCGATGCAACATCCTGAAAATACTTTTGAACTGTATTCGAAAAGCCAAGTAGGATTTAAAATGAAAAGAACCCTAACTACTGTATTGATTTGTTTTTGGCCATGTTATCTCGCCTGGTTTCTTTGTTCGCCAAACTTTCCTGGGAAAATATCGGGTAAGGACAACCCGTTGGTCGCATCAACCATCCTGAATGATGGCTTAAAAGATGCTACCGATGCATTTTTTGTCGGCGTAGCCGTAAATCCAGAGCGGGTTGGAGATGAAACCTATACATCCATTTATAAAAGGGAATTCAATAGCATTACGGCAGAGAATGCGATGAAAATGCACAAAATCCTGGTGGGTTTGAATGAAAACAACCAACCTATTTACGACTGGACCCAAGCTGATGCCATTGTGAACTTTGCAGAAGCCCATCAGCTCAACTTACATGGACATACTTTGATTTGGCACGAAAGTATTCCAGAAGTATTGCAAAACTTTGAAGGGGATGATGATGCTTTTGGAGAGGTTATAAAATCCTACATAACAGATGTTGTAACTCGCTATAAAGGAAAGGTTGATTCATGGGATGTTGTGAACGAAGCCATAGATGACGATGTTGTATCCTTCCGAAACTCCATCTTTTACCAGCGCATGGGCAAAGATTATGTGAAAAAATGTTTCGAATATGCACGGGATGCTGACCAAGATGTAAGGTTGTTTTACAATGATTTCAATCTGGTTACCAAAAAGAAAAAGCGCAAAGCCATTTTTGCATTGGTAGATGAATTAAGGGCTGAAAACCTCATCGACGGTGTGGGCTATCAGATGCATATCAACTTTGATTTTCCAAGCAAATCCCAAATGCAGAAAGCAGTCTATTACGCAACGCAAAGGAAACTTTTGGTACATTTCTCCGAGTTGGATGTGCAGGTAAATGCCAATAAGGATATCCAATTCTTTTCTCAGACAAGAGCGGAAGGGCAAAAAGCAAAAGTGAGAGAGGTAGTGGAAGTCTACACCGACAT
>JBCBPD010000124.1:0-10409 GCA_039820925.1 Bacteroidota bacterium | reverse complement strand
TTTCCGCCAACAGAACAAGATATTGCGGTGAAGAATGAATTGTCTGGAAAAATCAAGAGTGAGTTGACCAAGTTCGATACCATGATTGATAAGGAAATTGAAGCGTTCAATACTGAATTCAATCAGCTGGGACTGGATTATTTATCCATTGAGGATTAGTCCTGGGACATAGATAAAAAGGGTGGCAGATTCAGAAAATATGAAATGAATCCGTTACCCTTTACCTTTGCATACCATGACCGACTATTACAACTACATCAAATCGCTACACCTCATTTTCGTGGTAACCTGGTTTGCTGGGTTGTTCTACATTCCGCGGCTGTTCATTTACCACATTGAAGCCTCCCAAAAACCCTCTCCCGACAAGGAAATTTTGACCACACAGCTAAAGTTAATGACCAAGAGGTTGTGGTTCATCATTACCTGGCCTTCCGCCATTTTATGCACCTTGTTCGCCATTTGGTTGTTGGTTTTAATGCCTGTATGGCTAAGTCAACCTTGGATGCATGTTAAACTTGGTTTTGTTTTGTTGTTGATAGGCTATCATTTAAAATGCCATCAAATCTTCAAGCAATTGCAACGCGATGAGGTCAACTATACCTCTCGCTTTATGCGCATTTGGAATGAAGTAGCCACTTTGGTATTGTTTGCTGTAGTCTTTTTGGTGATTTTAAAAAGTGCCTTCAATTGGATTTATGGGGTCATTGGCATTTTCGTACTCGCCATTCTACTCATGCTTGGCATACGCCTGTACAAACGCATTCGAGATAAAAACCCAAATGCCTGACCTTCGGTTTTGTATTTTGTGATGTACACCAGCTCGAAGAATGGTGTGATTATTGCTTAATTTTACGAGAAAGCTCCAAAGTTGTTCAAAAAACTATCCCTTCGTTCGCGGATATTCATCACCATGATTCTGTTGGTGCTCATTGCTTCGGTATTGATTGCTGGAGTAACCATTTATCAGTATCGTGAACAAAGCAGGGACTATCACGAAAACCGGCTAGAGCGAAAGGAAGAGCAAATTCTACAAAGTATCTCCTACGCCCTTCGCGAAACTACCTATCCACAAACGCCAGAGAATTTGGAGTACATTTTCATGGATGAGATTTACAAGATTGCGGATGTTCAAAATGTAAATTTCAATATTTATGACCTGGATGGTTCTTTGGTAAAAAGTTCCCGTCCAAGTTTCGAAGCAGATTCTATCTCAAACTGTTTGGATGCTGAGATTTTGAACAACCTTTTGGATAGTGGGAATAGTCGTTATGTGGAAGAAAAAACGGCCGCGGGAGGCAGGTATCAAGCGTCCTACACTTATATCAACGATAGCAGGTTTAAACCGATTGGTATTATGAACTTGCCCTACTTTGAGGACAATTCCTTTAGCAATATGGAGCTGCGGGAATTTTTGTTCCGCTTGGCGGGTGTTTACCTTATCATGCTGCTGAGTGCTATCATTTTGGCCTATTTTATTTCGAAATATATTACCCGTTCATTGCAAACGATTTCAGATAAAATGAACCAAACGGACCTCACCCGTCGCAATGAAAAAATCCAAATAGACAATCCTAGTGAAGAGATTCGAGCTTTAGTCGATTCGTATAATAGCAAGATTGACGAATTGGAAGAAAGCGCCACAAAACTGGCCCGAAGCGAACGCGAACAGGCATGGCGTGAAATGGCCAAACAAGTCGCGCATGAAATCAAGAACCCGTTGACGCCGATGCGACTTTCTGTTCAAAGTTTTGAACGTAAATTCAATCCTGAATCGGATGATGCCCAAGAAAAAGTAAAGGAGTTTTCAAACACGCTCATCCAGCAAATCGACACTATGAGCAATATTGCTTCGGCCTTCTCCAATTTTGCCAAAATGCCGGCGCAACAAAACGAAACCTTGAACGTAGTGAACATTGTGAAGTTAGCATTGGACATTTTTAATGAAAATTACATTCATTTTATTACAGACGAAGAAGAAATTGTGGTGAAACTTGACCGCACCCAACTGATAAGAGTCATTACCAACTTGGTCAAAAATGCCATCCAAGCGATGAATGAAGTGCAATCTCCGAGAATTTTGGTAACCGTAGCGTCTGAAGGAAGCCAAGTCAAGATTTCGGTGGCCGATAACGGTGTTGGGATTGCTGATGAGGTCAAAGAAAAGATTTTTGAACCTAAGTTCACAACCAAAACCAGTGGAATGGGCCTTGGACTCGGAATGGTAAAAAATATTGTCGAAAATTATCACGGCACCATTGACTTTACCAGTCAAGTAGGAAAAGGAACCGTGTTCACCGTTAAATTTCCAAAAGAAGTCAAAGCTGCTTAAATACAAATTCATGGACTACGAAAACATCTACATCGAAGAAGAAAACCATTTAGCAACCGTTTTTATCAATCGTCCCAAAAAACTAAACGCGCTTAACAGACAAACCATAGCTGAGCTTTCAAACGCCTTTCAAGAGCTGGATGAAGATGCCAACATCAAGGTCATTCTTTTAACCGGTGTAGGGGAAAAAGCCTTTGTTGCAGGAGCAGATATTTCGGAGTTCGCCAGTTTTTCAGTGGAACAAGGTCGAACTTTGGCCGCCCAAGGCCAAAATGAACTTTTTGATGCTGTGGAAAAATTGGGTACACCCGTCATTGCTGCCGTAAACGGATTTGCACTAGGTGGTGGATTGGAATTGGCCATGGCGTGTCATTTTCGGGTAGCCAGCGATAATGCCAAAATGGGCTTGCCCGAAGTTTCGCTTGGTGTGATTCCCGGTTACGGCGGTACGCAACGTTTACCACAGCTGGTAGGTAAGGGGCGCGCGATGGAAATCATCATGACGGCTGGAATGATTGATGCACAAAAAGCATTGTCTTACGGTTTGGTCAACCATGTGGTGACATTGGAAGAGTTGTTGCCCACCTGTAAAAAATTGGCAAGCAGGATATCGAATAATTCCAGTGTGGCGATAAAACATGCAATAAATGCCGTAAATGCTGGTTATAGCTATGATGTTGACGGCTATCAGGTCGAAATCAATGCGTTTGGAACGTGCTTTGGCACCAACGATTTTAAAGAAGGTACCACGGCATTTTTGGAAAAACGAAAAGCAGATTTCCCCGGTTCGTAGTCGTTCATCGACCAATCGAACCCCATGAAAAGACCTATACTCCTACTATTCTTGTTCGTTGCGTTGGTGGGTACCGCGCAAAAAATGCCGATTTCCTACGATTTTGGCGAAAAGTTCAACGACCGGTATCGTTATTCCAATTTATTGACAATCGATAACGATGGCAGTGGCGGTTACATTTTGGTGCGCGCCTATTATCAAGGACTTGTACTGCGGCCCAAAGGATACTTTGTAGAGCATTACGACAAAGACCTGAATTTGGTTGACGAGTATAACTACAAGCTGCGGAATAAGGATTTCATTGCTGGCTTTTTAAAGAATGGGCAACTGAACTTGTTGTTTTTAGAATACAATTACACAAGCAGCCGATATGAATATTGGGTGCATACCAGTCCCATTATTGACTTTAATTTCAGGCCCAAAAAATTAGTGTCGATTCAATCCGAAGAAGTTCGAAACCCGGTCGGGAAGAACTATTACAATCGTGATTTTTCGAGAGGATTCACCACGGCTATCCTTTTCAATCAAGAAAAAACCGGTTTCATTATCAGCACCCACCACAAAAAAGGAAAATCCAATAAGCATCTAATTCACCTTTACGGAACGGATTTGAGCAAGAAGTGGGAATACGATTTTTCCGAAAGTGTAGAGGAGAAAAATTACGCTTTTGAAAACTTGGCAATTTCCAGTGATTTGAGTTCGGCCTATATTATTGGTAAAGCGTATTTCAAAAAGAAACGTTTTCGCGTAGACGAACGTAAATTCCAATATGAACTCATCAAATTGGACGGCCAAAGCAGTCTCACCCAACGTTTTGATGATCCTGGAAAGTATTCCGAAAGTCTTTATCCGATTTTAACTAAAGAAAGACTGGTCTGTACAGGGTTTTATGCCGATCGTCGAGATAATCGATACAATGGTATTGGGTTTTTCGAGTTAAACCCCAACACCCTTGAAGTCCAAACCAAAAAATATAGCCCTTTTTCGCAGCAATTCATGCAAGATAAGTTCGGTCGTGAAGACGATAAGGAAATCAAAAACCTCGTTTTCAAAAATGTGGAAATTGGTTCCCAAGGCGAAATCATGTTCAATGCAGAGGAGTACTTTGTTTCGGAAAGCATGCAGTCCACTGGAATGGGACAACGGGTTCGGGTAACTCGATACCACCATAACGATATTGTAAGCGCCAAACTGGATGCTGCAGGCGATATGGTTTGGGTGCGAAACATTAATAAAACTGAAGTTACCCAAGGCGATGGGGCTTATGCTTCCTATAGTTCTTTCGTTAAAGATGGGAATACCTATTTCTTTATTTGCACAGCCGCTGAGAATCCGCAACTTGTAAATAACGAACGATTGATTTTCAAACAAGGGCTTAGCCGCAACCGTAATGTCTTTTTGATTGCCTTGGACAAAGAAGGTAAAATGGAATTCGAGAAAATCATCGATGACAAAGAAGCCCGCCTACCTTTAATGGTCTCCATGCCGCTCAAAAACACTTCGGAAGACAACATGCTGTTTTATGCCAAACGCGGTACCAAAAAGCAGTTGGTGAAGGTCGCTTTCAACTAGCAAACATTATCTTTATTACGTCACCCTGAACTCGATTCAGGGTCTTTTTCCAACGAGTACAAGATGCTGAATCAAGTTCAGCATGACCGCATCTCTTTACATCACCCTAAACGCCTTGCCCGACGTTCAGGCGGGGTTTCAGGGTCTATCCACAACAAGCGTAAGATGCTGAATCAAGTTCAGCATGACATCTGCGGGAAATCTGTTTCGTCACCCTGAACTCGATTCAGGGTCTTTTTCTAACGAGTACAAGATGCTGAATCAAGTTCAGCATGACCGCATCTCTTTACATCACCCTGAACGCATTGCCCGACCTTCAGGCGGGGTTTCAGGTTCTTTTCTCATCAACTCAAACCGAAGTTCCCTCAATCCATAAGGGTCAACAATCAATTCATATGTTAAGCCCGTAAGCGGAATAGCTAGTTTCTCGCATTAAATCTAAAATTTTTCGCGATGAAATTTCAAAAACTATATTATGTAATCCTTTGTGGAGCGCTTATGTTGGTAGCTTCCTGTTCTGACGGGGAAGACGACCAGAATGGATTGCCCGGTGCTGATGGCTTGAGCTGTTGGGACGCCAACAACAATGGAAATGCCGACCCCGAAGAGGACCTTAACCAAGACGGTAATTTTAATGCCCTTGACTGCGCAGGGGCGAATGGCACTAACGGTACAGATGGTTTAAGCTGCTGGGACACCAACGGCAATGGCGCGGCCGACCCTGAAGAAGACATCAACCAAGATGGAAATTTTGATACCCAAGATTGCCAAGGAACCAATGGCACCAACGGTACGGATGGTATCAGTTGTTGGGACACCAACGGCAATGGCGTGGGTGATGAAGAGGAAGACCTGAACCAAGATGGTAATTTTGATGCCCAAGATTGTCAAGGAACCAATGGAGAGAACGGTGCTGATGGTGTGAATTGTTGGGATACCAATGGCAATGGCGTAGCCAACCCTGAAGAAGACGTGAACGAAGACGGTGATTTTAATGCTTTGGACTGCCAGGGTGAAGATGGTGAAAATGGTGAAGAAGGCAACGCCAATGTACAGCGTTTTGATGTTTTGTTTGAAGAGGGACTTGATACTGATGCATTGGATATAGATATTAATGACCAAGCATTGCCGATATCAGATTATGCTTATCTTGTTTATTTATTGGATGGAGACAACGGGGGTATTGCTTCGTACCAAATCCCTGGATTTATATCTGTTGATGATGCTAATGATGCTTATGCCTTTTTAGTGATACTTAATAGTGAAAATCCTTTTTTTAGAATTGTTTTTTATGAGCCCAATCTTGAGTCTACCTTACTTGTACCGCTAGGTAATGAGATTGCGGGGGTAAGATACTTTGCCATACGGGTCAATGAAGACCAAGCGTCAAGGGGAGGTTCAAAAGGTGTTTATGACGATTTAAAAGCTGCTGGTGTAGATGTGTCAGACTACCACCAAGTGGCCAAATACTTTGGGTATACGGATTAAGACATATCCTTAAAATTGATTAAAAACATAGACCGGGGAAATTCCTCGGTCTTTTTTTTCACCCTGAACGCTTTTTTCTATAGCTATAATGCGAATGTCTTTATATGGTCAGACTGAGCGCAGTCGAAGTCCTTTACCATCGGTTGAATGGAAATGTAAGATGCTGAATCAAGTTCAGCATGACCGCATCTTTTTACGTCACCCTGAACTCGATTCAGGGTCTTTTCCCAAAGAGTTCAAGATGCTGAATCAAGTTCAGCATGACGTCTGCAGGAAATCTTTTTCGTCACCCTGAATTTATTTCAGGGTCTCTAGTCAACAAGCCCAAGATGCTGAATCAAGTTCAGCATGACATCTGCGGGAAATCTGTTTCGTCACCCTGAATTTCCTGCCCGACGTTCAGGCGGGGTTTCAGGGTCTATCCCCAACAAGCGTAAGATGCTGAATCAAGTTCAGCATGACCCCCTCTTGGTCACCCTGAATTTATTTCAGGGTCTTTTTCCAACCAGTTCAAGATGCTGAATCAAGTTCAGCATGACGTCTGCAGGAAATCTTTTCGTCACCCTGAACTCGATTCAGGGTCTTTTTCCAACGAGTTCAAGATGCTGAATCAAGTTCAGCATGACTACTTTCCGTCACCCTGAATTTCCTGCCCGACCGCAGGCGGGGGTTCAGGGTCTGTTTCAATCTATAAATACACCTATTCTTCTCAGTGATTAGGACTTTAACGTTTTACGACGCAACGTTCTACTACCGCTACCGTCTTTATGAAAAACAATCACAAAATGAAGAGAAAATTTCTTACCCCAATTTTAGCGTTGGTTTTGGTTCTTTTTGTGTCTTGCAATGACGATGACAACCAAACCGATACGAACACCCTAGCGGGAGAATGGCGCATAACCGCCATAAGCAACTCTGACAGCCCCCTTGGGCCCGTTTTAGAACCCGAAGCAGGCGAGGAGATATCCATTCAATTTCTTAGAAATGGAGCGTTTACCGGTAGCACCTCCCGCAACGAGTTTAGCGGTGACAGCAGTGTTTCATCGAATACACTATCCGTAAGTGCTCTTCTTACAACCGAAGAATTGGACACTGCTTTTGGTACCGCATTTTATGGAGTCATGGATGACAGTGGTAATACCAATTCAGGTCTTTCGGTGTTCAACATGATAATCATAGATGGCAACAACATCAATTTGGAATACGACGATGTGAAATTTATGAGCATTGAGCGTAAGTAATTTTTGGAAATAATCCTTAAATTTGGATTATTTCCAATACTATGCATTCCAAAGACCTTAAAAAGGGTCGCGGTGCTCAAAAGAATCCCCCAAATCGGTTTTTAGAAAACGTCTACGAGGTTCGGGATGATTTTTTAGAATACTGTCGACAAGAGGGCGAAACCCCTGAAAATACCAAAACCCAGTATATCCCGGTTTTTCCAAAAACCATAGTCAATCGTGTAGACAGTCCTGACGTGGGTATGGACTATTCCATGAACCCGTACCAGGGCTGTGAACACGGTTGCATTTATTGCTACGCCCGAAACTCTCACGAGTTTTGGGGCTATAGCGCCGGGCTCGATTTTGAGCGAAAAATATTGGTTAAAAAGAATGCTCCGGAACTGCTCGAAAAACTGTTGAAGAAAAAGACTTGGCAAGCCGCTACCATAGTCCTTTCCGGAAATACGGATTGCTACCAGCCCGCCGAACAAAAGTTCGAAATCACCCGAAAATGTTTGGAGATTTTTTTGAAGTACCGCCATCCCGTTGGCATCATCACCAAAAATGCTACCATCTTGCGGGATTTGGATATCCTTAAGGAGCTTCAAGCCAACAACTTGGTCGGCGTCAATGTTTCGGTAACCAGTTTATCCGAAAAAACACGTCGGATTCTAGAACCTCGAACCGCATCAATCTCCAAAAGATTGAAAACCATTGAGACGCTTTCGAAACATCAGATTCCGGTGAATGCGATGTTGGCTCCGATGATTCCCGGTATCAACAGCCATGAGCTTTTAAATTTGGCGAAAGCCACATCAGCCCACGGCGCTGTTTCCTTTGGGTTTACTGTAGTTCGGTTGAACGGTGCTATTGGCCAAATTTTCAAAGATTGGATTGAAAAAGCCCTTCCCAGCAAGGCCGAAAAAGTATTGCATTTAATTCAGCAGTGTCATGGGGGAAGCATCAACAATAGTGAATTTGGCGTTCGTAATCGCGGACAAGGTCAGGTTGCGCAACAAATTCATGATATGGCACGATTGGCGAAACATAAATACTTTAAAGGGAAAAGGTTTCCGCCTTTGAATAAGGAGTTACATGCCACTTATAAGGATGGCCAAACGCGATTGTTCTAATTTGTTACCCTAGACTCCTGCTCGACGTGTAGGCGGATTTTAGGGTTTTCTAAAATGAAGTTGAGATGCTGAATCAAGTTCAGCATGACCCTTGTTCTGTCAGGCTGAGCGCACACGTGTCGCTAAAGTTTTAGCGCAAGCACAGTCGAAGTCCTTACCAACGGTTGAAGGGAAACCTAAGATGCTGAAACCCCGCCTGCTGTCGGGCAGGCAGTTCAGCATGACATTTGTTTCGTCACCCTGAACTCGTTTCAGGGTCTTTACACAGTATGGTTTTGTGATGGACTCTATATGTCATTCCTGCGTAAGCAGGAATCCACAGCGATTTCAACTTTTTTTAAATATTTTTAAAGAAAGTGTCCAATACGATGCGACGGTTTCGTCATGTAAATGAAAACCATGTTAAACCGTTCGTTCGCGAACACAATCTTAAAACCAATGAGCAATTTTTTGTATTTATTTCGAGGTGGGGATGAAGCCTACCAAAAACTATCCCAAGAAGAACGTCAAAACCATATGGAAGTATGGGGTCAATGGATGGAAAAGCTTCAAGGCGAAGGCCATTTGTTGGATGGACAGCCCTTGGCTGAGGAAGGAATGGTAGTTCAAAATAGAGGAGAGGTCATAACCAATGGTCCACATGCTGAGGGTGCTGAGCTGGTGGGAGGATACCTTATTATTTCCGCAAAGGATTTGGCTGAAGCAACCGAAATTTCCAAATCCTGTCCCATTTTTGATTATGATGGAAGTACTGTTGAAGTTCGTCCAATTTTAACCATGGAAGAACATATTTAAACCATTGAAAAGGGTCATGCGAAATTCGTATGGCCCAATTCTCTATTGCTTTATCCATGGCTACAAAAGGGTTGAATCATACCGTTGAACATCTGTTTCGAAAAGAATACGGAAAGTTGGTTGCACTATTGACCAATCGTTTTGGTGCTTCCCATTTGGAACAAATCGAAGATGTCACTCAAGACACTTTTTTAAAGGCCATGAAGCTTTGGGGTTATCAAGAAATACCGGATAATCCAACCGCTTGGTTGTATCGGGTAGCCTGCAATGGGCTGCTAGACAAATTCCGTAAGGAAGGGAGAATGGATTTGATTTCGGACGATTTTCAATTTCCCGAAAAAGAACAATACACCCTAAACGAAATCTCTTTGGAAAACATACAAGACAGCCAGCTTCGGATGATTTTTGCATGTTGCCATCCAAACTTATCGCAAGAACATCAAATTATTTTGAGTTTGAAGTTGATGGGTGGTTTCAGCAATAAGGAACTTGCGGATGCCTTATTGAAAAAGGAAGAAGCCGTAGCAAAATCGTTTACACGGGCCAAAAAGAGCTTTCGCGAAAAAGTGAAAATGATTCAGATTCCCGTTCAAATGGGTTTGCAAACTCGTTTGTTCCAAGTGTTGAAAGTGATTTACTTACTATTTTCTGAAGGCTATTCTGCTACCACTGGAACCCAATTCATCAAAAGGGATATTTGTCACGAAGCGATGCGTTTGGCCTTGCTTTTAAGAGAGAATAAATACTGCAAGCATCCTAATCTGGAGGCCTTGCTCGCATTAATGTGTTTTCACGCCTCTCGTTTTGACGCTCGAATGGATTCGGATGGAAAGCTCGTTTCTTTGGAACACCACGACCGAAACCAATACAACCAAGAATTGATTCAAATTGGGACATTTCATTTGGAGCGTGCTGGAGATAATGATATGATGCCCAGCCAATACCATTTGGAAGCGGCACGTTCGTTTTATCACAGTACCGCGAAACGTTTTGAAGAAACCGATTGGAAAAATATTCTTCAATTGTACGATTACCAGTTGAAGCAGCAATTTTCACCCATGATTGCGCTCAATCGG
>JBCBPD010000123.1:0-10658 GCA_039820925.1 Bacteroidota bacterium | reverse complement strand
CCTTGAAATTGAATACAGGGCTTTCGTAAGAGGTATTATAAATAGGTCTTGAAGACTGTATTCAATTTCAAGGACAATGCTTTCAACTTTCAATATCAAGAATTCCAACCTTTAGTGTACAATGAAAATGTATTTGAATCCAATTTGATTGGGGTTCTGACCTATTATGTCTACGTAATTTTAGGTTTGGATGCAGATACGTTTTCGCTGCAAGGAGGCGATGAGTTCTATAGAAAAGCGCAAAACATAGTAACCCAAGCCCAAGGGTCTAATTTTTCTGGTTGGAACCAAGAGACGGGACAACGTACCCGTTTTGAGCTGATTGACAATTTGTTGAGCAATAGTTTTAGGGAGTACCGCATTGCCATGTACAATTACCACCGTAAGGGATTGGATATTTTGGGGGATAACAACAGTACAGGGAAGCAAGTGATTGCGGGAAGTTTACGCTTGTTCGAAACCCTCATCAAAAGACGTCCAAACGCTTTTTTGATTCAAACCTTCTTTGATGCAAAGTCCGAGGAGATTCAGAATATTTTTTCAGATGGCCCTAAGATAGATATCGTAAAACTCAAAGAAACCTTGAACCGCGTGGCACCGTTTTATTCCAACATTTGGAATGACATAAATTACTAGTCCATTTCTAGAAAGACGTTTATCTTTATCCCAAAAGAAAACGGGTTGCTCACTCAACTTTCCATTAAAAATTACGCACTTATCAATGATATCCGGGTAGACTTTACCGACGGATTCAGCACCATTACGGGCGAGACCGGAGCGGGGAAATCCATTTTGCTCGGAGGGCTTTCCTTAGCGTTGGGCAACCGTGCTGATTTATCCTCCTTAAGGAACGATACCATAAAATGTATTATAGAAGCTGAGTTTGATATTGCCAACTATGAACTCGAACGCTTCTTTCAGGATAATGATTTGGACTTTGAGACCAACAGCATTTTGAGAAGAGAGATTCTCCCAAGCGGAAAGTCCAGAGCGTTTATCAATGACACCCCGGTGACCTTGGATATTTTGAAAAAGCTTGGTTCACAACTGGTTGACGTGCATTCGCAGCATCAAACCTTGCAGTTGACCAATAATGCCTTTCAATTGAGGGTGGTGGATGCCTTGGCTAAAAACCAAAGCCGACTAAAGGAGTATCGAAAGGTATTGACCCAATACCGCGCGGAACAGGTGAAGTTGAAGGAGCTGGAGGAATTCCAGAGCAATTCCCTCAAAGAACACGATTACAACACCTTTTTGTTGGAAGAATTGGACGCAGCCAATCTTCAAGAAGGAATGCTTCCCCAATTGGAAGAGGAACAACAACAATTGGATAATGTAGAACGAATCATTCAACAACTTTCGGAAGCGAATCAAGTTTTACAGGCTGAAACCATTGGTGTACTTGCGCAGTTAGACACCTTGCGAAGAGCCCTTCAAAACCTATCCGACTTTGGAAAGCAATATGAAAATCTTTCTCAGCGCATGGAATCCGTTCATATTGAAATGGATGATATGGTCGCGGAGCTAGAACAGCTTTCCGATAATGTAGAGGCCAACCCTGAAAGACTAGACCAGGTCAATTCCCTTTTAAAAAAAGTGTACGACCTTCAAAAAAAGCATCAAGTAGACTCTATAGGGGGCTTACTGGAAGTAAAGCAGGTTTTGGCTGAAAAGGTAGACGCTGTAGTCAATATCGATACGAATATTGAAGCGAAGCGAAGTATGGTTACCCTATTGGAAGCTGATTTGGAAACACGGGCCATTGCTCTTCGAGACGCCAGGAATGCAGTAATTCCCAAATTGAAGACCATGTTACAGGAAAAGTTATACGACCTGGGCATGCCTTCAGCTACCTTCAAAATCAATATTTCTCCCGCGGAGGTTTTCAACAGTCATGGAAAAGATGAATTGGTTTTCTTGTTTTCAGCCAATCAAGGGTCCGATTATGGGGAATTGAAAAAAGTAGCGTCGGGAGGGGAGTTGAGTCGGATTATGTTGACCATCAAATCTATTTTGGCCGAGTACGAAAAACTGCCAACCCTTATGTTCGATGAGATTGATACGGGTGTATCCGGGGAGATTTCCAATAAAATGGGCGAAATCATGCAAGACATGGGGCATACCATGCAGGTGTTTTCCATAACCCACCTTCCACAAGTAGCTTCAAAAGGAAAGCACCAGTACAAAGTGTACAAAGAGGAACGAGAAGGGGAGACCTTCACGCAAATGAAACAGCTTGACCCTGTGGAGCGGGTACAAGAACTTGCTGAGATGCTGGGTGGAAAAACGCTTTCTGATTCGGCCATGGCACACGCAAAATCACTTTTGGGCCAATCTTGAGAACTGCTTTAAGCGTTCTTAAATCAGAAAGAATGGATATCTTTGGCGCCTAAATCAATAGCTAGCAATATGGGGTACAATCTGCTCAAAGGAAAAAAAGGCATCATCTTCGGTGCACTCGATGAAAATTCAATCGCTTGGAAAACAGCGGAAAGAGTTCATGAAGAAGGAGGGGAATTTGTGTTGACCAATGCACCTATCGCCATGCGTATGGGGCAAATTAAAACATTGGCGGAAAAAACGAATTCCGAAATCATTCCCGCAGACGCAACAAATGAGGAAGATTTGCAAAATCTCGTAGAGAAATCCATGGAGATTTTGGGTGGAAAACTGGATTTCGTATTGCACTCCATCGGGATGTCCGTTAACGTTAGAAAAGGACGTGCCTATACTGACGAGAAATATGATTTCACGGCTAAAGGTTGGGATGTTTCTGCCCTTTCATTTCATAAAGTGATGCAAACGCTGTTCAAGGCAAATGCCATGAACGAATGGGGAAGTATTGTAGCCCTAACCTATATGGCTGCACAACGTACTTTCCCAGATTACAATGACATGGCCGATAATAAGGCCTATTTGGAATCGGTAGCTAGAAGCTTTGGATACTTTTTTGGTAAGGAACATAAAGTGAGGGTGAACACCATTTCACAATCACCGACACCAACTACTGCTGGTCAAGGGGTAAAAGGATTTGATGGATTCATCAGCTACGCTGAAAAAATGTCTCCGTTAGGAAACGCCACCGCAGCAGATTGCGCTGACTACACCGTTTCCTTGTTCTCGGATTTGACTCGCAAAGTAACTATGCAGAACCTATTCCATGACGGTGGTTTTTCCAATACTGGTGTGAGCCAGGAAGTGGTTGACCATTTTTCGGAATAAGTTCCTTTCAATAGAAGCGACGTACCGCTAACCTAAAACCATGGAATACACGCTGTCTTTCATCATCCCGGTGTACAACAGACCCGACGAAATTGACGAGTTGTTGGACAGCATGGTGAAGCAGACATCCCAAGTACCGTTTGAGGTGGTCATTGTGGAAGATGGGTCGACTTTGGATGCGTCTCAGGTGGTGGAGACGTACCGAGACCGTTTGGATATTTCCTATTTTCAAAAAACCAACAGTGGTCCTGGTGATTCCCGAAATTATGGAATGAAACATGCCAAAGGGAATTACTTTATCATTTTGGATTCGGATTGCATTATCCCTCCACAATATTTAGAAGCTGTAAAGCATGAGCTGGATACCGATTTTGTGCATTGTTTCGGTGGCCCGGACAATGCGCACGAGTCATTTTCAAAAGTTCAGAAAGCCATTAATTATGCCATGACCTCTTTTTTCACCACAGGGGGTATTCGCGGTGGAAAAAAAGCTGTGGACCGGTTTCAACCCAGAAGCTTCAATATGGGGATTTCAAAAACGGCTTTCGAAAAAGCAGGCGGATTTGGTCAAATTCATCCTGGAGAAGACCCAGACCTGACCTTTCGTATTTGGAATGCAGGTTTTACGACCCGTTTGTTTCCCAAAGCCTTCGTATACCACAAACGAAGAATCGATTGGAACAAATTCTGGACTCAAGTCAATAAGTTCGGAATGGTACGGCCAATTCTAAACAAATGGCATCCAAAAACCAAGCGGCTTACCTATTGGTTCCCTACTTTATTTATGACGGGTTTGCTGCTGTCGATTGTCTTGGCTGTCATTGGATATCATTGGCCATTGTTAGGTTATGGCCTTTATTTTTCGCTTCTATTCTTCCATTCTTTAATTCGAAATCAGGATATCTCTGTCGCGATAATGTCCCTTTGGGCGGTGCTAGTTCAATTCGCTGGCTATGGCTATGGTTTTCTTAAATCCACAATCTTGGTTAATTTTAGTGCTAAGGAACCTCAAGCAATTTTCCCAAAATTGTTTTTTAAACAACCCTAATTGGATTACAAAGGACTTTTTGAAGGACAGAACGGCAGAAAAATCAAAGTATTTTTTCTTTTTTTATTTCTCGCCTTCGTTTCGTGGTTCTTAAGCAACTTATCCGAACCCTACGAAACCCGAACGGATGTTACGTTGGAATATAAAAGTGTTCCCGATAGCTTGCTTTTGGGTAACGATGCCGTTCAAATCATGGAGACCAAAATTCGTACAAGTGGTTTTCGTTTGTTGTATTTCAAACTGTTCAAGAAAAACATTGTTTTAGACGTATCTGAAGTAGGATATCAAACCCCAAACTTCTATTTGACTAAATCTTCGGTGCTCAAACAAATGGAGCGACAGTTTTCGCAGCAGGTTTCCGTTTTGGATTTGGACCGAGAGCGATTGAAGGTTGATTTATACCAAGTAGAACGAAAAAAGCTTGTCGTACGGCCGCAGCTGAATCTTCAGTTAGAACCGAATTTTTTATTGGAAGGTCAATTGAGAATTTCACCAGATTCTGTCATTGTAAAAGGGCCCTTTGCTGAAATCGCCGGTTTGAATGAGCTGTTGACTACCGAAGCTACGCTGACTGAGGTATCATCCGACTTTGCTTTGGAAGCGGCACTGATTTTCCCCAAAGGACTATCAAACAGTATTTTTTCGCACAGCCGTGTCGAAATTGAAGGGAAAGTGGTTAAGTTCTCCGAAAAGGTTTTTGAGGTCCCTATCCGGGGGATGAACTTTCCAGAAGGCTACAGCGTGAAACTGATTCCTGAAAAGGTAGGGGTGGTTTGCAAAGCGAGCTTGGAGCGCTTAAGGGAAATCTCTGCCGGAGATTTTGGCATTACCGTGGATTATCAGCAATTAGGTGGGGCAAACAACAACACCCTTTTGCTTCAAATTGCTAAACAACCAGAAGGAGTTTATGGCATCCGATTACAAGAACGAACTGCGAATTTTGTGATGGAACGGAAATGATGCGCATAGGACTTACGGGAGGTATCGGTAGTGGAAAGAGTACGGTGGCGAACATGTTTCGAGACTTGGCGGTTCCGGTCTATGATTCCGATGAGAGAGCCAAAGTTTTGATGAACCAATCCGAAACCTTGCGAAAGGATATTACCGTGCTTTTTGGTGAATCAGCCTATGTAAACAACGGACTGAATCGACCATGGATTGCTCAACAGGTTTTTGGAAACGTTGCGCTTTTGGAGCAATTGAACGGATTGGTTCATCCTGCAGTTCGCGAAGATTTCATCCTATGGTCTGAAGCACAAACCACACCGTATATCATTCAAGAAACCGCTTTGATTTTTGAAAATAATATGGAGGCCTATTACGATGGAATCATTTTGGTGACAGCTCCGAAAACCATAAGGGAAGAACGAGTTATGGCCCGTGATGGCGTAACTCGAGAAAAGGTACAGCAGCGCATGGCGCATCAATTGGAAGACGAAATCAAGCGTGGAAAATCCCAATTTATAATAGAAAATACCACCTTGGAAGATACCCTAAAACAGGTTCGCAAAATCCACAAAGAACTACTATTGTTGAGCGATTCGGGGCAATTTTAACACATTTGTTAAGGTTAGGTTAAACGATCAAGGGGCTAAATGTTAAATATATAATTTTACCGTGATGAACAAGAAGCTATTTGTTCTTCTCGTCATTTTAATGAGCCTATCACTTACCGGAATTATTTTCGTGCAGGTATATTGGATTAGGACATCAGTAAACGACAAGGAAGAACAATTTTCAAGGACCGTTACCGATATTCTGGATAGGGTGGCGAACCGAGTGGAGAAGAGGGAGATGAAAGAGTATTCGGACCGATTGGCTTCCTTAGTAGATAGTGTAGGACAACCTAAAACCACCCAGTTCAGGAATTTTTTATTTGTTGACCGGGATTTGAATTCGGATGAGATTCTTTTTTATTCCCATGGAATTTTAGAGGAAGACTACAATATCACATCAACGTTCTTTGACACAAATGGTGAGGATACCACTGCGACGATTAAAAATATCACCAGTAAACGCACCAAAGCTGTTTTTAAGGAGGAATTTGGTTTGGATGGTAAAAGCTACAGTTTGACCCCCATCCAAAAAGCCGAAAAAATTGGAGGACTTTCCAGTATTGATAAAGCAGTTTGGGAAGACGTTTTTATGGAGTACGCCAAGAGTAGGCCCATTCACAAACGCGTATCGAAAAAAGAAATCGAGTTGTTGCTGACACAAGAACTTCGAAATCGTGATATCGATATTGATTTTGAGTATGGAGTGTACAGTCAAGGCTATCCTACAAAGGTGCAATCGAAAAAGTTCAAGTTTTCGGAATCCAAGATGTACCGGGCGCCTATCTTTAAGGATAGTGAAGGGCAAACCACGTTCTCTTTGCTTTTGACGTTTCCAAAAATGAAGCGTTTTCTCTTTCAAAGTATTATGGGAATGGCCCTGTTGAGCTTGATATTCACTTTGGTCATTGTTGTGGCCTATAGTGGGGCGATTTATCAATTAATCAAGCAAAAGCAGATTTCAGAAATCAAAACTGATTTCATCAACAATATGACGCATGAGTTTAAAACACCCATTGCGACGATTAATCTGGCAGTAGAAGCGATTCGTAATCCAAGTGCAATTTCCGATTCGGAAAAGGTATTGCGGTATTTAGGCATGATACGTGATGAGAATAAACGAATGCATGCACAAGTAGAAAACGTTTTGCGTATCTCAAAGTTGGAAAAGAACCAACTGGATATCAGCAAGGATAGGGTAGATGCCCACGATATCGTAAATGATGCCATCGCGCATGTAGAGTTGATTGTGGCAGACCGAGGGGGATACATCAAACCGCATTTGGAAGCAAGCCGTTCGGAAGTATTGGCCAATGACATGCATTTTACCAATGTTATCGTGAATATTTTGGACAATGCCATCAAGTACTCGCCCGACTCACCAAAAATAGATGTGTACACTGAAGTGGTGAAAAACCACATCATCATACAAGTAAAGGACCAAGGTGCAGGTATGAGCAAAGCGGTTCTTAAAAAGGTATTTGAAAAATTTTACCGGGAACACACCGGAGATATACATAATGTAAAAGGTCACGGATTAGGATTGGCCTATGTGAAACGAATTATTGAAGACCATCAAGGGGAAGTTTATGCAGAAAGTGAAAAAGGAAAAGGAAGTACTTTCTATATCAAGCTCCCTCTAATTTAACAAACTATGGAAACAGAGAAGAAAAAAATATTATTGGTTGAAGACGACCCCAACTTTGGAATTGTTCTAAAAGACTATTTGTCGATGAACGATTTCGATGTTGTTTTGGCCAAAAACGGAATGGAGGGTTTCGAAAAGTTTAAAAAGGACAATTATGACGTTTGTATTCTTGATGTCATGATGCCCTACAAAGATGGCTTCACCTTAGCTCGCGAAATTCGTGAGAAAAACGAAAACGTTCCGATTGTTTTCTTGACGGCAAAAACAATGAAAGAAGACGTTTTGAAGGGATATAAGGCAGGTGCGGATGATTATCTGAACAAGCCCTTTGATTCTGAAGTTTTATTAATGAAATTGAAAGCTATTCTGCAACGCAAAGCTTCCAGCACTTTGGCAGATAGCAAGCAGTTTGAGTTCCAAATCGGAAACTTCCACCTGAACTCCAAACTCAGGTTTTTAAAGTACATGGAGGAAGAGCCTATTAAGCTATCTCCAAAAGAAAACGAATTACTGCGCCTTCTGGCCTTACACGAAAACGATTTGATGCCAAGGGAATTGGCGTTGACCAAAATATGGCGAGATGACAACTACTTTACTTCAAGAAGTATGGATGTTTACATCGCCAAATTGCGTAAATATTTGAAAAGGGATGATGTCGTGGAAATCTTGAACATTCATGGAGAAGGTTTCCGATTGGTCGTTAAAGCAGAAAATCAATAACGAATCATAACTGTTAGAGTCCAGCCACCCCATGCGGGTGGTTTTTTTATGCCAACCAAAATACACAAGATGCGGTAGCCATACCCACAAAAGCCAGAATTGTGGTCATCATGGTCCATGACCGAAAGGTCTGTTTTTCAGTAATTCCCAAATATTGTCCTACCAGCCAGAAACCACTGTCGTTCACATGGGAAAAAATACTGGCTCCAGAAGCGATGGCTATAACCATGGCCGCAAGTTTTATAGGACTTAAGGCAACATTGGTAATTAAAGGAGCAACAAGCCCAGCTGCAGTGATCATGGCTACGGTTGATGAGCCTTGAATAATCCTGACGATAGCGGCACTCACAAAGGCAAATAGTAAAAAAGGCATTCCCGCATTGCTCAAAGTACTTGCAAGTAATTCTCCTGCTCCGGTATTGGTCAGTACTTGTTTGAAAACCCCGCCAGCACCAGTCAACAGAATAATGGTTCCCGCTGGCATTAAAGACTTGGTTGAAATCACAGCAAGCTGCTTGGTCGTGAAATTTCGGCGAATGCCCAAAAAGTACCAAGCAATAAGGTTGGCTAAAATCAGCGCAGAAAAAGGATGCCCCAGTAGTGCAATTGCATTGGCCAATCCTTTTGGAAGTTCACCAAAAGCCCCTGTTGAAGAAACCGTATTGAGAAGAATCAACAAGATGGGCAAAGCAATAATACCAAGGGTCAATCCTATCGGAGGAAAGCTTTGTAGTTCGTTTTTTTGCTCATCAAGCTCGGGAGCCGTTACATGTATTTTTTTAGCTATGTATTTCGCAAAGAGTAAACCAGATAGAATTGCGGTTGGAATCCCTGCTATAAATCCAACTAGGATTACCCAACCCAATTCGGCTCCAATGATATCCGCCACGGCGATAGGTCCTGGAGTAGGAGGGATAAACGCGTGGGTGATGGCTAAACCCGCCAATAGTGGAATTGCATAAAGCAACAAAGATTTTCCGGTTTTACGTTGCAAGGCATATACCATGGGAACCAAAATGATAAAAGCTACATCAAAGAAGACTGGAATGGCAATCAAAAAACCTGAAATCACCATGGCCATTGGGGCTCTTTCCAAACCAAATTTCGAAATCATGAATTGCGCTACAGCCTGCGCCCCTCCGGATTCCTCCAAAATAGCGCCAAACATGGCTCCTAATCCCACTACAGTTGCAACAAACCCTAGCGTATTACCCATCCCTGTTTGCACCGTGTCTATGATTTCTTTGGGATTCAAACCAGCAATAATCCCTACCAAAATACTGGCAATCAAAAGCGCAATAAATGCATTGATTTTCAGCTTCAGGATAAGAAAAAGCAAGACGGCAATACCGATACTCACGGCTAGAATCAAAGTAGTGGCCATAAAAGGATTGGGTTAGGTTTCATTTTTGGTATCGCCAAATATAATGGAATTTTGATAGTCCCTTTCTGGTCTTTTCTTCACCTCAAATGAGGTTAGCGGATTCGTTAGGCTAGTTTTTGAAGGATTTCGTCAACCATGATATTAGGAGGCTTGGAAATATCCGCATGGATGGCATCTTCTGGGATTTCAAGCGCATCGAATTGTGAGCGTAGTAGGTCAACGGGCATAAAATGGTCTTTTCGGGCTTCCATACGTGATGCAATGAGTTCAAAACTGCCTTCCAAGAAAATGAAAGTAAGCGGTGGCTCCAATGCTACATTGAGCATTTCCCGGTATACCTGTTTCAGTGCCGAGCAGGCAATGATGCCTCCGTTACTTTTTTGTTGTTTTTTGGCGAGGTCATTTAATGCCAATAACCAATCTTTTCGGTCTTCATCGTTTAGGGGTTGACCCGATTTCATTTTGAGAATATTGCGTTCAGGGTGAAAATCATCACCATCAAAAAATGGAACATCCAGTTTTTCACTCAGTAATTTTCCAATGGTGCTTTTACCCGTTCCAGAAACACCCATTATGATGAATATCCTTTTCTTGTTCATGCGCTGGAATTAAAGTTTTGATTTCACTTTTGAGATGATGGTATTCATGTCTTCATCGTACTCGACCCAAAGGATATCTTCATTTTTCCGTAACCAAGTCAACTGCCTTTTGGCAAAACGCCTTGTGTTCTTCTTGATTTCGGCAACCGCTTCCTCTAAATTTAGCGTGCCGTCAAAATGAGTAAACAATTCTCGATAGCCTACCGTTTGTAGTGCATTGAGTTGTCGTAAGGGATAAAGTGAAATCAAAACTTTAATTCCAGCGCATGAACAAGAAAAGGATATTCATCATAATGGGTGTTTCTGGAACGGGTAAAAGCACCATTGGAAAATTACTGAGTGAAAAACTGGATGTTCTTTTCAAAGACCATGACATAGCGATTTTGGTGGGAGGCAGTGGCTTGTATGTAGATGCGGTGGTGCAAGGGATGGATGCATTTCCCGATATCGACCCGACTATTCGTGAAGAACTTAATGCGGTATT
>JBCBPD010000122.1:0-10760 GCA_039820925.1 Bacteroidota bacterium | reverse complement strand
TACGCTTCGCCCAAACTATCATGCAAATTTCCGTCTTCAGGAAATTCTTGAATGGCATACTGCAGCATTTCAATAGCTTTCTGCGGTTTTTCATCCACATACATTAGCTCATAGGCCAGTGCATTCAAGGTAAAGTTCAGGTTGGTGTTATGGTATTTTTCCTCTTCTTTGGCCAAGGTTACGAAACGTTCTTTCCCTTTTTCAATATTGGCGATAAAGTCGTCCTTTAGGTGGCGAAGCAAATTGATTTTGGGAAACATAATCAAATCGGTTTCCACAACATTGTAAAGATGCGCCCAATCGTCGATGGCTGCATCCGAAGTATTGTTCAAAATGATAATCTTGCCGTAATTTGAATCTGGGCATAAGAGCAGACTGCTTTGCATGCCGAAGGAAGTACCTGTCTTTCCATAGTAGAAACCTTCTCTTTCGGCTACACCCATATTTTGCCACAAGTAGCCCATGGTTTCTTCCTCATCTTCGTAAAGTATTTTGGTAGATTCTTTGATGATGGGATTGGTGCTTTCCAATTGAAATTGTATAAACTTCATCAAATCTGGCAAAGTGGAGACTAGTCCTCCGCCACCACCCAATAAAGGACTGCGGTCTCTGGGAGCTGGTTTTCCGTCTTCACCATAGCCAATAATGCAATTGGGGTTTCGTTTCAATTGGGTTTTCTCCAAAAAGGTGTTGTTCATTTCAAGCTCTTTCAAAAAAGCGGTCAAGAGGTTGTTGAAAGAATCTTGATACACCCTTTCCAAAATATGGGACATCAATTCGGAGCCCATGGAATTGTAAACAAAAACAGTTCCCGGTTTCTTGTCTACTTCCATGGTTTTGAGGTCCTCCAGAAAGTCGTTCATGGTATAGGGGATGGGCGCATCCTTGAAATAACCTTGGGCGATACTATCTCGGATGGCTTGGGATTTTTGAGTCCTTTTGTCTTTTAAGCCGAGGGTGTGGGTTAAAAGATTGCGCACCGTAATGGGGGTACCCTCAAATTCCAGATTGGGGTATTCGCCATCCAAATATGTTCGGATATCATCCTCCAAAGTGATTTTTTCTTCCAGTACGGCTTTTGCCGCGAGCGAGCCCACAAAGACTTTGGTTATAGAGGCAATTTCATAAAGCGTACTGTCGTTGGGAGGTGTGTTTTCTCCTTTTGTCATGCTGCCGTAATAGCCGTGGTACATCTCCCCGTCTTTATAAATAGCCACTGCTAGGGAATTGATGTTTCCCTTTTGAATGATTTGGTTGGCATAGTGGTCAACCCTTTCAGTTAAGTCCTGAAAGGGTGTTTGTTCCACTTTTTTCTTTGCCTGGCATGCAAAAAAGAGTATTGCCAAGAATAGATAAACAGTTTGTTTCATGATTTGTTTTTTGATGTTAAGATTTTTGGTTTTGTACCCAATCGATAAGCGGTGTAACACCGACCATGATGTTTTCAGCAAAACATTGGGTAGCTTCTTTTAGTTGGTTGTTTTCTAAGAAATTGATGATGTCATTATGTTGTTCGATGGAACTTTCCATCTGTTTTTTGGAGTTCATGTAGGGATATTCATAGCGTTGCGATTGACGATGCAATACTTTAATCATTTTGAACAGTTTTTGGTTGTTGCATCGGGCAATTAGCAAATCATGCCAATTTTCATCGAGAATAATCAATGCTTTTGGGTCTTTGGCCTCAGCCATTTGGGTATTGATGTGCTTGAGCTGGTGTAGAATTTCTAGGGATGGAACTCCGCTTACTTCCAGCGCGAAGGGTTCTAGTCGAGCACGAAGGGGATAGATTTCCATGATTTCTTCTACTGAAAAATCGGATAGTCGAAACCCTTTGGCAGGTTCCGAGGTAACAATGCCTTCCCATTCTAGCTTTTGAAGTGCTTCGCGTAGTGGTGTTCGACTGGTATTGAGCAATTTCGCCAAATGTACCTCCCTGATTGGGTCGTTGGGAGCTATGGTGCCATCCAGAATCAACTGCCATATGGCGTCGATAATCTGCGTGCTTAAGGATTTGCGTTCAATCATATTTCAAATTGTATACAATATGCAATTTTAAATAAAACTTTTGAATTGAACCAACCAAAAGCAGTTTTTATTCGGATATACTTATTGGTAGCGTCTTAGCGGTAGTATAAGAAAGGTTCGGGTGTTGCCCAAACCTTTATACAATTCATCAAAAAACCTAGAGTTTACTCCACCACATACCGCATCATCTTCATACTGCTGCCTTCAATCATCATGGCGTAGTCTTTTACCGAATTGTCCGTCATGAATTTTTTCATGGAAGCTTCAGCGTCTTCTGATGTTTTCCACTTTACGAGGACCAATACTTCATTCTGGTCTTTGGCATATCCACTTTCCCGGCTAATGTATCCGGGTTGCAGCGAAGTGTAATTTGATTCTACCGCTTTATCGGCAGCCCAAAAGGCTTCGGGAGAGACATCTTCCTTAAATTGAAAGGTTGTAATTTCAATCACATAGCTTTCTTTAATGTTGTTCTGGGCGTTGCCTTGAATTGCCATCATACTTATCAAAATAAACAACAGTTGTTTCATGGTTTTAAAAATTAAATTTTCCATTTGTGTTTTTGTGTTCTTCTTTGGGTAGAATGGTTTCGATGATATCCCAATGTTCTACGATTTTTCCGTTTTCCAAGCGAAACAAATCATAGAAAGAGGTGTGTTCTCCACCAAATTGACCTTCGCTCACTGCGAGTACAAAGTTTCCTTCCCCTAACACAATGTGATTCTTTTCATAGACCATGGTAATCCCGTTTTTGGCCATTTCTTCGAGTGCCGTTCCGAGACCGGATAATCCGTCGCCTATCATACTATTGTGCTGTACGTAGTTGTCGCCATCAAAGTAGTTGGCCATTTGGTCAAAGCCCCCCTTCACCAATACTGTGTTGATGAAATCGGTTACCAAGGCTTTGTTGTTTTCCGTTTGGGATAGGTCATTCAATTGCGTGCTACCATCCGTTTGAGTTCGGTTGCTCGGATTAGGGGGAGCAAGCTCAGCTAAGTTGTCCCAATGTTCCACTATTTTTCCTTCTTCGAACCGGAAGATGTCAAATCCCACTTTTGGTCCAAAAAAGTCATAAATCGTATGAGAAAAGGTGTAATCACCATCTTCAAAGGACCGTACTACTTTGGCTTTAAACCCGCCTTCAGGTGCGTTTTGCAATACCGCTCCAAAACCTTCTAGCCCATCACCGGCGGCAAGGTTATGTTGAATGTATTTCTGAGGGTTAATGTGTCCGATTGCGGTTTGGTCTCCGGTTTCCAGACTCGTCAAAACGGCTGTAGCCTTTTCTTTGTTGGATAGTACATTTTGGGTTTCCATTGGTTCTTCTGCTTTTTCTTGGGTTTTAGATTCTTTTTGAGCATTTCCGCAGGAAGCTGTGACCAGTATGACGGAAATGATTGTGGATATTCGTTTCATAGGGATTGCATTTGTTTTCCCAAAATTGAAGGAATCTCGAAAAGAAAGAAAGATGAAAGAGCGGATAAAAATGGTTAAAATCGAACCATCATCTTTCTAAAAGTGATAATTTGAATCTTTTTGGGGTAAATCCCGTCTTTTGCTTGAAGTATTTGGTGAAGTTTGTTGGGTCTTCAAAACCGAGTAGATAAGCTAGTTCTGAACTTTTTAAAGAAGAATTGATAAGGCTGCGTTTGGCCAAAAGGATAACATAATCATCAATGACCTGTTTGGCGGTTTTATTCAGCAATGCTTTGCAAATTTCATTCAAATGTTTGTAGGTGACTCCCAATTCCCGAGCATAAAAATCTGCACTCCTACTTTTTGAAATGTGCTGTTCCATTAAGGTGGTAAAGGTCTGGAAGAATTGAATTTTTGAAGTGCTTTTGATGTGAAAGGTTTGGGTTTGTTTGAGGTTCTCTGCTTTGGAAATGAGAATGACAAATAATGATTCAATAATGGTTTTTTGATTGAACCCCGCGCCAATCTTGAACTCTTTACGCATTAAATCGAAATATTGGGTAAAATCCGAATCTTTGGGTATTTGTAGAATGGGGGAGAAGAGCTGTGGATTGAACAAACGGAAAACAAAATCCTTTGGAAGATGTGAAAAACAACTCACAAAATAGGCTTCCGTAAAAATGACACAAAAACCTTTTAACCCATCGGAGAATTCAAAAGCGTTGACCTGGTCTTTGGTCAGGTAGACTATGCTATTTTGTTGAACGGGATACCAATGAAAATCAATGAAATGGCGACCTTTCCCCTCGGTAAAAACAATGAGATTGTAGAATTTAAGTTGATGCGGCAGTTCAGGGTCATGGTCAAAGGCATCTTTTCCCTTCGCAATTTTTTCGATAGGCACAATCTCAAATCCAAAATTGTTAGTATTCGGTGCATTGAACTGAATATGGGGAATATCTTTGGCCATGTTCAACTTTGGCAACTATGTATTTTTTTTAGGCCTTCTTTTTTTAGGCGAAACAGACATCACCAAACTTTCTGGGGTGGTTGAAAGTGCAATTAAGTCTGGGTTTAGCATTTCAGATAGGCCCACCGCTTCCCAAATTATGGGTTTTATGGCATCTTTTGGAAAGGAATCTATATCGGTGACTTTGAAATGACGAATGAGTTTGCCTGAACCTTTTAATTGAATAGTGCTTTTAGTCAACTCTGCCCCCCGATTAAACCCGAAATTGACATAGTTGGCATAAACGGCAAGGTGGCAGAAAGCGTCTTTTAATTTTTGGGATTTGGAGTAAGCAATGGCGACCGCATTGTAATTATCCCAAATCAGCTCATTGGCTTCTGGCACCAAATCAGTAATAAACGTGCGAAGGCCGAAGAGCAACTGTTGAATGTTTGCTTTGTAGGGCTCTAAAAAGGTTTTCAGCTGTGGATGGGGTTCCAATACGGTTGGATTGCGTTCAATCCGTTGAAGTTACGAAATATTACAATGCTTTTTGCTGCTTCCAAAGCGCGTAAAAACTGGTCAAAATAGCCAAGGAAGAAACAATGGTCATCAATGTACCAGGGATAAACTTTACGAAACCGCCTAAATCCATGAAGAGGAAGTAGCCCAAATCCGCCAAGCCTCCGGTAATGGCCGCAAGAAAAATCGCATTCTTGTTTCCTTTCCAGATAAAAAAGGCACAAATAAATGTGGTGAGTCCTATCCATAATAAGTTAAAACCATGTTGGCCAATAATGGCTCCTGCGGCTTTTGGATACTCCATTTGCAAACTAGAAGGGTCAACGGCATCGGCAATTCCTGCGATGGCACCTGAAATATCATCTGTGAGTATTCCCTTCATCGTCAGTACCCCAGCGAGAACGTGCACCAATCCCCAGATAATCCAAAGAATAGCAGAGACCTTAAATAAGAGTGAGATGGTTTTCATGGGTAGTTGCTTTAATCGGTTCGGTTAAAGATATTCCCCGTTCACCGCAAAAAACTTAATTTAGATTAAGAATTTGAGCTCACTTTTTTTTTAGGCGCTCTTTTTTTAGGGTGCTCAGTGCCTCTGGTGTGATACCCAAATAAGAAGCAATCATTTTTTGGGTGACTCGACTCATAATGTCAGGATAGGTTTTTTCGAAATGCTCATAACGCTCTATGGCAGATGCACTCATGAGCAGAATGACCCTCTTCTGCAACACACCAAGTCGCTTGATAAAGGCAGCAGCATTCTTGTTCTCACGATTTACGTCTTTGGGTAAGACGTACACTACCGAATCCTCAATAGCATCAATATAGAGCTCGCAAGGAAGGTCAGGGGTTACATTATCACCAACGACCCAACCTTCTGGGCCAAACATGAAAATATGTTCTTTTCCTTTTTGGTCTAACGTATAACTTCGGAGCAGGCCAGAAACGACATGGTAGACTTTGGTGTTTAATTCACCAAACTCTTGTAAAACCGTGCCCTTTTTGACCTTAATCCGTTTCAAATTTCTTCCAGAATTGAATTCCCTTTTGATTTATCGCCTGAGGTCCATTGCCAAGATTCATACAATCTGATTTTTCCATTAGGTAAAATCTCTGGTTTGGATTGGCAGATACCTGTCATCAGCTCCCCTTTGGTATTGATTTGGTGATATCGCATGTCGATGTTTCCCGAATCATCAACGATAGCGATTAAATGCCCTTCTTTAATCCGTCCGCCACTATACCTAGAGGTCAGCAGATTGCCATTTTGCTTGTAAACGAAAATAGTGCTTTCCGAGGTCTCAGCGTTGGCCGAGTTTTGAACTGGGCGAAACTTTTTATTGTGGTAGTTGATGTTCATATTGTCCCGCGTTTATCAGAGTTTAAATTCCATCTGATTGTCATTCGTGTCAAAAATGTGGGGATAGTGGGTTTTGACATTTTCGCGCATGAAATCGACGGGAACATCCTCAAAATGACCATAATCCTCAAGATATTCCATAAAACGGGTTCCGGTGCTATTATACTGTTGTAGGTAGGAGCTGTTCTCTCCGTCAAACTCCAAAGGCGCAACATTAAACCGTGCACACAGCTCGGCATTGAAGGCTGGTGACATTTTCAACCAAGTATCGTTCAAATAAGCGTTGACCATACCATGTGGTGTGAGCTCGTTGGACCCAAAGCGCTCCATGAGTCGTTCTACGGCAATATGATTTTTCACTTTGCCCAAATGCAATCGGGCAGGAATTCCCAAAGCTCTTAACCCTGCAACCAATAGGACCGACTTTTCCACACAATTTCCTGAAGTGCGCTGGGCGATATGACTCGCACGATAATTGTCTTCAGACAGACTTATGGTGTAAGGGTCGTATTTCCAGCCGTCACGAACTTTATTGTAGATGCCAACCGCTTTTTCTTTTGTTGTACGATTTCCTTGTAGAAACTCCGCAACTAGGTTTTGGATAGGCGCACTATCCAAATCAAAGTAGTACGAAGCTTCGAGATACTTCATGACATCATTCATTTTCTTCAAAACAGTTTTGGGTTGCTATGTCCTCAGGTCGTATCGGTTGTTTTTCCAGGCCTTTCTCATTTAACCAATGCAGAAAAGTGGTAATGTTTGCTGGTTTGATTCTGCCCCAATCTTTAGAAGAACCAAAAAAAGGTATGGTCATTTCCAAAGCATCCATGAGGTCAATATGTTCATCATATACCGGGACGTGAGGTCTTAGTATTTCTATGCTCTCCGCTGGGTGTTCTTGCGCATATAGGAATCCTTTTTTGGTGGCACTTAGGAAGTTTTGATAGGCGTCCAAGTTCTCCGCCATCTTATCGGCATTTGCGGCAATCACTGGTGAATAGGAATATGGAATTTGAAAATCAGCCATTTTAAAATATTTCAGTGGTATGGGTGAGTCTTTGGCGGCCACTCCTTCCCAATTCAAAAAAATCCAAGTAGCGTCACATTCTCCTTCCATGACCGTATTCCAAATCCCTAATTTTTCGGGATAGATGATATTCAAATTCCCATTTCCTCCATCATTTTCAACCATGGCTTTCACAATACCATCTTCGTATCGCGCTTTGTAAGAAGCATAGGTTTTCCCATCCAAATCTTTTGGAGAGTTGATGCCCATATCACTTCTGACGGCAATGGCACTCAAATCATCTTGCAATAGGCAGGCTATGGCGGTTAGCGGAAATGGTTTTTCTTTTGTTCTGAAACTTATGATGCTTTCCATGGGGCACAAAGCAAAATCGAGCAGTCCCAGCTCGATTTTCTTGGCTGGAGTGACTGTATAGTCGTCATCTAAGGGATTGGATATGGCAACTTTTAGCTTGTGGTCTTTATAAAAACCTTTCGCTTGTGCTACGAAAAAGCCAATATGATTGACATTAGGGGTCCAATCCAAACCAAGTTTCAGCATTATAATATTCATTTCGTTACTTCCTTAAAAGTAATTCGAATAAATCAATGTTAGGCCATGAACTCTCTTTTCAATATTCGATTAATTTGTTTTAGGGATGGTGCTTCCATCTCAAAACATGTGGTAGTATTCAATGGAGTTCAGTTAAGCTAAGGAATCTCTTCCAAGGGATAGTCCGCCTCGGTATAGCCAATAACCCAAGGCCAAAAGATTTCTCCTTCGACTTTCACCCCGTGGAACCATAAGCGCATTTTACCATTTTCCACGAAGCCATCTGGAGCAGTTACTTCGCTATCCCAACTGTAGGTAGGTGAAACAATGGCTTCTGGAAAAACTTCATAAGGTCCCGTGAAGGTGTTGGATTTTGCGATACCGATACTTCTATCGGTCGAAAAAGGAATATGCCACAACCCATCTTCAGTTTTGAAAAGTGTGGCTTCGTTGACATCGGGGCTGAAGCTCACATCCGAAGGAATCAGAATTGGAGTTTCTATTTTAGACCATGCAATTCCATCTTGGGAAGTAGCCCCCATGATTCTGATACCGGCATTGGGTCCGGTCCATTCATCGGTTACATTCCATCCGGCATAGACCATGTAATACGTACCGTTCTCGTAGACCACACCCGGGCTGGTCATGGCATGTCGGTCAAAAGTGTTTTCATTTGAAGTATCCCTTGAAACGATGGGTCCGTTTACACTTTCTTGGATTCTTGAAAATACTATTCCGTCATCAGAGACAGCTAATCCAATTTCATAGTTTTCAACGTTAGGGTTGTCACTTTCTCCTTCGCGATATCCGGCATAGTACATTTTGAATTCATTTTCCGCGTAAATGACCTCTACCGTTTCCAGTGTATTATCCCAATAGTCTGCTGCGCGTTCTAGGGCAATGAAGTCTTCAGGACTGTTATTGGGACGCGTCCAGGTAATTCCATCATCCAAGGAAAAAGCAACAGCTATGCCCTCTTCCGCAGAATAGTACATGAATAAGGTATCGTTTTGAATAAGTACGGAAGGGTCTGCCGCCAGTCCGAAGGGACTTTCATAAATGGGTTGTTCGTCCCTCGTAAATAAACTCGTCTCTGTGATGTCAAGATTATCATCTTTGTTTCCGCAAGAGGAAATCAAGACTAGTCCGATTACAATGAGACCCAATGCTTTCATCGGTATACTTTAAGCTTTTGCGATTATTTGAGCTTATTTAAAGATACGGTTTTGTTTACAAGTCTAGTCTGAAGTACTTCGGTTCACAGTTTACAAAGACCTCAATGCAGGCTTGAATCATTGAATTGCCACAGCACATTTACCAACTGCCATTGACCATTTAGTTTCACAATGTGCATGTAATCAATCCACTCATCGGCAATAAGTTTAACGGAAGCGGTTTTGTCGAAAATGTCCAAGATAATAACCTCCTTTTTGGGGTTTTCGGGGAAGTTTTCCCCTTTGGTATTGTAAGATGCAGCCAAAAGAACCATGGCGTCTGTAAAGGTTTCCCTTAAATACTCCTTACCCGTTGCCTTATGCGTCCAAAACGTACGTTTGACCATACGAGGGTGTGCCGACCTTTCAAATTGTTCGGGCTTTACATTATGTTGTGATTCGATGTAATCCAACGCCACTTGCTTGATGGCTAAGGAGTCTTGTGGAGTTTGGCCGCGGACAAAAGCGGTTAGGCTACCAAAAAATAAGGCACAGAGTAAATACGAATGTTTCATTTTGGGTTAGGATTTTAGATTGCTTTGAATGCTACCACGCTCCTTTCTCCCACATATCTAAAAACGCTGGTACCGAGAGACCTAAAAAATCTACCAAGAAATGGGCGAAAATCACCCATCGCAAACTTTGGGTTTTTTTGTACACCCAGGCCCAAACAATTCCCATGATAAAGGTGGAAACTACAATTTCGAAACCGCTGTTCAACTCAGAGTTGATTCCGAAAGCTGCGTGGTTCAGGGCAAATAAAGCACTAGTATACAAGACGGCGAGCCAGTTTAACCAATCTTTAGTGTAATTTAACAATAGGCCACGCCAGTAAAACTCTTCAATCCATGGATTTATAAGCGCCAAGGTTATCCACGGCAACCAGATGGTCCAATCCGTGAGCGTGTCTGAATGGAAAATGAACAAGGGTAGGGGAATAAGTCCGACAAGAAGGGCAAGCACGGCCCAACCCCATTTTCCATTGGGTTTTTTAAGCCATTGTTTTATGGATTCCCTCCTTCCAAATTTCAGAATGAAAAAAAGCCATAAAGCCCAACCTACAAGAATCATGGGGGCGAATGCCCAATTGCCCAAAGTTTCTTGAAATGCATAGGCTACGCCAAAGTTTACGCCAATGATGAGAAAGGGCGAAAGGAGTACAATTTGTTTTTTGGTCATGGAATGGCGGTTGTTAGGGTTTGACTAAACTATAAAAGAAGTTCCATTTCAAACTGCTTCAATTGCAGGCTAAGGCCCATTTTCGTGAAAAAAGCGTTCAAGGCATTAGCACTTTTATCCACGTTTATGACGAATAAAGTATCTCCATACTCGTGAAGTATATTTCCCAGAAGCTGGGAAGCAATACCTTGTCTACGATAAGCTGGTTTGACCGCTATTTGTTGGATTCTTTTGGTACTCGGAGTGAATATAACATAGCCTACCAATTCATTTTTAAGATAGGCCCCTAAAGCAACTTTAGCCGAAGACATAGCTGTAATGGCCCTAGACGTATATTGCCAGCTTGGTTTGGCCTCCCCGAAAGATTCCATTAATTCCCAATCATAGGTACCCAAAGGTTTTAGAATTGCTGGAATCTTTCGGGGAGGCCAAACCAAGCTGGCAATATACGTCTAGGGCCATTACAGCTATGTCTTCGGCTAAAGTTGCTTTAGGGGCCTATCTTAAAAATGAATTGGTAGGCTATGTTATATTCAC
>JBCBPD010000121.1:0-11197 GCA_039820925.1 Bacteroidota bacterium | reverse complement strand
TTTATTGGTTCAAATGGTGGCAAAACCTTTTTACCTGAAGGAATTCAAGAAATCGATTTGGTTATCGTCAGTGGCGTCGGTATTGATAGTGTAGATTCAAAATCAAATAAGGCCACCGACGATAACCAAATCGATTTCTTGAATTCCTTCAGGTAAAAAGGTTTTGCCACCATTTGAACCAATAAAAAGGATACGGTTTTTGGTATTTAAGGTATAGCCCATCATTTTATCCGCTTCGTAATGCGCTGTAACAACTAGTCCAAATCGCTCTTTCTCATCCAGATGTTTCAAGGGGTCTAGCTGTGTGGTGAATTCAAAGGGAAGCTTTTGGGCTAGTGGCCAGGGCACGAAGATTTTGGCATTTTGAGTATTCAATTGTCGCAGTGTATTGAGTTCGAAACTATTTTTCGAGTTATCTGTAATCAATATCAAATCCAATGTTTCTCCAGTAAGTGTTTCAGGTAGTTTTCCTCTTGGGTTAATCAAAATCTGTAATTCCTGTACCTGAAGGAGCAAGGTCGTGGTGTTCAATCGATGAATGCGTATCTTATCGGTATCAAAAGGGATATTTGTAGATGTATTTTCCTGTGCTTTTAAGGATAATCCCAAAGTCAAAAAAGTAAAAAACAATAATCCGTGAACTTTTTTTGAAAAACAAAATTCAATCATAACAAATTGAAAAACAGGGTTTAAACAGATTTAGGGAAAGAACTTCGGCGGCTTTTCATCCAAGGGATAATCCAAAAGAACAACCGAAGCGTATATAAACCAAACACGATTGATAGAATAACCTTAAACGAGGATCAATTAATTTACAAAGTTATGACTGAAACAAAAAGTAACAACGGATTGAAGGTAATAGCAGGACTACTTGGGGTAGTACTTTTAGGTACCATCATTTATACGGTTAGTCTTTACCAAGACAAAAAGAAAACTACCATGGCTCTTGAGCAAGAAAAGGATTTGGTTGTTGAAGATTTGAACAGCTTGAAATCTGAGTATGACAAGGCCATTTTGGAAAGCAACGCTACCAATGAAGAATTGGTTGCTGCTAGAGATAACATTGCAAAGTACATCGATTCTGTACAGGCCATGAAGTCTGACATCGCTTCCCTATCTAGATACAGAAGACAAGTAAGCGTTCTTAAAGCGGAAAGAGAAGAGCTTTTGAAGCA
This sequence comes from Bacteroidota bacterium, assembly GCA_039820925.1. Taxonomy (GTDB): domain Bacteria; phylum Bacteroidota; class Bacteroidia; order Flavobacteriales; family Flavobacteriaceae; genus Flagellimonas. The sequence goes on along the minus strand of JBCBPD010000121.1, from coordinate 10,022 downwards.
AGTTGACTCTTTGACACAATCGAACACTTTGTTGGCTATGGAGCGCGACAGCACTTTCGTAGAATTGGAAAAGCAAACTGTTTTCAACGATTCATTGGTTGTTCAGAACACCCAATTGGCTGACGCTGTTGAAAGAGGTTCTGCCCTTAGCTTGTCTACTTTCTCTGTTGATGCAGTAAAAGAAAGAAAGAACGGAAAATTGGTTTCTACTTCTAGAGCTAAGTCTACAGATAAATTCAAAGTATGCTTTACTGTAGCTGATAACGTAATCGCTGAAGCGGGTGACCGTGAGTTCTTCATCGAAGTATTGGACCCTCAAGGAAATGTTTTGGGTGACAGCTTCTCTAAGTCTAGCGAAGAAGGTGCTAGCATCACTTACAGCAAAGGAACCAACTTCTACTACGAAAACAGTTCTTTGGATGTTTGTGACTACATCAACAAGCCTGCCTCTGAGTTCCAGAAAGGAAACTACATGGTAAATGTTTATGACAACAAGTTGAAATTATTGGGTACTTCTAAATTCGCTTTGAAATAAGAAGCCCGAACGATATACACTATCCATTTAATAGAAAAGCCCGCTCATTCGATTGAGCGGGCTTCTCTTTTTGGGTTTTATCGTCATTCCTGCTATGCGCAACCGCTAAAGCTTGGGCGATACGCTGTCGTAGGAATGATAATAAAGTAATCCAAAATGTAACGAATGAAGTTTTCTAGTTAGATAAGAAATTAAAGCATTATATCTGGGACGAATATTTCATTGAATTAACCATGTCATTCCGTACTCGATACGGAATCTATAGTTTAAAATGGATTCCTGCTTTGCGCCACCGCTAAAGCTTTGGCGACACGCGGTCGCAGGAATGACCAAAGAAAAAAATGATAGAATCTTATTACCGCTATTTCAAACTCCCCACCATATCCTCAGGCTTCACCCAAGCATCGTATTCTTCTGGTGTTACGTAGCCTAAATTAATAGCTTCTTCCCTCAAAGTCGTACCATTTTGATGCGCCGTATTCGCAATCTCTGCCGCTTTGTAATACCCGATTTTGGTATTGAGCGCGGTAACCAACATCAACGAATTATTCAGAAGTGTTTTGATTACTTCATGGTTAGGCTCAATTCCAGCAGCACAATTCTCATCAAAACTGACACAAGCATTTCCAATCAGTTCTGCAGATTGTAAAATATTAGCTGCCATCATCGGCTTGAAAACGTTCAATTCGTAGTGACCTTGCGTTCCACCAACGCTAATCGCTACGTCGTTCCCCATCACCTGAGCGCAAACCATGGTCAATGCCTCACATTGAGTGGGGTTGACTTTTCCTGGCATAATGGAACTTCCTGGCTCATTCGCCGGAATAATGATTTCTCCAATTCCAGAACGAGGTCCTGAAGCCATCATGCGAATATCATTGGCAATTTTATTCAAGGAAACGGCAATCTGTTTCAGGGCGCCATGCGTTTCCACAATGGCATCATGCGCTGCCAAAGCTTCAAATTTGTTAGCAGCCGTTTTGAAAGGTAATCCGGTGAATTCCGCAATGTATTTTGCTACTAGGACGTCATATCCCTTTGGCGTATTTAAACCGGTTCCAACTGCCGTGCCGCCTAGAGCTAGCTCACTGAGGTGGTCCAAAGTGTTTTCCAGTGCTTTGAGTCCATGGTCTAATTGCGAAACGTAGCCTGAAAATTCTTGCCCCAAGGTCAATGGAGTGGCATCCATCAAGTGCGTTCTTCCGATTTTCACCACTTTTTCAAAAGCTTTCGCTTTTTGTTCTAAGGTATCTCTGAGCTGTTGCACTCCAGGAATAGTGACTTCAACTACTTTTTTATAAGCAGCGATGTGCATTCCCGTAGGAAAGGTATCGTTCGAAGACTGGCTTTTGTTGACATCGTCATTCGGCTGAATGGTCTTTTCATCTTCACCAATTACTTTTCCAGCTATTTCGTGCGCGCGATTCGCAATGACTTCATTTACGTTCATGTTGCTTTGCGTACCTGAACCCGTCTGCCAAATCACTAGAGGGAATTGGTCATCGTGCTTTCCTTCAAGAATTTCATCACAAACTTGAGAAATCAAGTCCCTTTTATCTTCAGCCAATACGCCCAATTCATGATTGGTGTGTGCCGCAGCTTTTTTCAAATAGGCAAAACCATATACCACATCCAAAGGCATGGACGCGGCTGGACCAATTTTAAAATTGTTTCGGGAACGCTCGGTTTGGGCGCCCCAGTATTTATCCGAGGGAACTTTTACTTCCCCCATGGTATCTTTTTCTATCCGAAAACTCATGGTATTTTGATTTTTGTATTCTCAGGGTAAAGATACGGCTTGCCAAATCCTTCTAATAATTATCTGACCGAATAAGCTTTGATTTGAACGAAAAAACCTTTTGACTTTTTTTTCTTACGTGAAAAAGCGGTTAATTCACGCCGAATTACAACCTACTTATTATGAAAAACTTACCACAATTCTTGATTTTATTTTGTGTTGGCCTTGCGTTTGGCCAAACAGATTCTTTAACGGTTGATACGCTTTCAGACGAAGCTATATTTCAAAAAATGATGGATAGCATCAACCAGTCCTACACCTATCAACAGGGCACTATTGAGTTAGCAGACGGATTAGCCACATTAAACGTCCCTGAAGGCTTCAAATTTTTGGATGGCGACCAAAGTCATGGCGTTCTGACGGATTTATGGGGCAACCCACCCTCAGAAACCTTGGGGATGCTCTTTCCGGAAGAATCCAGTGTTATCGGAGATGATTTTACATACGCGATTGAAATCACCTATTCTGAAGACGGTTATATTGATGATGAAGATGCCGCAGACCTGGACTATGATGACCTTTTGGAAGAAATGAAAAGCGATGCGGAAGAAGCCAATCCCGAACGACGTGAGATGGGTTATGGTACCGTTGATATTGTTGGATGGGCCGCGCCTCCACATTATGATTCAGCTAACAAGAAGTTGTATTGGGCGAAAGAGCTTCATTTTGAAGACGAAGAAACCAACACACTTAACTACAATATCCGAATTCTGGGCCGTAAAGGCTATTTGAACATGAACGCCATTAGTGAAATGGACCAGCTTGCCTTGGTTGAAGATAATGTTGAGGATGTTTTGAGCAGTGTGGAGTTCAATGAGGGCTACCGTTATGCCGATTTTAATCCTGATTTGGATGAAGTTGCAGCTTACGGTATTGGAGGACTTATTGCTGGTAAGGTATTGGCCAAAGCTGGGTTCTTTGCCTTGCTACTCAAGTTTTGGAAAGTGATTGCCGTTGGCGCTGTAGCCGTCTTTGGTTTTTTCCGAAAAGCACTCTTTGGTTCAAAAGAAGCGTAATTGTTTCGATTTTTTGATTTTCTCTATATCTTTGTATGAAATAAAACACTGATATGTTTGAGTTCGACCAGTATTTGGGATTTTTAGCATTCTTGACCATCTTGACCATTGGATTTTGGTTGATGATTTTCTTGCTAACGTTTGTAATACCTTACTGGTTGTTTGGCAGTGCCATGGAAGCTTACAAAGAGTGGAAAGACGCTCGCGCCGCGAAGCGAAACGAATAAAAACAGGAAAGAGGCCATCGGCCTCTTTTTTTATGGCTTTTGTTTCAAAATATCAGTGATATTACTAGTTTCCTTACGCTATATGAGCTTAAGCTATCCTAAAAGACTAATTACAGTTGGACACGAATTTCACGAATGGCGCGGATTTAATTTAGGGTCAACCTGAACTCGGTTCAGGTTCTATTCGAATGAAACCTATATTGTGAAAAGATGCTGAATTAAATTCAGCATGACTTGACCGAAGTTGTTTTTTGCAGGACACGAATTTCACGAATGGCGCGAATTTTCAATTGGCTAAATTCCGAGGGAACTGGTTACCGAAGGAATCTTTTACAATGAGCAATAGACAATGAAAAGTGGACAGTTATCGGTTTTCAGTATTCAGTTTCGTAAACTGATATCTGATGTCGAAAGTTTTAGGAATTATTTGTTGTTTAACCCTTCGACTTAGCTCAGGGTACGAAATAAATGGCGTTTCGGAACCTGAAGTTTGGCGGTTGGTCTTTGGAAAGGTTACGCTTTGTCTTTCTTGTTTTTCTTTTTCTTCTTTTTGCGCTTGGCCCGGAACCCATCGTCTTGTAATTCCATGTATGCAGCGAATTTTTCAGGAGGTAGACCCGCTTCTAGTTCTGCATTTTGGCTTTTGTTCACCTTTTCCAACTCCTCTCGCATTTTGTCTTGCTCGAGGTTTAGAATCTGAAGTTCTATCTTTTGCTGAACGTGTTTCACCAAGGTACTCCGAACCACAGCTTCTTCAAAGGGGTCTAAACCCACGGCTTCTATGATGGTAGGCATTCGTCCATCCACGATTTCTTCTGCAGTTTGTGGCTCTGGTGGTTTGGGCGTATGTTGTGGTTGTTGCTGTCTTGGCATGCCACGTTGTCGCCCTAATTGATTTCCATACGGATTACCGAATTGGGCCATTACAGATTCACTACCAAACCCAAGGAGCAATGTGAGGAACAGGGATATGGAAAAAAGATTTTTCATAGACATTTCTGAGGGGATAAAGATAATTAAATCTTTTAGGGTTTTGAATAACAGCAACTTGTAATCGTTCCTTTACAAAATATCGCGAATCTTTTCTGCGGGTCGTCCAACGACAGCATTGCTCCCATTGACCACGATAGGACGCTCCATTAGCCTAGGGTGCTCCAGCATTAAATCTATCAACTGGCTTTTGGATAGGTTTTTATCCCTGTACCCGGTTTTCCAAACTTGTTCCTGGGTGCGAACCAAGTCAATGGGCTCTAATTTCAGTTTTTCCAAAAGAGATTCAAGTTGTGCTTTGGACAGGGGTTCATCCAAATATTTTACTACCTCAAAGGCTTGTTTTTCCTCTTCTAAAAAGGCGAGTGCCTCTCTTGATTTTCGGCATCTTGGATTATGGTATACGGTAATCATGTTTAGCTTTCTTTTTGCCCCATCATCATTAAATAGGCCTTTAAAAATGGATTCAATTCGCCATCCATAACGGCATCAACATTTCCGGTTTCTTCTGCTGTACGAACATCCTTGACCAACTTATAAGGATGCATCACGTAGTTCCGGATTTGGGAACCCCATTCTATTTTCATTTTTGAGGATTCGATTTCCGCCCGTGCTTCTTGTTTTTTCCGCAACTCGATTTCGTAAAGTTGGGATTTCAACATTTTTAATGCCGTAGCGCGATTATCGTGCTGTGAGCGGGAATCGGAACAAGAAATTTGGATACCTGTTGGTTTGTGAACGAGTTGTACTTTGGTTTCCACCTTATTCACGTTTTGGCCACCCGCACCACTGGAACGTGCTGTAGTAATTTCGATATCGGACGGATTCACTTCAATTTCAATAGTCTCATCTACTAGAGGATAGACGTAAACGGATGCAAAAGAGGTGTGCCGTTTGGCGTTGCTATCAAAAGGTGAAATACGAACCAAACGGTGTACGCCATTTTCTCCTTTGAGCCAACCAAAGGCAAACTCTCCGCCAATCTCCAAGGTTACAGTTTTGATTCCTGCGACATCACCTTCCTGAAAATTCAGCTCTTTGACGCTGTAACCGTTTTTCTCGGCCCACATCAAATACATCCGCATCAGCATGGAAGCCCAATCGCAACTTTCGGTTCCGCCCGCACCCGCGGTAATCTGAAGGACGGCCGTGAGTTCATCGCCTTCTTCGGAAAGCATATTTTTAAACTCAAGGTTTTCAATGGCGTCTTTGGTTTTTTCCAACTGCTTTGAAACCTCGTCTTCATCCACTTCGCCAGCTTGAAAAAACTCAGCTAGGACCTCAAGGTCACCAACCAGGGTAGTGGCTTCATTGAAATCATCGACCCATTTCTTCTTGGCCTTTAATGATTTCATTTTTAATTGTGCTTCTTGGGGATTGTCCCAAAAACCAGGAGCAGCGGTTCTTTCCTCCTCGTTTTCTATTTCGATGAGTTTGGCATCTATGTCAAAGATACCTCCTTAACGCGCCAAGGCGTTCAATAAGATCTTTTTGCTGATCTGTGGTTACCATAGGTTGAAATTTCGCGTAAAAATACAGTTTCCGGCTACAGTGAAGCAATGAAATTTACATAAATTTAGACATTACAAAACATACCATGACGCACAACCGATTGACCACTCTCTTGCTGCTGTTCACACTAGTCTTTAGCCATGCACAAGAGTTTTCCAAAACGAAAGATTTTCAAAAGTTTACAGGTTTCTTTAACTTCTATTACGATGATAGTACCGACAAGGTCTACTTGGAGGTTGATGAACTGAACAAGGAATTTTTATACGTCTACGCCTTAAGCAGCGGTATTGGCAATAACGATATTGGTCTGGACCGCGGGCAGCTGGGTGGTGAACAAATCGTGTATTTTCAGAAGGCGGGCAACAAGTTGCTATTGGTACAACCAAATATGTACTATCGCGCCAACACTACCAACGCCCTCGAAAAAGCATCGGTGGAGCAAGCCTTTGCTAAATCCAATCTCTTTGGATTTCCAATAGTTGAGGAATCCAAAGGACATTATTTAATCGACATTAGTGATTTTTTGATGCGGGACGCCCATGGCGTAGCAAGTCGGCTGAAGCAAACCAAACAAGGTTCCTATAAATTGGATGCTTCTAAAAGTGCTTTAGGATTTGAACGCACCAAAGCTTTCCCTAAGAATGTGGAGTTCGATATGATTTTGACATTCACAGGTGAGCCGAAAGGCAGATGGATTCGTTCCGTTACGCCAAATCCAAGTTTGGTTACTGTAGCACAACATCACTCATTTATTGCATTGCCTGATGATGGATACAAACCTCGAAAATATGACCCACGTTGTGGCTCGTATCCCTTCGTATATTACGATTATGCTTCTCCTGTAGAAGAATCCTTGGTAAAACGATTTGTTCGTCGCCATCGTTTGGAAAAGAAAAATCCGAAGGCGGAAGTCAGCGAGGCGGTTGAACCTATAATTTATTATTTGGATAATGGAACACCCGAGCCAGTGCGTTCAGCCCTTTTGGAAGGTGGAAGATGGTGGAATCAAGCCTTCGAATCCATTGGTTTTAAAGATGCTTTTCAAGTGAAGATTCTACCGGATGATGCAGACCCTTTGGATGTGCGCTATAACGTGATACAGTGGGTGCATCGTTCTACAAGGGGCTGGAGTTATGGAAACAGTGTCTCAGACCCGCGAACAGGCGAAATCATCAAAGGACATGTGAGCTTGGGAAGTTTGCGTATACGCCAAGATTTTATGATTGCCCAAGCCTTAATGAACCGCCCGTTTGCTGAAGACGACCAAAACAACAAACCCATGCTGGACATGGCATTGGCTCGCATACGACAGCTATCCGCCCATGAAATTGGACACACTTTAGGATTTGCCCACAACTTTGCGGCCAGCACCAATAACCGAGCTTCGGTAATGGATTATCCGCATCCGCAGATGGCCATGAAAGATGGTGTTCTGGATTTAAGCAATGCGTATGACACCGGTATTGGGGAGTGGGATAAGGTTACCGTAGCCTATTCCTATGCGCAATTTGAAGACGGTTCCGATGAAACGGAACAATTGAATGCCCTTTTGGATAAGGCTTTCGGAGAAGGACTACGCTACATTTCAGACCAAGATTCGAGACCCTTGGGTGGTGCGCATGCCTATGGTCATTTATGGGATAATGGTTTAGACGCCGGAACGGAATTGGAAAACATGCTTGAAATCCGGAAAACAGCCATCAAAAACTTTTCAGCGGATAATATCCGTTCCGGTGAGCCCTATTCCCAGTTGGAAGATGTGTTTGTTCCTTTATTTTTCTTTCATCGCTATCAAACCGAAGCAACCAGCAAGTGGATTGCAGGGCTCGACTACAACTATGCTGTAAAAGGTGGAGGACAAGTGGTGGTGAAAGTGGTTCCGGGGGATGTGCAGCGAAAAGCGCTTACCTCTTTTTTGAAAACATTGGATGCTGCCGAAGTCGCTATTCCAGAGGATAAGTTGGGCTTATTTCCACCAAGGGCTATTGGTTATGGAAGAAGTCGGGAGTCGTTTAAGGGTAGAACGGGGACTGCATTTGACCCGCTTGGCGCTGCAGAGACCGCAGCGGATATGAGTTTAGGTGCGTTGTTGCATCCCGAACGTGCTTCACGTCTTATGCATCAAAAAAACATGGACAGTGACCAACTTGGTCTATCGGACGTATTGAAAATGTTATCCGAAAAGACGCTATTTAAAAATCATAAAGACGGTTATGTTTCCAACGTACAGAATACCATCAACTTCAGAGTGTTGTACCACATGATGAATCTTGCTGCACATAAAGAGGTGCATCCACAAGTGAATGGCATTGCTTTTTCAGGCCTCAAGGATATCAAGACGAAATTGTTGACCAAAGATAGAACGTCAGTTTCCCAAGAAATGGTGCGCCGTATAGATGCTTTCTTAAAGGCCCCTTCAGCCTTTGAAGTGCTTCCTGCACCAAAAATCCCTGATGGTTCTCCTATTGGCATGGCTTGTATGCACTAAATTCGTTTTATGAAAGTCAACTTAATTAGTGATACCGTCACCCGACCGACTGCGGGTATGTTGGATGCGATGATGAACGCCCAGGTAGGGGATGATGTGTTTAAAAATGACCCATCAGTCATCGCTCTTGAAGAAAAGGTGGCAGATTATTTTGGTATGGAGGCCTCCTTGTTTTTCCCAAGTGGTACCATGACCAATCAGACTGCGATTAAGGTGCATACCCAACCTGGGGAACAGTTGATTTGTGATAAATATGCGCATGTGTACAACTATGAAGGAGGAGGGGTAAGTTTTAATAGTGGGGTTTCTTGCAAGTTGGTAGATGGTCATCGCGGGATGATGACCGCTTCTCAAGTGGAAAACGCAATTAATCCACCAGCCTTTTACCACAGCCCTTTGACAACTTTAGTATGCATTGAAAATACCACCAACAAAGGTGGTGGGGCTTGTTGGGATTTTGAAGAATTACAGGTCATCCGAAAGGTGTGCGATGCCCATGGTCTAAAATATCATTTGGATGGAGCCCGCTTATGGAATGCTTTGGTAGCCAAAAAGGAAGACCCGAAAGCATATGGAAGCTTGTTTGATTCGATTAGCGTTTGTTTGAGTAAGGGCTTGGGTTGCCCGGTGGGTTCTGTGCTGGTAGGAAGTCAAGACATTATTGATAAGGCCCTTCGTGTGCGTAAGGTTTTAGGAGGTGGGATGCGACAATCCGGATACTTGGCAGCTGCCGGAGTATATGCTTTGGATAATCACATTGAACGACTTGCTGAAGACCACGAAAAAGCGAGGGAGTTAGGCCATACGTTGGCAGGGTTGTCCGTTGTGAAAAAAGTGGAACTGCAAGAAACGAACATTCTTATTTTTGAACTTGATGAAACCCAAATTTCGGAAACCGAATTTCTCCAGAAATTAGCCGAAGAAGACATATCTATAATCGGAATGGGCCAAGGTAAACTGCGTATGGTGACCCATTTGGACTACACCGACGAGATGCATCAACACCTGCTAAACGAACTGGTAAAACTGTTTGGATAATCTATTTGAAGAAGCTGTCCATACCCGGAATGTTTGGCATACCTTCTTTAGCTACGCTGGATAACTCTGCCTCTTGAATTTTATCCGCCTTGGCAATGGCCTTGTTCAAGGTCATGACTAGAAAATCTTCCAATTCTTCTTTGTCTTGAAGCAGGCTGTCATCGATTTGAACGGATTTGATTTCGCGATTCGCGGTCAGGGTAATTTTGATACGACCATCTTGGGATGCCTCATCAACCAGAATATTCTCTAAGCGCGCCTTAGCTTGCTTCATTTTCTCTTGGGTTTCCTTCAGTTTGCCCATCATGCCCATTAAATCTCCAAACATTGTTTTTTCCTTTTGTTTTTCTGACATCAAATGTAGTAAATTGGTCGTATCAAAATTACCCTGACCGCGAATCGCGAAATCAAATCCGTT
>JBCBPD010000120.1:0-11228 GCA_039820925.1 Bacteroidota bacterium | reverse complement strand
TTGTCTCTTTTGAAATCGATGATACGATATCTTCTCTTATGACCTCCACCTCTATGGCGAACGGTCATTTTTCCTTGACTGTTCCTACCACCAGACTTTTTTAACGGAGCCAATAAGCTTTTCTCCGGCTTATCAGTAGTAATCGCGTCAAATCCGTTTACTACTCTAAAACGCTGTCCAGGGGTTATCGGTTTTAATTTTCTAACTGACATTTCTTGTCCTTATAGATTGCTATAAAAATCGATGATATCACCTTCGGCAACATCTACAATTGCTTTCTTCAGTGCATTTGTTTTGCCGTGTTGGATTCCGGTTTTGGTATATCTCGTTTTGCGGTTTGGACCATAATTCATGGTTCTTACCTTTTCAACGGATACTCCGTAAGTGGATTCCACAGCCTCTTTAATTTGAAGCTTGTTGGCATCAGGATTCACATAAAATCCATAGCGATTGAAAAGCTCGCTATCTGCAGTCATTTTTTCCGTAATGATGGGTTTTATCAACACACTCATGACTTTCCTATTTCTTTAGGTTTGACTCAATTCCTTCCAAAGCACTCTCCGTCAAAACCAAACTTTTGGCATTTACGATTTTGTATGTGCTCAACTCTGCGTTGGTAACCACCTCAGAGCGTTCCAAGTTGCGAGATGACAAATAAACATTGTTGTTTGCATCACCCAACACAACTAGAGACCTTTTACCCTCTAAACCAAGAGAAGACAAAAAGTTTACAAAATCCTTGGTTTTGGGCGCTTCAAAATTGAAGTCCTCCACAACTACCAAAGCTTTTTCTTTGGATTTTAAGCTCAAAGCAGATTTTCTGGCCAAACGCTTTACATTTTTGTTCAGCTTTTGTCCGTAATCCTTGGGTCTTGGACCGAAGATTCTACCACCTCCTCTAAAAACAGGAGATTTAATGCTACCTGCACGAGCAGTACCAGTACCTTTTTGCTTTTTCAGCTTTCGAGTACTTCCTGCAATTTCTGCACGCTCTTTGGACTTATGATTTCCCTGTCTTTGGTGCGCCAAATATTGCTTTACATCCAAGTAGATTGCATGCTCGTTCGGCTCGATAGCGAAAACATCGTCAGAAAGGTCAACCTTTCTTCCCGTTTCTTTTCCTTTGATATCTAAAACTGCAACCTTCATTACTTCTCAATTGTTACGTAAGCATTTTTGTGACCTGGAACTGCACCTTTTACTACGATAAGGTTTTTCTCAGGAACCACTTTCAATACTTTCAAGTTTTGAACGGTTACTCGTTCACCGCCCATTCTTCCAGCCATCTTCATGCCTTTGAAAACTCTCGCAGGATATGAAGCCGCACCGATGGAACCAGGAGCTCTCAATCGGTTATGCTGACCATGGGTCGCTTGTCCAACACCACCAAATCCGTGACGCTTAACAACCCCTTGAAAACCTTTTCCTTTTGATGTTCCTGCGACATCCACAAATTCACCTTCTACAAAAAGGTTAACACCTAACGTGTCACCCAACTTGTATTCACCTTCAAAATCCCGGAACTCAACGACTCTTTTCTTGGGAGAAGCACCAGCTTTTTTGTAATGACCTGCTTCGGCCTTGTTGGTACGTTTCTCTGCCTTGTCATCGAAACCGAGTTGAAGGGCACTGTACCCGTCTACCTCTTCGGTTCTGACTTGGGTAACCACACACGGTCCTGCCTCTAAAACGGTACATGGAATGTTCTTTCCATTCTCGTCAAAGATGCTGGTCATGCCGATTTTTCTTCCTATTAACCCAGACATATCTAATTATTAGTTATTCTTTTTTAAGTGCCGATTTCTCAGCAAAAAAAATTGGGTCCAAGAAAATAATTCTGGGACCCAGATTTGTTTTCTTTTACCGTTTTTCCCTTGCACGCAGCTCAGGACATGTTCACCCTCTTTTCTAAGGGCGTGCAAACTTACACTTTTATTTCGACTTCTACACCACTTGGAAGCTCTAATTTCATTAAAGCATCAATAGTTTTTGAAGAAGAACTGTAAATATCAAGTAATCTCTTGTAAGAACTTAACTGAAATTGCTCTCTGGATTTCTTGTTCACGTGCGGCGAACGCAACACGGTAAATATTTTTTTGTGTGTCGGTAATGGAATAGGTCCAGTAACCACAGCACCGGTTGTCTTAACGGTCTTCACAATTTTCTCAGCAGATTTATCCACCAAATTGTGGTCATAAGACTTCAATTTTATTCTAATTTTTTGACTCATCTTACTGATTATTTTAAGCGGTTACTCCTTTAACGGATTTGATTACTTCCTCCGCAATATTGGAAGGGGTTTCCGCGTAATGTGAAAATTCCATAGTCGAGGTTGCTCTACCTGAAGACAAAGTTCTCAAAGAAGTTACATAACCGAACATTTCAGAAAGTGGCACTTCAGCTTTTACTACTTTAGAACCAGCTCTATCATCCATGTTGTTTACTTGACCTCTTCTTCGGTTCAAGTCACCAACGATATCACCCATGTTTTCTTCTGGAGTCAATACCTCCAACTTCATGATGGGCTCCATCAAAACAGCTCTTGCCGCTTTGGCAGCTACCTTGTACCCTAATTTGGCAGCCAACTCAAACGAAAGTGAGTCAGAATCCACCGGGTGGAACGAACCATCTTTAAGGGTAATCTTCATACTATCCATCTCGAATCCAGCCAAAGGACCATTTTTCATAGCCTCTTTAAATCCTTTTTCTACGGATGGAATATATTCCTTAGGAATGTTACCTCCTTTGATTTCATTGACAAACTGCAATCCTGGTTTCACTTCTTCACCGTCTTCTGCAACTGCAGGCTCCATGGTAAATACGATATCCGCAAATTTACCACGACCACCTGTTTGCTTCTTATATGTTTCCCTGTGATTGGCAGTAGCCGTCAGAGCTTCTTTGTACTCAACCTGAGGTTGACCTTGGTTTACTTCTACCTTGAACTCACGTCTCAAACGATCAACAATGATATCCAAGTGAAGCTCACCCATACCAGAAATAATAGTCTGACCTGAAGCTTCATCGGTTTTAACCTGGAAGGTCGGGTCTTCTTCAGCTAATTTTGCCAAAGACATCCCCAACTTATCCACATCAGCCTTAGTTTTAGGCTCAACAGCAATACCAATTACAGGATCAGGGAAATTCATACTTTCCAATACGATAGGATGCTTTTCAGCAGACATGGTGTCACCAGTCTTGATATCTTTAAATCCTACAGCCGCACCAATATCACCCGCTTCGATGTACTCAATCGCATTTTGCTTGTTTGAGTGCATTTGGTAAATACGCGAGATACGCTCTTTTTTACCGGAACGGTTATTCAAAATGTACGAACCCGCATCCAAACGACCTGAATACGCTCTAAAGAAAGCCAAACGTCCTACGAAAGGATCTGTAGCAATCTTAAATGCTAAAGCTGAAAACGGCTCTTTTGGGTCTGGCTTTCTAGTGATTTCCTCACCAGTATCAGGATTAGTCCCTACAATATCATCCTTATCCAAAGGAGAAGGCAAGTAACGACAAACCGCATCCAACAAGAACTGAACCCCCTTGTTTTTGAAAGAAGAACCACAAACCATAGGAATGATAGCTCTATCCATAACGGCAGCCCTCAATGCAGCATGAACTTCTTCTTCAGTAATGGAATCTTCATCCTCGAAGAATTTTTCCATCAACTCTTCATCATATTCTGCTACCGCTTCAATTAAAGCAGCTCTGTATTCATTGACCTCTTCTTGCATTTCTGCAGGAATGTCAATCACATCGAAAGTAGAACCAAAGTTTTCATCGTGCCATACGATAGCTCTGTTCTTTGCAAGGTCAACAATACCTTTAAAATCAGCTTCCTCTCCAATTGGCAAAACAATAGGTACAGCATTGGAACCCAACATATCCTTCACCTGCTTACACACGTTCAGGAAGTTGGAACCTTGACGGTCCATTTTGTTTACGAAACCAATACGAGGCACCTTATAGTTATCGGCCAATCTCCAGTTCGTCTCAGATTGCGGCTCAACTCCATCAACTGCACTAAACAAGAAGACCAAGCCATCCAAAACACGTAATGACCGGTTCACTTCTACAGTAAAGTCAACGTGTCCGGGAGTATCAATAATGTTAAAGTGGTATCCCTTTGCATCCGCCGTAGGCTTTCCATTCTCCGTTGGGAACTCCCAGGTACAAGTTGTAGCCGCAGAAGTAATGGTAATACCACGCTCCTGTTCTTGCTCCATCCAGTCCATGGTAGCAGCACCATCGTGAACCTCACCAATTTTGTGACTTACACCAGTGTAAAAAAGAATACGCTCAGTAGTCGTGGTCTTACCGGCATCAATGTGCGCGGCAATTCCAATATTCCTTGTAAATTTTAAATCTCTTGACATGATATTTACTAGAATCTAAAGTGTGAGAATGCTTTGTTGGCTTCGGCCATTTTGTGAGTATCCACTCTTTTCTTTACTGCAGCACCTTCTTCTTTTGCAGCAGCCAAAATTTCAGCCGCCAGTTTTTGCGCCATGGATTTTTCATTACGCTTTCTAGCATAACTAATCAACCATTTCATTGCAGTAGAGATTTTTCTATCAGGACGAATTTGCATGGGAATTTGAAAAGTTGCCCCACCCACTCTTCGACTTCTCACTTCAACGTGAGGCATCACGTTGGAAAGTGCTTCTTTCCAAAGCTCCAGAGCAGATTTTTCTTCGTCTGTATTTTTTTCATCCACGATGTCGATTGCATCGTAAAAAATTCTGTAGGCTACGGATTTCTTCCCATCCCACATCATCATATTGACAAAACGCGTTACCAGTTGGTCATTAAACCTTGGATCTGGCAATAACGGTCTTTTTTTCGCTTGTCTTTTTCTCATTTCTTCTACTTAAAAGTTTTACTTCTTGGGACGTTTGGCACCATACTTCGAACGTCTTTGGGTACGACCCGCTACTCCAGCGGTATCCAAAGCACCACGAACAATGTGATAACGTACACCTGGCAAATCCTTTACTCTTCCACCTCTTACCAATACTATCGAGTGCTCTTGGAGGTTATGTCCTTCACCTGGGATATATGCGTTCACCTCTTTACCGTTGGTCAACCTAACCCTTGCAACTTTTCGCATTGCAGAATTAGGTTTTTTAGGTGTAGTAGTGTAAACACGTGTACAAACCCCACGTCTTTGTGGACACGAATCCAAAGCAGCCGATTTACTCTTCTTGGTAATTGTGACTCTTCCTTTTCGTACTAATTGTGAAATTGTTGGCATTAAAATTTCTTTAAAAAATCAAAACAACCCTCGTTTTGAGGGGTGCAAATGTAATCATTAATTGGAAGAAATCAAATCAACCGATTTTAAATAACCATGAAGAACTTTTTTTGAAGGAAATAAAGACGCAACCCAATACTACATTTTGCGTCTATATATATAAGGTATAAAGTTAAGTAGTTAAGAAATCATTAAAATCACCAAGCAAAGCTTAATCCAATTTAACATGATTTAGCAATTGAGCCCCATTACACGAGGCTAGCAGCACTAAAGAAGAAATGATTCGGCTCTGCAGGTTTTTAAGGAATTCGCAAAATACCCCAAGGATAATGTTCATTTGATAATACAAGGCTAGATTTTTAAAAGGTTATTCTTTCTCAACCTTGAGATTAAATTTTCTGAAAATAGTTTTGGATTATTAACATGAATTTAGGATTTTAGCGGCTAGCTAATTCAAATAATTTTAAAATGAGAACAAAACTTAGTGGATTGTTAACGCTTTTGTTGGCGTTTGCTGTGCACCTATCCTTTGCACAGGACAAAACAATTTCAGGTACAGTTACGGACCAATATGGTCTCCCATTACCTGGGGTTAATATCATTGTCGGGGGCACATCAGACGGTACTCAAACCGATTTTGATGGGAATTACTCGATTAAAGCATCCGTAGGCCAAGTGATACTTTTTAGTTACATAGGGCAACGTGATGAAAGAAGAACCGTTGGTTCTTCAAGCACCATCAACGTTCAAATGCAGGAGGATGCCCAAGCCTTGGGCGAGGTGGTCGTAACGGGTGTTGCCCAGGGAACATCCAAGAAGAAACTTGCCTTTGCCGTTGAAACGGTGCCCGTGACCGGAGTACAGTCGGTACCAACGCCCGACCCTGCGTCGGCACTTGTTGGTCGTGTTGCCGGTGCACAGATTGTATCCGGTGGTGGTAACCCTTTGCGTAACCAAGCTGTGGTCTTCAGAGGAGCGAGCTCCATTGAAGGTTCCACTTCACCGTTAATCATCGTGGATGGTATCATCACAGAAGGGTTCCTTAACGAATTCTCCACCCAGGACATCAAGACGATAGAGGTTGTTAAAGGTGCTGCTGCATCTTCCCTTTACGGTTCCTTGGCGGGTAACGGGGTTATCCAGATCATCACAAAACAGGGTACTACCGAAAAGCCAAGGGTGACCTTGCGTTTTGAGAACGGTTTCTCTGAAACACAAGAGAGCTATCCATTGGCGGTTAACCATGATAGATTGTTGGACGCGAACGGAAACTTTGATACCTCAAGTGGAGCCATTGTTGCTGATCCTGACGGTTTGTTCGACAACCCATGGCCAGGGCAATTGATAGATAATGTTGAGCGTTTTATTACTTCTCAACCTTACCAACAAATCACCGCAAGCGTTTCACAACGTTTGGATAAAGTAGCATACTATACTTCTTTAGAAAGAACAGAAGTGGCTGGTATCCTTGACGGTATAGATCCTTTGGTACGTACCAATGCCCGTTTAAATCTTAAGGTAGATTTAAGTGATAAATGGCAATTGGACATGACCAACTATGTTGTACGTAGAGTTGGTCAAGAAGTTCAACAAGCGGGTCAAGGCGACAATCTTTTCTTCAATCTTTTGACTGCAGACCCAACTGTGGATTTGAACCAGAGGGATGAGACAGGTGGTTTCGTGCCATTTTTCGAGGGGAACGGATTCTTGAACGAATACCAAAACCCGTTGTATGTAGCAAGAACCCAAGACCAAGATTTGGAGATCAACCGTTTGACCTCCGCCATCAACTTGAAATACAAGTTCAACGATAACTTGACCGCGGATTTCCAAGTGTCTACGGACCGTGGTAGCCAGAGACTGACCAGATTCTTCCCAAAAGGATATGTTTCGGGCTCCCAGTTCAATGCAACAACTGATAATGGTTTCATTTTTGATTTGAGAGCGTCCAGGGCTCGGGTAAACGCTTTCGCACAGTTGAACTACAACAACAGCTTCGGGGATTTCAACTTGCGTTCTTCTCTACGTTACCTGCATGAGGACGTAAAAGAAGAATTTTCTACAGCACAAGGTTCTAACTTCTTAACGGAGGGTGTTCGAACTCTTCAACAAGCCACAGAACAGATTCAAGTTTCATCAGGTGCTAACAGAGAAAAGACTCAAAATGTCTTCTTCTCCGCTGATTTGGACTACAAGGACAAGATTATCTTGGGTGCTTTCTTGAGGGGTGACCGTAGTTCCTTGTTCGGTGAAGACAATAGAGATCAATTCTTCTACAGAGGTTCTTTTGCCTACCGTTTGGGTGAGGACTTGACCGTAGATTGGATTGACGAATTGAAGTTCCGTGCTTCCTATGGTACTGCGGGTCTTCGACCTAACTTCGGGGACATCTTCGAGACCTTCAACGTAACACAGGGTAGTATTACTCCATTGCAGATTGGTAACCCCGACTTGCAATCACCAACAATATCAGAATTGGAAGTTGGTTTTGATTTCGGGGTATTGGACAAGTTGTTGTTGACCTTCAACTATGCCTTTTCAGAAACAGAAGACGCCATCCTTACCGTACCACTTTCTGGCGCAGTTCCTGGAGCATTCCAACGTCAGAACGTTGCTTCTACGGAATACACGTCTTACGAAGTTGTGTTCTCTGGAACACCATACAATACGGATAACTTCACTTGGGATTTTGGGGTAACGTTTGCGGCTGTAGACAACCAAATCACCGATTTGGGCGATGTTGCGCCATTTAACCGTAATATTGCCGCTGGTTTGGGAGACGACAGAATCGTTAATAATATTGATGCAGCGCCTGCAGTAAATGTTTTCCGTGTGGAACCTGGACAACCATTTGGTGCCCTTTTCGGAAACAGATTGGTTCGCTCTTTGGACGAACTGACCGTTGTGGACGGATTGGTAATCAACGAAGGATTGAACCTGCCATTATCTGACTTTTCTGTGAACCAGTTCGGCCACGTGATCGTGACGGCCAACGATGGTCAAACAGGATTGGTAAATGCTGGTGGTGAGCAGGCTATCAGAGCTTGGGATGAAGATACCAACCAATTGGCGGTAGATGTAATGGGTGATACCAACCCTGATTTCATCATGGGTTTCCGCAACACCTTCACTTACAAGAACCTTCGTCTATACACACTTATTGATATGCAGATTGGTGGTGACGTGTACAACTACACCCGCCAGTTCCTGTACTTCAACGATAGACATGCTGATTTAGATACTTTCGGTGCTGCTGGACAGCCTTCATCTTACGCAAACGCGAGTTCCACCATCTACAACGGTGCTGCTCCTATTGATTATTTCGTGGAGGATGCAAGCTTCGCAAAACTGAGAGAAGTTTCCATTACCTACACCATGGATGGTGACGTACTTGGACCAAAAATTCCTATCGACAACATACAATTCACGTTATCAGGTCGTAACCTGTATACATGGACCGATTACACAGGATACGATCCTGAGGTAGCTATTAGCGGTAGTCCGATCTTTAAGTTGGATGAATTCTCGTTTCCCAACTTTAGAACGTTCGCCGCTTCTATTCAAGTAACATTTTAAAAAAAAAGAAAAAGCATGAAAAAAGTAATTTATTTTGCGTTAGCACTGGCAGTAGTGTCATGTACGCAAGAAGAATTTAACATCGGAAACGATAATCAAGCGGATGCGGCAAGGGTACTTGCCAATTCAGCGGATTTCCAGAACTTTAACATCTCTAACCACAGCGCTATGCTGTTCCGTCAAGCAAGTTTTAACGGAATCTATTTTAGAGGTTCGGCAGATCAGTTTTCCACAACGAATGCCTTTAGTGGTTTTTGGGATTACT
This sequence comes from Bacteroidota bacterium, assembly GCA_039820925.1. Taxonomy (GTDB): domain Bacteria; phylum Bacteroidota; class Bacteroidia; order Flavobacteriales; family Flavobacteriaceae; genus Flagellimonas. The sequence continues at coordinate 2,124 of JBCBPD010000120.1, read as the reverse complement.
GTGACCAACCAAGAAGACAAGTAATCAATTCAACAGCCAATGATGATTTGGGCTTGCAAGCTGGTGGGCCTTGGAATGGTTTTAACAGTGTGATTAACAATGCCAATATTGTAATCAACAACATCGAAAATGACGGCAACGAGGTTATCGTTAGTGGAGTAGATGTAACTGATCAAGAGTTGGCAGCAGCTTATTTCGATAAAGCAGTTTCTCAAGGGTATTTGTCCATGATTTATGATAAAGCTTATATCGTAAATCCAGACACTGACCCCAACGCTTTGGAATTTGCTACGTATCAAGAGATGTTAGTTGCGGCAACTGCTAACATGCAGACTGCGATTTCAATGGCTAATGGTGCTGGCTCATTTGAGTACACTTTGTACCCTGGTGGACCAAGTATTGACACTGCGACATTCGTTCAACTTTCAAACAGTTATCTTGCGAGATTCACAATCGGTAATGCAAGAACAAATGCTGAAGCTCAAGGCCAAGATTACAATGCTATATTAGCGTATGCTAACGCTGGACTTACAGCTGATTTTTCTCCACCTGCATTGGAAAATGTAATTTGGAATGAATTGCAAGACTGGTCACTTTTCTTATTAGGAGATGGTGCAGGCTACATGCCCACGGATCAAAAAATTCTAAGATTGTTTGACCCCACGTATCCTACGGATTATCCTACGGACACCACCATTCTTGGAGAAATTACTACCGATGACCCAAGAGCAGCTGAATGGTATGAATACGTTGGTGAAAACTTTGGTTTCTTGAGAGAATCAAGAGGACGTCAACTATTTTCTAGCTATAGAACACGAAAATTCTTTAATGGTAATAACCAGAATGAAACTGGTCTACCAATGAATCTTTTTTCGGTAGCAGAAATTGATTACATCAAAGCAGAAGCTAACCTTTGGTTAGGCAACCTTGGCGCAGCAGTAGCTGCTTTAGACGCTTCGCCCCGTATGACCGTGGGAATGCAGTCTACTACGGAAGCTGCACCGAATATCTTGAACGCTTTGTTGTATGAAGTTTCCATTCAATTGGACCTTCAATCGGGAATAGCAGTGCCATGGGCGTTCATGAGAAGACATGATATGCTTCAAGCTGGTTCCATGACCATGTATCCAGTTCCTGCTTCTGAGTTGGAAATTACTCAGGATGCTATCTACACTTTCGGTGGCCCTGCAGCTGCTGGTGAAGTTGGAACAGCAAGTGGTGCCAATGATTGGAGAAATATCAATCTCGTATATTAATTACCGCTTACTTGAATAGTTTAAAGCCGCTTTGTAAAAAGCGGCTTTTTTTATTTATTGCGGTATGAAAAATCTTTATTGCCTTCTAATTATCATTTTGTTCATATGCGACTCATGTAAGCGTAATTCAACAAGCAACCAAGTCTGTACAAGTCAAGATAGCGTAACGCTCCACTTTCAACCCCCATTTGATTTCACCCAAAAAGACAAGCTTATAATTGATGGGATAGAGTTCACCCACGTTCAATACAACGATAGCATTAGTTTAGGAAACTATCTACCGATGGAACTTATGATATATGACGAGAGAGAAGGCAAACAGCTTAAGAGCAAAACCAATACAATTGCCATAGCAAGAATACTCTGGAGCCATCTTAAAAAAAGTAATAACTATAACTTACAGAGGGCACCTGAACTTATAACCACTGGCAAACTCACTTTTGAGAGAAAGGACGGAAAAGCTATTGAAATATGTTATCCCAAAAATTATGGTATGACTATTTTAAAAAATGATTAATTGACAAGCGGCTTTAGCGCATTCTTGGTATTTATACGGTATTTTAGTTAGTCCAGCGCGTTTTTAGAAAGCGTTGGACTATCATAAAATACCACCACACTATGAAAATGCCGTTTCGGACAGTCATATTGGCTTCCATTTGTTTACTACTACATCCTTTTTTTTGCGAGAATATCGTTTATGCACAAACCAAACAGCAAGACGTTTATCAAGTATTCGATTCTTTAATAAAACTTGAAAATTCTGGAGCTTTTAAAGGAACGGTAAACCTTCCTTATCAAAACGTACGTCCCGAAAACCATCCTTTTTATACAACCGCGGAGTATCAAGCGTTAAGCATGCACTATGACC
>JBCBPD010000119.1:0-11295 GCA_039820925.1 Bacteroidota bacterium | reverse complement strand
GTGGCATTATTTCATCAACGCGAAGTTTGATTCCATTCAAAACCTGGATATGCGCATGTTCTATCCCCAAGAATTGAATGCCTATGTAAAAGCTAGTGGATTTACCATTCTAGAAAAGTTTGGCAGTTTTGAAGAAGAAGCGTTTCTAGACCAGTCTGACAAACAGATTTTTGTTTGTATTTAGCCACTTTCCTAATTTATTTCAACAAATGAATGAAGTAGACAAAATCGCGTTTATCGAAACCAAAAACGGCAAAGTACTAAGTACCAAATCTAAGGGAAAGGCGAAATACTACATTCCTGGTGGAAAAAGAGAGTTGGGGGAAACGGATGAACAAACGTTGGTTCGAGAAATCTTAGAGGAGTTGGATGTCACAATTGATAGAGCCACCATAGAATACGTAGGAACTTTTAAAGCCCAATCTGATGGCGCAAAAGAAGGGGTTTTGGTCAAAATGACCTGTTATAGGGCTAAATATGAAGGCACCTTAAAACCAACCTCTGAAATTGAGGAAATCCGATGGCTCAACTATAAAGATTTGGATATCATTTCAGCGGTAGATAAAAAGATATTTGAATTCCTAAAAGAGCAGGGAGAACTGGAATAACCACAATTAGGGAAGAAGAAAAACGTTCTAGTAGCATACGAAAACGCTATAGAACTTAATGAATGCAACTTTTCTTAAGTCTGTCCAAGACAGAAAATGGATTTTACTACTTTTTCTATCAGGATGGTTTCTGTGCAATTCCCAAACGAAATTGAGAGTCGAACCTGGGCTGCTCATTAAAACCCAGTCTGAAAACTTAGGACTGTCCCTAAATGTTGAACCCCATCTTGAGGTTTCAACGCGTTCAGTTATCGGATTAAGGTTTGGAATAGCCGTCAACTCACAGGAATTTGAAACCATCAGCGGCTCCCGATTCTTTATCGATGAAGAAAACGATAATGCTGTCATTTCCTTCGTACCCACTTTTGATTACTACTTGAATTATGCGCCCACCAGACCTTATGTAGGGGTTGGTGTCGGATACTATGTTTTGAGTACGGTAGATGTATCGCAAGGAATAGAAACCATATTTGACGGGAGTATTAAAAACCAATTGGGCCTTTTGCTCAGAGGTGGGGTAGAATTGCGAAACACCAGGATTAGTTTGGAATACAATCTTATTCCAACGGCGGATATTCAAATCGATAATGGTGAAGTAGTCGGAACGGTAAAGAATACATATTTGGGTTTATCCTTTGGATTTACCTTCATAGGAAGAAAAAGTTCAATCTAAAGTTCGGGTTTAAAAACACCCCTGACATACCCTTAACACTGTCGGAAACTACCTTTGTCTAAAAGTTGAAACCATGGGTAACCTAACCATAAAAACCGACCCCAGAGTGAATGCAATATTTGAAAACTATCCAGAGCTTGTTCGGGATAAAATGCAATACTTGAGGGAATTGGTCCTTGAAACCGCAGACGAGATGCCAGACTTAGCTGTTTTGGAAGAGACCTTGAAATGGGGTGAACCCAGTTTCGTTACCAAAAACGGAAGTACGCTACGAATGGATTACAAGGAAAAGACCCCGGAACAATATGCCATGTATTTTCAATGCACTAGTAGGTTAGTGGATACCTTTCGCTTGGTTTTTGGAGACATCTTTACCTATGAAGGAAAGAGAGCTATCATTTTTCCATTGAACCGAAAAGTCCCTGAGGAGGAATTAAAAAAGTGTATCGAAGCTTGTTTGCAATATCACAAGGTTAAAGACCAAATGACACTGGGCATTTGATTCCAAAATAAAAAGGTAGCTAGTAGACTATAAAACCCTCAATTATCACGTAACGAAGACAAAACTCCCTCAATCTGCACGTAGTGTCGTTCCATATGGCATAACAGAAACTCAAAACTTTCAGGAAGATAAAAGTTGACTATGGGACCGATAGCCGATGAAAATTTACGTGCTTTGACTTGCTTGACTCTAGCCAAAAGAATGGAAGTTTTCAAATGCTCATGTAATTCAAAAAAGCGTTCGAAAATGGTTTTGATGTCTTCAGCGGTAAGTGTTTTGACATCCAACAAAGGTTGAAAACGTTTTAAGGTTTTCATTTTCCAAGGCCTTTTACCATTCTTGGGCCGTTGCCCTTCAATTACAAATTTCTGCCAAGCGCGCGCTTTGAAGGGTTTGGGTGCTCCTTGAATTTCTGGGCAGTTGGCTATAGCCGTATCAACCTTATCCACATAAATAGTATAGGCCTTGTTCAAGTGCTCCACAACTTCAATAAGACTCCAGGAGCTGGGGTTCGGTCGAGTGATAAGATTTGGGCCTTCCAATTGTTGCCATGACTTCATTTGATGAAGCATCCCATTCAACCGCTGGATTTGATTTTCGGGGGTTACATATAAGCTTGCCATAACTGTTCGTTTTTTGATTACAGCAAAGTTCAGGCAACGCCATGGGCTAAATGTTGATGTAAATCAAGAAATAGTATCTTCAGACATCAGACATCAGACATCAGACATCAGACATCAGACATCAGACATCAGACATCAGATGCTAATATTGACTCCCATCGTGCTTACCCTCTTCCCAACCGTGTTTGCCCAAATATTGATTGGCACTTTCCACAGCTCCCGTTTCGATAGAAGTTCCCATGGAATCATTCCACCGATTGAGGTACCCGAACAACGAAATCACACCCAGCATTTCAACAATTTCACCTTCGTTCCAATGTTCGTACAGACGAGCTTTGATGTTTGAGTCTACGGTGTTGGGTACTTGTGATGCAGCAAGGGAAAAATCCAAAGCCGCCCGTTCCGCGTCTGAAAATGCAGGATGGGTTCGATACTCCCAGATGTTATCCAATTGTTCCTGCTCTGCACCGTAGCGTTCTGCGGCACGAATGGCGTGCGCTTGGCAATAGCGACACCCTGTTGCATTGCTACTGACCCAGGCAATCATTCGTTTTAATGCGGAAGTGACCCTGCCCTCGTTGGCCATAACCGCTTTATTCAAATTGATGAACGCCTTGGAAATGGCAGGCCGATGTTGCATCGTCAATACTGAATTGGGGCAAAACCCAAGGGTTTCATTAAAGAATTTTGCCAGTTCACGGGTTTCTTCGTCATGACTGGGGTCCAGGGGAGCAACTAAGGCCATATGTGTTTTTTTTAGTCGTATTTTTACGTGTTGCAATAAACAAAAATTTGATTTTATGACCAATCACATTACCACTAAATGGGTAGGCGGAATGGCTTTCGAAAGCAACAATCCGTCCGGGTTGGATTTACGAATTGATGCCTCTCCCGATGACGGTGGAGAAGGGAATGGATTACGTCCAAAAGCGTTGATGTTATCGGGTTTAGCAGGCTGCTCTGGATTGGATGTGGCCTCCTTGATTAAGAAGATGAAATTGGAAGTCAACGATTTTCATATTGAAACCATCGCGAATTTGACCGATGAACATCCCAAATATTATGATGCTGTACGAATCGAGTATCACTTTCATGGCCCTAACCTCAATGAAGCCAAATTGCAAAAGGCCGTTGACCTAAGTGTGGAAAAATACTGCGGTGTTATGGAAATGTTTCGTCGTTTCGCCAAGTTAGACATTCAAACCTTTTTTCATACTTCCTAAATACAAGTTCAAACGGTAAAGTTCAAGCTCAGGAAATTCGTTATCTTGAGCCTTTCAGCCTCAAATCAAATTCTAAAGAATGATTAACAAGAAATTCGATTTGGAGGACCGATTTGTATCCTTAGCAGCTGACATTGGTCTATTTTGCAAGGATTTACCCAAGGATTTTACTGGACAATATTATGGCAATCAGTTATTGCGCTCTAGCGGAAGTGCAGCGCTAAATTTTGGAGAGGCTCTTGGCACAACAACACTTAATGATTATAGATTTAAGGCTATTTTGGTAATGAAGGAGCTGAAAGAATCAAGGGTAAACCTGAAAATCCTCAATAAGATTAGCTACGGTACTAGTTCGATATTAATTAGGCTTTTGGACGAAATCGAGCGATTAGTTAAAATCGTTTCCACAATCATAAAAAACAAAACCGCACAATCTTGAACTTGAACTTTACCGTTTGAACTTGAAACTTGACCAAATGCGATGGACCCTAAAACCCAAACCCCTACCCGAAGACGTTCAACATCTATCTAGAGCGCTGAAGGTTGACCCCTTGATTGCTCAGCTTTTGTTGCAAAGGGACGTGACCAATTACGACCAAGCAAAAGGGTTTTTTAGGCCCAAATGGGAAGACTTGCACAATCCTTTTTTAATGAAGGATATGGATAAGGCCGTATCCCGAATTCAAAAGGCACTTAATGCTAAGGAAAACATCTTGGTATATGGCGATTATGATGTGGACGGCACCACATCAGTAGCTTTGCTATCTTCCTACCTCTCACACTCCAGCATTCAAGTGGCCACCTATATTCCAGACCGATACAAAGAGGGTTATGGAGTCTCCATGCAAGGGATTGATTTCGCCGCAGATAATGATTTCACTTTGATTATCGCCTTGGATTGTGGTATCAAGGCCATAGAACAAGTAGCATATGCCAAAACAAAAGGCATTGATTTTATCATTTGCGACCATCACCGGCCCGGTCCGGTTTTGCCAGAAGCAATTGCCGTTTTGGACCCAAAACGCGAAGACTGTGAGTATCCTTTTAAAGAGCTTTGTGGCTGCGGAGTAGGTTTTAAACTGATTCAGGCTCTGCATCAGGAAACCAACCAAGATGCGGAACAACTCTATCCTTTTTTGGATTTGGTATCCATGGCTATTGGAGCGGATATTGTTCCGATTACAGGAGAGAATCGGGTTCTATCATATCTGGGCCTCCAAGTAATCAACGCGCATCCAAGGCCAGGGTTTCAAGCCATTTTGGAAAACGTAAAAAAGAAGCAGTTCACGGTAACTGATTTAGTATTCATTTTGGCACCACGCATCAACGCTGCTGGGCGCATGAAACATGGCCAACATGCGGTGGAATTGTTGTTGGAAGACGATGTTTCCAAAGCAAGGGAAACCGCAGCACAGATTGAACAATTCAACAGTGACCGCAGGAATTTGGACAGCCAAATCACTGAGGAGGCACTACAACAAATCCAAACAAATGGAGAAGAGGAACAGCGAACCACAGTGGTATACGACCCCAATTGGCACAAAGGGGTTATCGGAATCGTAGCTTCACGATTGACCGAAACCCATTATCGTCCCACCTTGGTTTTTACGAAAAGTGGAGATAAACTTGCCGCTTCCGCGCGCTCGGTTAAGGGTTTTGATGTTTACCAAGCGCTAGAGGCTTGCGCTGAACATATCGAACAGTTCGGAGGACACAAATATGCGGCGGGGCTCACCTTGGAAGCAGATAAGTATGATGCGTTCAAACAAAAATTTGAAAGCGTGGTATCTGAATCCATTGACCCTAATTTGTTGCAACGCGAGCAGCAAATCGATATGGAAATTGATTTTTCACAGATTACTCCCAAACTCCTTCGTATTTTGAAACAGTTTGCCCCTTTTGGCCCAGGAAATATGACGCCTGTATTTATGGCTACAGGACTCCAAGATACTGGCTATGGAAAATGTGTTGGGGAGGGAGACAAACATTTGAAATTATCCCTTACCCAAAATGGAAAAGTTTTCTCTGCCATTGGTTTTGGTTTAGGAAAAATTCTAGATACCGTAAAATCAGGTCGTACTTTAGACGCTGTATTTTCCTTGGAGGAAAATGAATGGAACGGAACCACTAGCATTCAACTCAAACTGAGAGATATTCGATAACCCCCATGGACCCATACGCAGCCTTACGATATAAAGAGTTCAACATCTTTTTGGTGGTTCGTTTTGCGATGGTTTTTGCTTGGTCCATGCAGTTTATTGTCATTGAATGGCAGGTCTATTCCATGACCAAAGATCCTTTGTCTTTAGGAATTATTGGTTTGATTGAAGTGATTCCAGCAGTCGGGATGGCTCTGTTTGCAGGTCATTTCGTAGACCAGACGGAAAAACGGAACCTTTTGGTCAAGTGTATCATGGCTTTTTCAGTGGTGAGTTTAGGGCTGTTTCTCATTAGCGACCCAGACTTGACAAAAACCCTTGCAACCACTACGATTCTTTATGCGGTGTATGCAATGGTATTTTTGGGCGGCGTAGTTCGCGCTTTTATCGGGCCGACGGTATTTTCATTAATAGCGCTTTTGGTACCCAAGAAGATATATCCCAATGCGGCAACTTGGAGTAGCTCTACTTGGCAGGTTGCTGGTGTTTTAGGACCAACTCTAGCCGGTTTTTCCATTGGATGGATTGGGGTGCATTGGTCCATGTGTATCGTTTTCGGATTCTCTTTGTTAGCATTGATTTTTCTACTTCAAATTCCAAGAAAACCCATTTTGAACCCTAAACTGGGGGAACCCGTATTGCAAAGTTTGAAAGATGGATTGCGTTTTGTTTTCAAGACCAAAGCGGTTTTCGGGGCGTTGACCTTGGATATGATTGCCGTCTTATTTGGAGGTGCCGTAGCACTACTACCCATTTATGCTCAAGATATTTTGAAGGTAGGCTCCGAGGGCTTTGGAATTTTGCGCGCGGCTCCGGCGGTTGGCGCCGCTATCACCATGCTTGGGTCTACGCGATTCCAGCTGCATAAAAACGCCGGACGCAAACTGTTGCTCGCCGTTTTTGCCTTTGGCATCTGTATTATCGTTTTTGGTCTCTCCAAATTGTTTTGGCTTTCCGTGGCAGCCTTGTTCCTCAGTGGAGCGGTAGATGGCGTATCAATGATTATACGACAAACCATTTTACAGTTAAAAACGCCGGATAATATGCGAGGGAGAGTAGCTTCGGTGAATTCCATTTTTGTGGGTTCCTCAAATGAGTTGGGTGCTTTTGAAAGTGGTTTGGCCGCTAAGTTATTGGGCACAGTTCCCGCAGTGGTCTTCGGCGGATGTATGACCTTGTTGACCGTAGGACTTACAGGATGGATATCCCCCAGCTTTCGAAAGTTGGATTTGTCCAAAGATGTTGAGGAATCTGAGTCTGCCTCAGAATGATTCGGCATCAAATTTTTCCAAGCTCAAAGAATTACCATCAAAAATTGCGTAAGTAAAGTAAGTAATCCAATCTCCCAAGTTAGTGTAGCGCGATTTTTCATTTAGTTGAATCTCCAAAGGAAGGTGACGATGTCCGAAAATGAAGTGGTCGTAATGGGTTTCTTTTAACTTTCGCTTCGCATATAAAACCAACCATTCCTTGTCTTCTCCCAAGAACTTGGCATCAGCTTCTCCAGAAATGATTTTGTTGTTTACGGAAAGATGCTGGGCCAAACGAACCCCTAAATCAGGATGCAACCATCTGAACAACCATTGTGCGATAGGATTGGTGAATACCTTTTTCATGCGCTTGAATCCCTTGTCATCCGGTCCAAGACCATCCCCATGTCCTATGAAAAAAGAGGTGTCGTTGATTTTGAATTGTTGTGGTTTGTGAAAGACCGGAATGTTAAGTTCTTCTTCAAAATACCCATTCATCCACAGGTCGTGGTTGCCAACGAAGTAATAAATGGGAATTCCCGAATCCGTAAGTTCAGCAAGCTTTCCCAAAGTTCGAGAGAATCCTTTGGGAACTACGGTTTTGTACTCCATCCAAAAATCGAACAAATCACCCAGAAGGAAAATGACTCCGGCATCTTCCTTAACGGTATCCAACCAGGAGACAAAGACTTTTTCACGAGGAAGGCTATCTTTTAAAGTAGGTGCACCAAGATGGTTGTCGCTTGCAAAGTATACCTTTTTGCCTGCTTCGAGCTTCAATTCCTTCATGGTCTAAATATAGGGATTGACGAATTTACGCACGATTCGTATTAAAAGTAAATATACCAAAGGTAACTGCCGCCCAATACTATCAATGGAGCAGCAACCATGCTCAAAATGACACTCCATCGATACAGACCCCAAAAGGAAATGGTTTTCACATTGGATTTATCCTTGCTATCGTACACCACCTTTACTTTTTCGCCCACTTTGTATGGCGCTGGGGAGGATTTAATCGAACTTTCGAAGGAATGCACCTGCTGTTGCGTATCCTTAAATTCGAAAACAGACGCATACGTAGTGCCATCATCGCTGCTGTAAGGAATGAGTTGGGTTACCGTGGCCTTAGTTCGAATGCCCTTGTCCAACAAAAGTTCCGTTTTTTGATATTGTTGATAGGCTTTATAGCCCAAAAAAGTACCGAAAGAAAATAAGATGAAATAAAAGATTACCCACATGGTCGATTTGTTTTGAAACATGGAACTACCGTTTGAACTTCCTTCGATTTCGAATTCTGGTGATAATATAAACCGCAATGACCAGCAGCGCTACCAGAGGAAATACTAAGTCACTATTCAGTAGGTTTAAAACATCCATATTTCCCTATTTTTTGAATTTCTCTAAAGCGGCCTTCGTCTCTGAAGAAAGGGCCAAACGCCCCGAGGCGGCTGCTCTTTCCGTCAAAAGATTTTCCCAATGCGATGTGCCTTCCCAAAGAACGCGTTTCATTTCCCTAAGTGCTTTGGAGTTGTATGAAGCCAACTTTTCCACATTAATTTCCAAAGACTTGTCCATTTCCGAAATGTTTTCATATACTTTGGAAAAAAGCCCTTTTTCTTGCGCCCAATAAGCGCTTTTCCATTGGGATGGACTTAGCGACAATTCAGCCAGGGCAGCCTTTCCTACTTTTCGTTCTACCGCAGGGGCAATTACCAAGGGCGCGATGCCAATGGTAATCTCTGATAGTTTAATGGAAGCCGCTTCTGTCGCATGCACATAGTCGCAAGCAGCCGCTAATCCGACACCGCCCCCGACAGTTTTGCCTTGCACCCTTCCGATGATAGGCTGTTTGCAGTTTCGCATGGCGTTGATAACGTTGGCAAATCCACTGAAAAAAGCCTTTCCTTCTTCCAAATTGGAAATGGCGACCAACTCATCAAAAGAAGCTCCTGCACAGAAAGCGCGTTCTCCTTCAGACTTTAGCAGAATCAGCGAAACACTTTCATTGTTGGACAGGGAGTTTAGTTCGTCCGTCAAGCGTTGCAATAATGTGGATACAAAAGAATTGCTGGCAGGGTGTCCAAATTCAACGGTGGCAATGCTGTTTTGAATTGAGGTATATAGACTTCCTTGGATTCTATCCGTGGGCATGTGATAACATTTTGCCCAAAATTAAGGGTTTTGGACGAGGGGCTTGAATTTTTGTCGAAAGCGAACCACTAATGCTAGGCCTCGAATAAGCATCCAAACGATAAATGCTATCCAAATGGCGTAGAATCCCCAACCCATGTATTTTCCAAAATATAAGGTGGGAATAAATCCTAAAAAGGTCGCGGCTAGTAGTACGTTGCGCAGGTATTTCATCTCTCCCAAACCTTTGAACAGGCCATCCAACACAAAGGCTAGGGTATTCATGGGCAATCCAAGGATGACTAAAAAGAACACCCCATAAAATGTAGTCAGAACCATTTCTTCATTCGAAAACAAACGGCCCAACGGATAGTAAAAAATGAATCCGAAGAGCATCAAAACTAAACTGACCACTAGTCCGTAGCGAACAATTTTTTTCGCCAATTTCCAAAGGTTGGGATAATCTTTGGCTCCCAATAATTTTCCGCCTAAACTGTTTCCTGCAGCGCCATATCCGTCAATAAAGAAAGCCGCAAACAACCATAGATTGATCGCAATGGTATGGGCCCCAATGAATTTATCTCCTAGGGAAGTGGCCTCCCGAACGGCAATGATTAGGGCTGCGTTTAATGCAAGCGCTCGCACAAAGAGATTGAGGCTCATGGTAATCAATCGGGTCAATTCTTTGTTTAATGGAAAAACCAAACGTAGGCGGATATTGGTTTTTCTGGCAAGAAGGAAACCGACCAAAATGGCCATCACAGCTTGTGAAATCAAACTGGCCCAAGCGGCTCCTCTGAGGTACATTGGCTCTATGATACCGTCAATACCGTAGACTAAAGCAAAATCCAGTAGAATATTTAATACGGCCCCAATCAAGGCTATTATCATAGGGTAGTATGTATTCTGTAACCCGCGAAAGATGCCAAAAACGGCGAAGGTGAATAAGGTAAGCGGGAAACCCCATACCCTAATGGAATAGTACGAGACACATAGCTCCAAGACTTTCCCTTTCGCTTCAAAAAGTGAAAAAATCCAAGGCATAATAAAGATGGTGGAAAGCAGCAATACCAAACTCAAAAGGATGTTGAAAAAAATAGCTTGGGCGGGAAGATTTTCTACCTCTTTTAACTTGTTGGCCCCGAGGTATTGTGAAATAATGGCCGAAATGGAGCTACGGGTTTGTCCCAAAACCCAAATCAACATGGATAAAAAAGAGCCCACAATTCCAGCAGCAGCCAAAGACTCCAAACCATTTACAGGAATATTGCCTACGATTGCAGTATCCGTGATGGACAATAAAGGCTCGGCTATCCCTGAGATGGTTGCAGGAATAGCGAGACGGTTAATGTTTTTGAGGTTGACTTCTGTAGTGGTTTCACTCATAACACCAACTCATAACAATGGAATGGATGTTCGCTTTGCTTTGGAAAAAAAATATCTCCCAGCTTCTGGTACCCGCGTTGTTCGTAGAAGCGCTGATTTCTTTGGTTTTGTGAGAAGGTATCCAATCGGACGGAGGCAAAACCTTGATTTTTGGATTGGTGCTCAGCAAAATCCATCATTTCTTGAGCGAGCCCTTTTCCTTGAAAATCGGGATGGACACAGACACGGTGGATATAGATGTTTTTTTCATTAGGTGTCAACCATGAAATGGGAATGTATTCATCATCCATATGTGTCGAGATTACGATGGCTCCTGCCACTCGGTCATCCTGCTCATTGACGTAAAGTTCATTTCGTTCCAAATCCTGGAGAAAAGCTTCTTGAGTCGGATAATGTTCGTTCCATTGATAGATGCCGAGCGATATCATTTTTCGAGCGCAAGCCCTTGTAATCTCCATGATATCATCAATTTCGGATATCTTTGCGCGTCGCACCATAAAAAGGTTTCATTTAAATTGTAAATTTAAGCTATAATCACAACCAATACCGTTATGAACAACATTCTAGTACCCATAGGGGCTTCGCCTTACGCAAAGGATACATTGCAGTATGCTTTGGATTTTGCTTCACATTTTGGTGCCAAGGTTTTCGTAATGGATGTGATAACCGTAACGGCAACAACAGGCAATCTCATGAACCTTGAAGGTAAGGTCGTCGAGAGCAGCAAAGAACGTATCAAAG
>JBCBPD010000118.1:0-11416 GCA_039820925.1 Bacteroidota bacterium | reverse complement strand
GTTTTGGCTTAAACGCCTCTCCGAAACCTATAGAAAGAAAAGACCCGTTTAGGGTCTTTTTTTTTGGTCTATCCTTAACAGGTTCGCTCACTTTTTCCTAACAGAAACCTAAAGTGTTGCCAACCTTACGTTAATCTCAGTATACTCTCCGTAACAAAGTTCTAGACTTGTCGTCAGTTATATATCATCAATTATTAATCATTAATCAAAAAACAAGATGAAGAAAACCGTATTTGTTGCCGCCTTGGCAACCGTATTGGGATTTGGTAGCGCATTCGCGAACACCACTCCACTAACAGACAAGCCAGAATACAACTTGTCAGAACAAATCCAAGCCTATTTGAGCACCAGCGAAATTTACGTGAAAAATGAGGATTTGACAGCAAAAGTGCTGTTCACGCTAACCAGCGAAAAGCGTATCGCCGTGCTGGACATCCATTCTGATTTCAACGACGTAAAGGGAATGATTTCAAGAACCCTAAAGGGTAAAAAAGTTCAAATTGAAGACTTGGAAGTGGGCAAAAAGTACATTATTGATGTTCGGATTACCACCTAGGAAAAATTAGGATTTTCATAGCAAGAAAAGGGTGATGTTCTTGTAACATTGCCCTTTTTGATACATATTTCACGCTCCTGGAAAAATCCAGGATTTTTTATACACTAAAAAGTCATTTTTTGGAGTTATCTTAAACAGCAACTGAAGTGCTAGCCCTAACCTCATGGACTCATACCAAGAAAGACTTGATATTTTATCAGAAATGATAGCCTTTGCAAGAGTGGATAACTCTTTAAAGGATTCTGAATATCATTTTCTGATTACAGTGGCCGAGCAGCTTGGGGTGGATAAAGATGCCTTCGAAGCGTTGTTGCAACAAAAAGCTTCAAAACCCAGTTTAAAATCCCAACCAGACAGAATCGTTCAGTTCCATCGACTAGTGTTGTTGATGAATGTGGACCAGGAGCAACATGAGAAGGAAATGTACCGTTTGCGTAATATCGGGTTAAAAATGGGGCTTCCGCCAGCAGCGACAGAGCAAGTACTTCGTATTATGCACCAGTATCCCAACAAGGTGGTTCCACCAGATGTGCTCATTGATATCTTCAAAACCCACTACAACTAAGACATTTTGTCATCTTATTAACATGATTTTATGACATAACGTCATTAAATTGGTGTTGGTACACCCTTTGCCTTATTCCTATCGATAATAATCTATAAAAGTTATTGAGATGAGTATTGTAAAAAGAAACAATGTTTTATTTCCTTCCATAATGAACGATTTTTTTGCACCAGACTGGTTCGGTGGAGTTGATAAGGTGAGGGCTACACTACCTGCTGTAAACATAAAAGAAGATGACAAAGGTTTCCATTTGGAACTTAGCATCCCAGGTGGTAACAAGGAAGATTTCAACATAGAGGTGGATAACGATACCTTGACGATTTCCAATGAGGTAAAAAACGAAACCGAAACCAAAGAAGAAAAATACACGCGTCGGGAGTTCTCATATGCTGCCTTTAAAAGAGCATTTGTACTTCCTGAAACCGTAGATGGAACCAAAATCGATGCTTCTTACGAAGCTGGAATTTTACGATTGGTCCTTCCCAAAAAGGAGGAAGCATTGCCAAAACCAAAAAGATTGATTGAAATCAAGTAGGGTACACCAGTGATAGGTGTTTCATGATGATTGGTTTAGTTAGTTAGTTGCGAAACGCGCCGGAATTTTCGGCGCGTTTCTTATTCCTGTTCCTGTAGACTTTTGATTTCGTCCCTTAGCTTGGCAGCTTCCATAAAGTTCAACTCCTTCGCCGCCTTCTCCATCGCTTTTCGTTTATCCCGTATAACTTTCTCTTTCTGCTCGGGAGTCAAATACTTTAAATCAGGCTCTGCCGCACGGAGTTCTTCCTTTTGAAAATGATAGGTGGATACCGAATTCTTGGCCAAAGCATTGTCCAAATTCTTATTAAGCGCTTTGGGAACAATGTTATGTTCCGTATTGTATGCTATCTGTTTTTCACGACGATAGTTGGTTTCGTCAATGGTTCTTTGCATACTATCCGTTATGGAGTCAGCATACATGATGGCTTTTCCATTCAAGTTCCTTGCGGCACGCCCTACCGTTTGGGTCAAGGAACGATTGTTGCGAAGAAACCCCTCTTTATCCGCATCCAGAATGGCAACCAATGATACTTCTGGTAAGTCCAAGCCTTCACGCAATAAATTCACGCCAATAAGCACATCGAATAGGCCTTTACGGAGGTCTTGCATGATTTCTACCCGTTCCAGCGTGTCTACATCACTATGGATATAGCGACATCGAATATTGATTCGGGTAAGGTATTTGGCCAATTCCTCGGCCATACGTTTGGTGAGGGTAGTAACTAAAGTGCGTTCGTCTGCCTCAACGCGAAGTTGTATTTCTTCCACCAAATCATCAATTTGGTTTTTACTCGGTTTGACTTCAATAACCGGGTCCAAAAGTCCAGTAGGTCGAATGATTTGCTCTACATAGACACCTTGGCTCAATTGTAATTCATAATCTGCTGGGGTAGCACTTACGTAGATGGTTTGGTTTTGAAGGGCTTCAAATTCTTCAAACTTCAAAGGTCTATTATCCAATGCTGCGGGCAGACGGAAACCATATTCAACCAAGTTTTCCTTACGTGAACGGTCACCGCCATACATGGCGTGTACCTGTGGCATCGTCACATGACTTTCGTCAATAATCATCAAATAATCATCTGGAAAATAATCCAATAAGCAGAAAGGTCTTGTTCCCGGTTCTCTGCCGTCCAAATACCTTGAGTAGTTCTCGATACCAGAGCAATAGCCCAACTCACGAATCATTTCCAAGTCAAAATTGGTGCGTTCTTCCAATCGTTTGGCTTCGAGCGGACGTCCCACTTCTTTGAAATAATCGATTTGCCTTACCAAATCATCTTGGATTTGAACAATGGCATTTTGAAGGATATCCGGAGAAGTCACAAACATGTTCGCCGGATAGATGTTTAATTGCTCATAAGCTTCAATTACATTGTTGTTGAAGGGATCCAAAGCCTCTATTTCTTCGATTTCGTCCCCAAAAAAGTGGATTCGAAAGGCATGGTCCGCATAGCCTGGGAAAACATCTACAACATCACCTTTGACTCTAAAATTTCCATTCCTGAAATCCGCGGTGGTTCTGGAGTATAAACTTTGCACCAACTGTTTTAACAGCTTCGTCCGGGAAATAACCTGGTCTTTATGAATGGAAATCACATTCTTTTGAAACTCCAGGGGATTCCCAATACCGTATAAACAAGATACCGAAGCCACGACCAAAACATCCCTGCGACCAGAAAGGAGGGAAGAGGTGGTACTCAACCGGAGTTTCTCAATGTCCTCGTTGATGGAAAGGTCTTTTTCAATATACAAGCCGCTTGTTGGAATATATGCTTCGGGTTGATAATAGTCATAATAGGAAACGAAATATTCTATAGCGTTGTTTGGGAAAAACTGTTTGAATTCCGAATACAATTGGGCGGCCAAAGTCTTATTGTGGGCCAAAACCAATGTAGGTTTTTGAACGCTTTCTACCACATTGGCCACTGTAAATGTTTTACCCGAACCTGTTACCCCCAGTAGGGTTTGATTGGGTTCTCCAGTTTGAATTCCTTCAACGAGTTGGGCAATAGCTTGTGGTTGGTCTCCGGTGGGCTTGAAATCAGAAACGACTAGAAACTTCATACGTTAAAGGTACGAAAGGGCAATGCGAATACGAAGTGAAAGAGTGCTATCTTTTTAGAGAAAAATGCCCCTGAAAGGTTTGGTTTTCATCATCAATCGCCTTGAACCAATAATCTCCAGAAGGCATAGGAGCACCATTAAAAAGACCATCCCAACCTTGTGAATTTTGCTGGATGGTTTTTAGTAGTTTTCCATAGCGGTCAAAAATTTGGATGCTGGTCAATACGATGGTTTCCCCTTCGATGGGTTGGATGAACTGCCAGAAATCATTTACCGTATCCCCATTCGGGGTAAAGAACTTGGGAAACCCTTCTACGGTTAAATCTTGGTCCAACGTACGCTCAACGATACCACATCCGTTTCGGTCACGCACGTAAAAAGTATTTGTTCCAGGAGTTACGGCGCGAAACACATTACTGGCTTGATAGGGTCCATCGATGTTATTGATAGCATATTCGTAATCTCCTATACCCGACACCTCCACCACGACATCCAGACCCAAGGCCGTATCGGAAACTCTTAAGTTGTCAATTGTGGCAATGGAAGACGAAACCGCGGTAAACGGAAATACTGCAGGGCACTCAATCACCTCGCCACTGGGTTGGGATACAATGTTGTAGGCCTCCAAATAATAAGAGCCTGTTTGGGTCACCGTAAAAAATCTATCCTCGGAAACAATCGTCTCAGCGCCAAATTCATCTATACTCACCCAGCGGTAACCGTCTGCTCCCATAGGTGCTTCCAATTGAGAGGTTTCTGGTCCTTCACAAAAGGAAACCGTATCCGTAAACGTAATATCGGGGAAAAAGTCCACGAGCTCACCCGTATTTGGGTCTAGGAAGGGTCCACACCCCAAGGAAGTAGAGAAGCTCTCTTGTCCGCAACCTATGGCTTCACCAGAAGCATTAAAAGGGACTATTCGAATAAAGAAGGTCTGATTGCTTTCAAAATCAAGAACGAAAGTTGAATTCGTAAAAAAAGTGGCATTGTCCAAAACATCTGCTGCGGTTGGACTTGAACCAATGGTAACGCGATATCCGGTGGCATCAGGTACTGCTACCCATTCAATGAAAGGCGTCAGCGGAACATTTTGCGCACCATTTGAAGGACTAATCAAGGTGGTACAGCCCGGCAAAGGGGCAACGTCTCCTGTGGTAAAATTGAATTCGGTACAACTTACCGCATTACCATTTTCATTGTAGGGCGTGATGCGCACATAAATGGTAGTATTGGCAGGAAGTTGTGCTGCGGGATTGAAGTTGAGCGAATTGCCCAAATCCAAATTATTTTCAATTTCGGTTCCACCGGGGGTGGTTCCGATTGAAATACGATACCCTGTTGCGGTGGGCGCGTATTGCCAAAAAATATTCGTAAAAACGCTAACATCTGTTGCTCCGTTTGTCGGTGTGGTCATGGTGGTACAGGGTGGTACAGTGGTAACATCTTCAGTAGTAAAGGATTGACTGGGACAGACGATATCCGTTCCGCCTTGAAACAGAAAATCCAATACGATGGTCACAAAGATTTCAGTGTTCTCCGGCAAACCTAGGGGAGGTGTATACGTGGTGGCACTTCCCACGGAAGCTTGACCTAAGTCTGAAAGACCTGGAGCTGTACCCAACCGGATTTGATATCCTGGAATTCCGGTAACGGGCTCCCAAGTAATAGCAGTTTCAACTGGTACATTCGTTGCACCGGCTAAAGGATTCACTAGGTCAGGACAATTTTGTGCGACAGCACTAACGGGGATAACCGCTAGGAAAAAGAGTAAGATTTGAATTCTACATGCGGGCAACATGGTGTTTTTTTATCGTTTTAGGGCAAAAAATCCTTTGTGCGTTCTTCCTTGTTCGAATTCCGCAACAAACCAATAACTATCCGCCGGTAATTGCTGTCCGGCTTCGCTAAGTCCATTCCATCCAGAAGCCATTGTCATTTGCTTGATGAGCTTTCCGAATCGGTCATAAATCGTTATAAAACTATTGGAAGCAATGTTTTCGCTAACGCCAATAATTTTCCAAGAGTCATTTACAGCATCTCCATTTGGAGTGAAAAAACTAGGATACCCCAAAACCGAAATCTCTTCTTCGGTCACACCACATCCATTATTGTCCTGTACAAAAACAGAAATGAAACCTGGGTCTACCCCTTCGAAAAAGGGCTCTTCCTGATATGTTACGCCATCTAGCGAATACAAATAATCCCCGTCTCCTTCAACTGATACCGATACCGTATTATTCTTGGAAAAGTCCGTTATCTCAATGTCGGTAATCGTAGCTCTATTCGAGGGTAAAATACTGAAGTCTTGTCCTCCGTAGCATTGATTGACCCCATATTCAATTCCCACTTCAAGACGATACTCCCCTGCATCAGCAAAACTGGTAGAACGGCCTTGGGCATATAAGGTACTGGTTTCTTCTTCAATCTTCCACCAGCGATACAAATCAAAGCCTTCTGGAGCGGTAATTTGCAGTTCAGGGCCATCCGTACACCGGATAAATTGGTCTGGGAATTCAAACGCTGGGGTCGGATTAACTACCAGATTGATTTGTTTTACCGTTTCGCACTGATTGTTATTTTCGATTCTTGCAAATATGGATGCTTCAGCGCTGGTATATTGTAATTCCAAAGGGTTGATTTCAAGACTTGCATCTTCCAAATTGGCATAAAAGTTTACTTCGGAATTTTCATACCCCTGTAAAACGAAGGTGGATAGGTCAAAAATTCCTTCTACCGCAGTATCTGATGGGTCGTTATCACAACCATAGAAAAATAGGGGAGGGTCGTTTTCGACAATAGTTGAAGTTACGGTCAAATGCAATGTGGATAAACCGCCACAACCTACTTGATTCCTGACTTGGTATACTAAGCTTTCGGAAAAAGGTGTCGTGTTTTCATAGCGCTCGGGATTTGGAATGGGATTTCCATCGATGGCATCTTGTGTTGTTTTGTAGAAGGTGTATTCAAAATCTTCGTTCTCTGAAATTTGAAGCAGATTGATAATGGTCAAGCCATCATTCGGGTCATCAGGCCCCAAGTCACATTGGGTAAGCTCCTGCGGTTCAGGCACAGGCACCTGATTGACTGAAATCTCGGCTTCCCCATTAATCACGCACACTTTAGGGTCATCCGGAATAATCTCCAGGGTGTAGGTTCCCGCATCTGTAAAATCCACACTTGCGATTTCCAAGGTGTTGGAATTGTTGGGTATCAACGTACCATCCTTTCTCCAAATAAATGTGGCATTGGGATTGGGGTCCACTTCCAAAGTAAGTTGTTCCGAAAAACAAACATCTGCCAAGGTTTCAGTGGTTCCATCGGCGTTTCGAAACAAGCCTACCTTGTAGAAAAACGATTGGATAAACGGTGGTAGACCTTGTCGTCCATTCCGTCCCTCTAGGAAGATAGCGTCGTGCTCGTAATTCGCATCTTCCCCTAAGCGTTCCGGTTCATTGATGACCCCCAAATAGGGTGAACCTTCCAAATAATTGCGTGATATGGTTCGGTAAATTTTACCATCAAAGCCTAATTGCAAAGCCCCTCGAAAAACGGGTCGATTGTCAATTTCAATCATTGACGCGGCGATATCATCCGCCCGTAAATCAAATTGAAGAAGCGAAGATTCATGACCTTCGGGTTCCGAAATGGATTCGTTGTTGGACGCATGTACATAAAGGAAACGCCTACTTTGGGAAAATTCTACCCCATAGGGAAGGCGATTGGGCCCTTCAATGCGAATTCTTTGGGCATTTGAAACCACACCCGTCGCAACGTCAAAATCATATAAATACAAACCGCTAAGGGAGTTTGCGCTCGCTACTTTGGTACCATCCGTAGAAAACTTAAGATATCCGCGAGGGTCGAGTATGCCAAATTCTTCAAATCGACTTTTAACAGGCGTCCTGTTAACCCCAGCTGGTGTTACTTCGTAGGCGAAAAAAGTGTCAAAGGTTTGGGAATCTCCATTCTCTCCAGCAAAGGCGACTACCCACACCGAACGATTGGAGCAATCTTTAAGCACGGCTGTTATCTTTTCACTACACGCTTCAAGAAGTTGAATGTTTTTTTGTTGGACACGTCCCCGCCCTGCATTGCCGTCTAAATCTACAATAGTATAATTGAGTCCAAAATTTCCCGGATTCTCGCCTGCTGAGGCGTCTACGGTAAATACATATTGGATGGATGGGTCTCCAGGTTTGGGTACAATAAGCCCGGATTGTGAGCTCGAAGGGTCTCCATAAAGTTCAGTTCCGTTGGCAATAACCTGATGGTCTTTGTTGAAAACGGTTATTCCGTCAGTATACAACAAAAGGTTGCCTTCTTCATCGGAAATGGAAGTACATCCCTCAATAGTGCTCAATTGTCCATTGAGCAGTGGGGTAATGGTGCCATCTTCTTCGAACTTTATTCCCGCGTTATCACCGAAATACCAAAAAGTAGCTTCTCCCTGTGCTCGTACATTGTAGGTGAACGACAGCACCGTCATTAAAATCAGTAGTGTCCTCAGCATCTGCTTATAGTGTCATAACACTACAAGATACTACAAATCGCGTTTTTTTAATAATGCATGGGACAAGTAGACGAAAATCAGCGTCCAGAGGATAACTATCAAGAACTCATACCAGTACACCTGATAGTCAAAATTCATCTTTTCACCGATTTGTTCTCCAATGTTTTGAACTGCGGATAGTCTTGTGGCGGGTTCTTTAATGAGATTGGAAATAGCTTCTAGCGGCAAGAAATTTTTAATACGTTGTGCACCTTCCCAATTCGTGATATTGGCCCCAAAAAACCAAAAAACTATCCATTCAAAAATGTACCATAAAAACAAAAATCCCAGTGCAAACGCTGAACGTTTAACCAAAATGCCTAAGAAGAGACAAAACGAGAAAAAACCAATCAATTTAAAACAAAAAGCCAATACGAATTCCAAATCTGAAAAAATAATGGAAAGCTCATTGTAATCGGAATATATCAAACCTAAAATCAGTGATACTACGAAAACGAAAACTGTAGATATCAATGAAAAGACAACGACCGTTAAAAACTTGGATAGTATAAACTCTTTTTTGGACAACCCATCAATAAGGTTTTGTTTGATGGTCTTATTGCTGTATTCGTTTGCCATCATAGACACAATGACAATAGCGAGAAAAAGCTTAAAAAAGCCGGTAACATAAGTGTTGAAGTGCCAGATATAGGGAAAATTGAAAATACCTTGTTCAGCCATATGGAACTTCACCGGACCTATATCGAATTTGATGGCGGCCACTAACGCAATGGAAGTCAATAGAATAAAATAAGACGCGATTAGAATACGACTTGCTCTATTATTCCACAATTTGATGAATTCTATCTGAAGTAATCGTACCATTTCGCTTAGTTTTCGTTTTGGGTTAGGGTCAAGAATTGTTCTTCCAAGCTTTCCTTTCGTTTCATTAAATGGGATAGCACAATACCTTCTTTGAACAACATTTGGTTTAATTCCTCAGCTTCCAACTCTTCTTTCAAATAAGCCGTGAGCAAACCGTTTTCCTGGGTGAGTTTTCCGAAAATGGCTTGTTTTTCCAAGAACGAACGCAGTTTTTCCATGTCTTTGGATTTGAGCTCAAAGAAACCATGACTAGCCAACATTTCGTCAACAGGGCCGGAATACAGCTTTTTGCCTTTTCGAAGAATGACCACATGTGAACACACCTTTTCGACTTCATCCAATAAGTGGGACGCCAATAGAATTGTGGTGCCTTGTCCCGCAATCTTTTTGATGATTTGTCTTATTTGGTGAATCCCTTGAGGGTCTAATCCGTTGGTAGGTTCATCCAAAATCAATATTTCGGGGTCGTTCAGCAGGGCTGAGGCGATGGCCAAACGTTGCTTCATTCCCAAGGAATAGGTGCGAAACTTGCTATGTTGTCTATCCAAAAGGCCTACTAGTTCTAACTTCTCGGATATTTTATCGTCTGACACCTCTTTGATTTTGCAAACCAACTTTAAGTTCTGGACAGCGGTCATGTAAGGGTAAAAATTGGGTCGCTCTATGATAGCCCCAACTTTTTTCAACGCCTCATGCGTAGAGCTTGTGCCATTGAACCATTCGAATGAACCGGAAGTACGGTTCACCACATTTAAAATTATGCCTAAGGTGGTGGATTTTCCACTTCCGTTAGGTCCAAGAATACCATATACATTTCCCTTTTCAATCGTGAAGGAAAGCTGGTTCACCGCCACAAGATGGCCGAACTTTTTGGTGAGTCCGTCTACATTAAGGATTGTTCCCAAAGTAAAATCGTTTTTTGATTGGATTTAGTAACTTGACGAGGAAACCTTGTATTTGTTACAATAATCTTCACCGGATGAGCGAAGAAAAGTTGATGTCGAAGAAAAAACCGGCCTATCCCGTCAATAAAAAGTTGGATGGGTACCTGCATCGATATAGTCGGAAAATTGAAATTCCAATTTTTTATGAAGACTTATTGCGCTTTTCAGGTTCGGTGGTGGTGTATGATAATGAAGGCGCGGATACCCTTTGGGTTAGGGTGTATTATTCCGATTTTGAACGACAAGAAATTGATGCGAGCTTAAAGAAAGTATATTCCATACTCCATTCTGACGGTAGTGACCGAATTGTAGAGTTTTTGAATATTGATGCCGTGGATTACTGTACGTTCGGTAATTCCAAACCTTTCCGAATCAAGGTTCGGAACATCTTGAATGACAACTACACTTACTTCTATGTGAAACGCACGGATGCTTCTCGAGTGTATGGCTTGGAATTAGAGCATATGTTATCGCCCTATAACCTCAATTTTTTGGTCTATGGGGATACCTTAATCGAAGAACATATCGCAGGAATTCCAGGAGATGTTTTCATCAGCGATGTGCTTCCAAAGTGCACAGAAGCTGAAAAATCGCAACTGGCAAAAGAGTTTGTAAAGTTCAATGAGCGGTGCATGATTCGACTGTTGGGTGATATGCGTTCCTACAATTATGTAATCGTTCCTACTCACGATTTTGACCATGTGGTTTATAAGATTCGAGCGATAGATTTTGACCAACAGTGTTTTGAAGGAAAGTTGAAGGTGTACCGTCCACAATTTTTCAAGGAGAATTTTTTGATGGTGGAATTGGTTCGGGAAAAGCTACAGAAAAGTTCAGTGGACCAATATAAAATTGAAGAACGTTCAATTGTGGCCAAACGAATTAAAAGTTCGGGAAATCGAATCAAACGGTTGGTCAGCATTGCCAAGACGGACGATATCTCGCTGATGGAAAATATTGAAGCGCTAAAAATGGAAATTTACGACCTGACCAAAGATGTCAATTTCAAAAAATGCGACACCATGGGAGAAGTCTTATCCTTGGGCTTGGATTTCGTGAAACGAAACTACGAAGGGGTAAACATGAACCAAATTCTTGGTCAGCCTTAGCGTTTTTGCTCTTTGTTGAAATACACGAGATAATAATACATCTGCCGTTCTTCGTCCCAGCCTTTTTCCACAAATTTTTCGGCTGATTCTGGATTGATAAAATCCATTTTGATTTGGATGTTGGTATCCAATTCGATGACGTTTTTTATTTTCTTACGCGCGTCGGAAACCGCCTTATTGGCAATATCAAAGTTGGAAACGTCCTCGATGCTATACTTGGGTCCTTTTTCTACTTTATAGTGCTTGAATTCAGGAATCAACTCG
>JBCBPD010000117.1:0-11480 GCA_039820925.1 Bacteroidota bacterium | reverse complement strand
GTTGTGACCCACTCTTATAATCACTTGTACTGTAAAAGAACACATTCCAATATCTCTACTAAAAGTACAGTACGATGATAGCTACAAACATTAAATATAGCAATGCAGCTATTGGGCAAGATTCAAGAGTATTATCAGAAATACATTCCCAGACCAAAAACATCGCCATTTGTAAACGCAGCATAAAACACCTGGAACAAAATTTGGCGGTTGCCATTAAGCAGCCCATTGAGTTTCGGGCGAGTGGCGCCATCAATGAAATTTCTGTTTCCCTAAAGGATTATTTTGAAACTCAACCACATCTTGATGAAGCTTTGATGCAAGATGTTTTGCACCTTTTGGGTTTGTTTGAAGAGCTTACTAAAGTTTCCACTTTTCGACTTTCCCTCGTAAAAGTAAGTCGCACTATGTGCCCCAGGTTTCACGCCGATCACAATCAACTTCGCATGTTGTGTACCTATTCTGGTCCTGGCACTTTGTGGTTACCCGATGAAGCAGTGGATAGAAAAGCATATCGAACTGGAAAAACAAATGAAAGCATCTTGTTGAATGAAGGTCTTATTCAACAGGTAAATACAGGTAATCTTGTTGTATTGAAAGGGTCAATGTATCCAGGAAACACTCCAATATTGCACCGTAGCCCTAGTATTGGGGATAATGGGGAGGAGCGAATATTGCTAACCATGGATACTAATCAACCCATGCGTTTTCCGGTGGAGTCGTCTTAGGAATGGATAGGAAACGAATCGTATTATGGTTGGACAACCCAACCAGATGAAATTGAAATTATTGTAAGTGGTTTGGTACCCTCAAAAAAAGGAGAGGCAGTACACCGTAACATCCAACAAAAAAAATGAAGCTATGAAAATAGAGAAAAAACTTCCGGTCACCGTTTTAAGTGGATTCTTGGGCGCAGGTAAAACGACCTTGCTCAATCATGTTTTGCACAATAAAGAAGGTTTGAAAGTCGCAGTTATCGTGAACGATATGAGCGAGGTAAACGTAGATGCAGAACTGGTGAAAAGCGAAAATACACTTTCAAGAACAGAGGAGAAGTTGGTAGAAATGAGTAATGGATGCATATGTTGCACCTTACGAGAGGACCTTATGGTTGAGGTGGAACGTTTGGCTAACGAGAATAGGTTTGACTATTTGCTAATTGAAAGCACCGGTATTAGTGAGCCAGTGCCCGTTGCACAAACCTTTTCATTTATTGACGAAGAAAACAACATCGACCTGTCGCGATTTAGTTATGTGGATACTATGGTAACCGTGGTAGATGCCTTTAACTTTTTTAAAGATTTCGGCAGTCCCGAAACTTTGATGGACAGAGACCTTACCGATATGGAAGGTGATTACCGCACTATAGTGAACTTGCTGACCGACCAAATAGAGTTCGCTAATGTTATCGTCTTGAATAAAACTGATATGGTATCCGAGGACCATTTAGGTGTTCTGCGGGCTACAATTACCAAGTTAAATCCATCGGCTCGTATCATTGAATCCAATTATGGAAAAGTTCGTCCAGAAGAAGTACTCAATACCGGACTTTTCAACTTCGAAGAAGCAGAGCAGAGTGCAGGGTGGATAGAGGAATTGAAAAAAGAGGAGCATACGCCCGAAACGGAAGAGTATGGCATTGGTTCTTTTGTGTATCGAACCAGAAAGCCTTTTGACCCAGAGCGTTTTTTACACTATATCCAAAATCAATTTCCTGAAACCGTAATCCGAAGTAAAGGATTGTTTTGGGTAGCCTCTCGTCCTGAACAAGCACTCGTATGGGGGCAAGCAGGCGGCTCTTTGCAAACTGATAGCGCAGGAGTTTGGTGGAGCAGTATGTCTTCCCAACAACGGTCGCAATACTTGGTATTTGTAGAAAATCAAGAACAAATCGAATCAGGATGGGACCCTACCTTCGGAGACCGGAAAAATGAAATCGTATTCATTGGCCAAGATATGGATGAGGTCGCCATTCGAGCTGAGTTGGATGCGTGTTTGGCAACGGATACCGAGCTAGAGCTGGAAAACTGGTTGGATGGGTATCCGGATGAGTTGCCTATTAACAGAGCCTTTGCGTTGGAATAGACCATTTCTTTAAGGTATTTTAACCTAGTCTAGGGTCTTTGCCAAATTCCTTTGGGTGTAATTTAAATGTCTATGAAGGCTTATTTGCTTTAATTTTAGCACGTTTAAATACAGGACGTAACAAAGTCCAAAATTCGAGTTAGGTGGAAAAAATCAAAATAGGCATTATCAATGTATCCGATAGGGCAAGTCGTGGAGAATATGCCGATTTGCCAGGTCAGGAGGTCAAGCGTCTTTTGGGATTGTGGTTGAGTAGTCCCTGGGAAGCGACGTATGCGGTGATTCCAGATGAGCAAAACCTTCTAGAAAAAGAACTTATTCGTATGGCCGATGAACAAGGTTGCTGTTTGATTGTGACCACTGGTGGCACCGGTCCTGCAGTGAGAGATGTGACCCCAGAAGCGACCATAGCAGTTTCCGAAAAGTTACTTCCCGGATTCGGAGAATTGATGCGACAAACCAGTTTGCAGTATGTCCCTACAGCGATTCTTTCCAGACAGACAGCAGGAATACGAGGCCATTCATTAATTGTCAATCTACCTGGGAAACCCAAATCCATCAAAGAATGTTTGGAAGTTGTTTTTCCCGCAATTCCTTATTGTATTGACCTGATTGATGGGCCTTATCTCGAAACTAATCCAGAGGAAATGAAGGTGTTTAGACCGGGTCAAAAATAACTTCGGTTTTTAACCTAAAACGGAACTACCAATATTTCAACACGCCGATTTTTCTGCCGGTTTTCATCGGTATCATTCGCCACAATAGGTTGACTTTCTCCGTGACCCACAATTTTCCACTTGAAACTAGGATTTTTTAGCGCGGATTGGAGCGCACTGGCTACACTGGCTGCTCTTTTTTCAGATAAAATGCGGTTGCTTGCATCGCTTCCCACATCATCTGTATGGCCTTCAACTTTGATAGTACCTTTCGGAATACTCACCAATTGTTCTGATAGTTCTTTGATTGCTTCTAGGCCTTCTGGCTTTAAATCAGCTTTACCGGTTTCAAAAAGTACGGCACTATTCAAATTCATACGCAAAGCCCCGCCAATCGCCGCTACCGCGTCAATATCCGCACCTGGTATTCCGCTATACGTTTTTAGGTCTTTTAATTTTAGGTAGTTAAATGTCTCTCCAGGTTTTACATACGGTGAGATATCCAAACCTGCTGTTCCTCCTTCGATTTGGCCTACGTCAATCCAGTTTTGGCCATCTTTTGAAATGGACAATCGGGCGGGTTCAATTTCACCCAATTCAAAAACATAAATATCGTCACCGTTAATATCTGTAATAGCATTGTCTTCAAAAAAGAAGACGATACTCCCATCTAAGCCTAAGTTGATATATTCAACTTTCCTCGGGTCTTGACCTTGAGCGGGTCCTAGCGCCTCCATGGGTGTATTCCCCGCTTCTTCTCCAGGATTGAATGCAACTAACGAATCTGCAAATGAGATATCGCCCATGGGCAAATACACCATTTCCAGTCGATAATCGATGTATACGTCCTCAATGCTTTCCGTTAAGGCAAACCAACTGGGATTATCCCTATAAAAAGCTTCTTTCATGCGTTGGGCCCTCTGTTTGAAATCTGCGGTTCTTTCCCTTGCTTCCAGTCGGTTTTCTTCAAGTAAGTCGACAAAATTCTGTGAGGCCTCGCCACTGGCGATGTATTCTTCTATTTGTGGATTGGCAAGGCTATTTTCAATTTCAACCGCATGTTTTACGCTTACAATATTGAAATCTGACATGGCAGTCAGGGCCAAGGCAACTTCCTTTTCGCTAATCCCTGCCATGGCCCCAAAGGTCTCCCTTGCTTGCGCCCCTTGTTCACTTTTTAGGAATTCCAGATTGATTTGGCCATTTTCATCAAACAAACTGTTGCCCAAAGAATCTTTGGCGTTGCCTCCAATGAGAAGGTTTCCAAGACCTGACATTGCTTCACCCAAAGCTTTGCCAGCTTCCTCCATACCTTGGTCAAGGTCAACGCTATCAATTTGGGCAGACCTTTCATAACTGTTCTCAGACGATGACTCCTCAATGGTCTTATTTTGAGGATTATCCTTGCAGCCGAAAAGAAACAGAATGCCTGCAATTGAAGCTGTGTAGAACAGCGCAGTTGCCTTCTTATTTATAACTCGCATAATACACTTTGATGAATTCGTAATACATAAATCCGTGTCGTCCGTACCAGTTTTCTTCACCAAGCAATTGTTCACACCTATCTATTTCTTGGAGGACTTCGTACTGAAGGTCTATGAGTTCTCTGTATTTGTTGGTGTAGCTTTTATCAAAGCTTTCCATCTTTTTCAAGATTTTCGCACGTTCTTTTTGCCAGACCAGCCCGCTTACGGCATGTATTCCCGAAAAATTATCTCCAAAGGAGACTCCATAGTCCACGGTCTTTTTTATGTCAACGCCAATTTTTTTAAGCTTTTCCAGCGTGTAGCGATTGTGGTTAAAGTCTGAATAGGCATCCGCTAAGCAATCACAACCTTCACTTGGAGGAGTCCTATTACCGCTAGTTGAACTTCCTGAATCACCAAATGCACTAAAATCCCCTGCCTGCTTACTTTCATCCTCACCCGCACCTTTGTTGGTATCTCTATCTTTGTCTTTCTGCGCCTCCCTATCTGGGTCTTTTTTACTTTCCCTGTCTTCTTGTTTTTGAGAATCCAATTCGGTTTCCGACCCGCTTTCTGAACTTTCTGAATTTCGCTGTTGTATTTGTGTAACCTCACGTCCGTAGGCGGCCATAACATCACTTACGTTTTGCGAATAGTTGGCAGCGGCAGCCGCGCGGCCCTGTTCAAGCTGCCGTGATGCACCGCTCAAGGCATTTTGATAGCTCTGCGTCGCTATTGAAATAGCATTCGCATCCCCATCTGCATTTCTTACTTCAGCATTAAATTGCTCTCTAAGGGACTCACTTACCACAGAAAAGTTTGATGTATGTGCTTCAATCAAAGAATTTCGGACTTCTTCTGCTTGTCTCAGTCCTCTTTCTTTTCGCTGTTCTGCCTTTTTTAGCGCATCTTCGATATCATCATCCTTTCCATCAACAGATTCTTCTGGAACAGCATCACTTTCTGAATTTGAATCCCCTGTATAGTTTTTGGCAGCGTCTCCTCCGCTTGTGTTTTCGCTATTTGAAGAGCTTCTTGATTCGCTTCTTTGTGCTGTTTCGTAACAACTGGATGGTAAACTAGGTTGTCCTCTCGGGTCCATGTCAGGTTCGTAGTCGCGGTCATCTGTGGTTAATAGTTCAAGATTGCTCCAACGATTTGGGTCGGCATGAAAGTTTAATACTGCGTCGCTACCATTTTGGGCAATATTTGTGAGCATTCCCCCAACACTTGCCTTGCCTTTTGCTGCGTTTGCTAAAGACGAACCTAAGCTTGAGACTACACCAGCATTGAGCGATGAAAAAGTTATCAGTGCTAGTATCACGTTTAATGCACTGCGCTTTCGAAAAATTAGGAAAAGCAAAAGGAGAATGATAATGAATCCCGACACAGCCAAAATGATGAGCAGAATATTTGATTCACCATCGGAATCTCCGCTGATTATGCTTTGTATGTTTTCATTAGCGTCGCTGTTTTTTTTCATGGTGTTGCTAGCAACGAAGAGACTGCTCTGTGGAAAGAGTTCATGACCAGCAGATACCGCAACAATGAATTCGATTCCTTTTTTCGCACCAGAGATGATAATCCCAAATTGTCTGGCGGTCTTAAAGACGTTTTCAAAACGGCCATTTTTGGTTTTCCCGCTTCGTTCAACCTCCTCCCAATTCTTCCTAACGATTTTAACTTCCAACTCATCACCACCTTCGGTAAATACCTGTACCATGGCGGGTCGTAAAATGTAACCAAAATTTTTGATGGCTATTCTACTTTCCTCACCATCGGTAATACCGCTGAAATAACGAATGACATAGTCTTCATCTTCTTCGGGTAAGGGCAAGTCTTCCGCTACCACAGGAATCTCATCATCATCTATGGAAGGGGGTCTCAAATCTTTTACATCTTGTGCAAAACAAGAAATACTCACAAAAAGCAGCCCGTAAAAAAAGCTTTTGCTTAGCTGTTTGAATGTCATGGTTCTGGTTTAAAAAGTGGTTCTGTAATCTTTGGTGTCAATGGTTAGGTCCTCCGAACCGATTTCCCTGCAAATCATATGGGTGGTTTTGGGCTTGCGCTTGCTGTTATCCACAATTTTGATTTCCAAGGCCATTCCATCCACCAGGTTCATCCATTGCGCAGCATTGTTTTTCTTTTTTTGTTGTCCCATGTTTTTGAACATATTGGGAAATTTGTCATTCAATGCATTGGTGACCCAAACGGTACCAGAATACTGCTCATTACCCACATCAAAACCCTGGCAGGTATAGCCTAGAATTTCTTTCGTTTCGCCATTCGGTTTCACCGTCCAGTCCTTACTCACAACAACGCTTTTGGGCATACCCTTGGAAAAAGGGATGGTGGTACGATTTCTAAAATCCCCAAAGTCAGATAGGGCGAATATCTTTTTCTGGTTTGTATCGATTATGGAAATAGTTTTCTGACTAGGTTTCATCTCAATTTCGCTGGCGAATACCCCTGCGGTTGCCCCCACACGATACTTGGTGGTCAGACTGTTTTTCTTGTCAATGATTTCCATGACCATATAGTCTGTGAAGGTGAAAACGGTATTGCTCGCTGCTTCTTCAGGTTTTCCTTCGATGACTTTATCCAATGCTTTGTCGGTTTCTTCAGAGGTTTCGTTTTCAACACGTCTTTCAACTGTTCGCTCGGCCGCCTTTTTGGCTTTGTCTCCTAGTTTCTTTAGAAATTGGGCTTGCAGATGGAAAGTAGGATAGACCATCAAAAGGGCCAGGATCATAAGTGTTCTCATCGATTTTGTTTTTTGTTGATTGTACTATTCGCTTTACTATCTTTTAGGATAAGACTGTCCAATGCATTTCTTATGGAATCTCTCCGTTGGGGAGAGGGTTCTTCAGCTTGCATTTTATAAATGGCCCAATAGGTTGCCTTGGTTTTTGGGTCTAAATTGCTCTTGTTCAAATAATCTTCGAAGGTTTCCAGATCTTTAAAAGGGTCTTTGGTACCATCGATATCTTTTTCCAGGTCGCCGAAAGCAAATCCAATGGTCTTTGTGGCCATGTCCATCATGTTATTCCCTTGTTGAGGCTTGTTTTTGTCTTTTTTTGATTCGGTTTCTTGTGCGGTGCATACGAATGAAATGCTCACAAGAATTAGGGTTAAAAGCAGTTTGGTTTTTTTCATTGTATCATCATTTTTTAAAGTGTAGTTTTTCAATGGTCTTTCCTTTATACGTAATATGGAGGGTATAGTTCCCTTCATTCAAGTGGTCAACGTTCAGATAGATTTTAAAATGGGGGAGAGGCTTTACAATACCTTTATAGGATGTTTCTTTTTTTTCCATTGTATCGTTTCGGCTATTGAAACATCCCTACGAATGTAAAGGGTGATTTAAGTGAAGTATGCCAATATTGTAACAGACTTGAACAGCTATGTAACGTGCTGTGTCATTGGTCTTTTTATAATGAGGAATGGTAGTTTTTAGTCCTTTTTTGGATACTGCGAAGGACTTACGCCATACACTTCTTTAAAGCATTTGGCGAAATAGGAGAGGTTGTTGAAGCCAATTTGATAGCACACCTCAGATACATTGGCTTCTGAATTTTCCAGAATTTGGGCGGCTAACTTTAATCTTTGTGAGCGAATGAATTCCGTTGCGGAAAGTCCGGTCAAGGCTTTCAGTTTTCGATGTAGTTGCATGCGGCTAAAGCCCAATGCGGCGGCAAAGTCTTCTGTTGAGAATGATGATTTCATCAAATATTCATCCAAAACAGATTGTATCCGTTCGAGCAAGTGCTCATCGGGAGGAGTAATGGCAATATCCTTCGGTTTCAGAATTACTTCTTGGCTATAGCGCGTTCGCATTTTATCTCGGATTCGGAGTAAATTCTCCATCTTGGATTTTAAAAGGACGTTCTTGAACGGTTTGGTGATGTAGTCATCTGCTCCACTTTGTATGCCTTTCAATTCGTTTTCATCTCCGGCTTTGGCCGTCAGTAAAATGATGGGCACATGACTGGTTAGTTCGTTGGTTTTTAGTTCCTGAGTCATCTCCACCCCATTCTTTATCGGCATCATGATATCTGAGATGATAATATCTGGAATTTGAGCCAAGGCTTTTTTGAAACCTTCTTCTCCATTTTTGGCTAACGCAATTTCAAAATCAGTTTTTAAGCTTTCGGTCAAAACGGCTCGGAGGTCTGCATTGTCCTCAACCAAAAGTGCCAAGGGTTTTTCTGTTTCTTCAAGAATTTCGAATTCTGGAGTATTTTCATCAAAAGAGCCGTTGGGTGTTAGAAGGGTAGTATGCGCAACTAACTCGGAAGTTTTGAACTCACCTTTAGCAACCGGCAAATCAATTTCGAAAGCGGTACCCTTGGTATAGTAATCATCAATTCGAATACTTCCGCGATGTAATTCGACTAATTCCTTAACCAATGCGAGACCAATGCCGACGCCATTGTTATGGTCATGGGTTTGGTAAAAACGATTAAAAACTTGACCTCGTTCCTCTTGGGAAAGCATTACTCCCGTGTTTTCCACCCGAGCTGTAGCATGTCTTTGGCTTGTTCTACCACAAACTGTATCTCTCCTTCTTCAGGGGTATATTTCAAAGCGTTGGAAAGCAAATTGGTTACTATTTTGGATAAAGCTTCTGCATCACACCACACCGTATTCTTAGAAATGGTACTCCTAAAGTTGAAATGGAGTCCTTTGTTTTCAGCTTGATATTGATAGGGTTCAATTAAGGCATTTAAAAATGTGTTGATGTTCACTTCGGATACCCTAAGCTTTGCTTTTCCAGATTCTAATTTGGAAAGCTCCAACAACTGGTCTACCAAATGGGTCAAGCGTTGATTGCTTTTCAAAATCAGTTCAAACTCCTTTTTATCCTTTGGGGCAACATCCGGTTGATTCAGACGTCTTTGCAGGGGCGTAGCCATTATGGTTAAGGGTGTTCTGAACTCATGGGAAATATTGCTAAAGAACCTTGATTTCATGCTATCCAATTCTTCGAGCTTTTTTACCAATGCCTTTTTGTTGGCGTAGTTGACTAAAAAATAGGTGAGTAGTATCAGGGATATCCCTACTAGTATCAAAAACCAAGAAGTTTTATAAAATGGAACCACGACAGCTATTCCGAACTGGTTTTCTGCAATGATTTCACCCTTACCTGATTTAGCGCGCAGATGAATTGGATTATCGCCAATACTCAGTTCAAGGTCCAAATAGTTGTCCATGATGGGTTTCCAGGATTGACTTCCAAGCTTGCATTCATATTGAATCGAGTCGTAGACATGTGGTTTGGTAACCGTAAATTCAATTCGAATGTTCTTTTGGTATTCGTTCAAAGAAATACTATCATAACCAGAAAGGGAAGGGATGCGTTCCAATTGGTTGCCTACAAAAATTCCAGAAACGTCTAGAATTGATTTGGCGGTTTTTGGAGTCTTATCCAATGGCGCAATACTTCTAAAAATCTTCCCAGTTTGCACACTCCATATAAAACCGTCGCTATCCAAATAGAGATGGGTGGCCCAAGTCTGTATCATCTCTTCGTCTGTCGACAACCAATGATATTGTTGGGTATTGGTATTGAAAAACCCATTTCCAATTCTTGAAGCGTTTATGAATGCCAGTGAATCATTTATGGGAATAGCGCTACGAATGGTATTGTAATCGTGCCTTTTCGGAAATTTTTGCGAAGTAGGATAATGTTTGAAGGTTTTGGAATCGAAATCAAATTCAACCATTCCAAGCGCCCAAGAAGGGAAGTATATCTTTTTATCAATCAACTGCGTCTTGAAAAAATTATGGGAAAGTGAATCTGCCCAATTTTCTGGAATTGTAAATCTTTTCGCTTCTCCTTGTCTTTTTGGGATTCGGTACAATCCGTCCATCAAGGCAGCCCATATCATATCCTTTTCAAGGTTGGGATAAATGGATTTTACGGACTTTGTACTTTCCCGATACCTTTCTGGAACTTCTCCCTCATTTAAGTAGCTTTTGAGTTTGACACCGCTTTTTCGGTCAACCAGATATAAACCATTGGCGGTGCCAATGTACATAGTGTCTTGATGTTCTTCAATTTGTAAAATGTAATTGCGATGATTGGAGGAACGTAAAGGTTCATCCAGCACTATTTTCTCAACTTTCTGTTGTGACAAGTTGATTTTAAACAGTCCCTTCCGTCTGCCCAGCCATAAATTCTCATCTGTATCAAACTTGAAACAGGTAGCCTGTTGGTCATTGAGTCGATACTCTGTGTTTGAAGAAAGATATCGCGACACATTTATGGCGCGTACCCCGTTATAGCGATAGATTCCCTCATTGATTAGGAACCAAAAAGCACCATCACGGGTTTGATGCATTTGCTCAATCATCAACCAAGAGTTCAAACCGTCATCATTTTCTATCAATACTTCTTCGAAAGGCGGAATTTTTAACTGACCAAATGCAATCAGCGGGAAGAAAAACAAAAACAGAATAAAACGAATAAGCATGGTCGAGGTGAGGAGGTTATCCCAATTTTGAGCATTTGCTACTGACAATCAATATTATGGAATTTCTTAGGATTTTTTGAACACAGATGTAACTGCGAAGGTTACATATATGTTTTACAAGCTGTAATAACACCTCAATTTGGAAAGCCATATGTTTTCGAAACTTAGATGTACCGTTAAACTCGACTTGGAGTTATTGCTTTGGCTATCGGTTGCGTTATGGTTTTAGATTCACCTTGCCGGTTATCAAGAATTGATCTAAAGCCTCATAGGCAAGTTCACCTCCGGTATTACTATTGGTGAAGATGACAAACCCTTTTTGTAAATCTTCGTAGATTTTAAATTCGCATTTAAAATCTCCATTGTTTCCGCCATGGCCAAATGTATTGCCAAAAGGTGTTTTTTCAATTTGTAACCCTAAACCGAAATAACTCTTCCAGTCTTCCGAATTCATTTCGTCATATTTATCGGTGACGGTATGGTGATGAAACATATCTGCATAGGTTTTCTCGGCGAGGCCCCTTCTTTCCAAAACGGCCAATGCAAAGTCAGAGAATGATTTGGCCTCGGTGTGCAAACTCCACGCCATTCCTGCTTTGTTCGGTAAGTTGGTCATATTGGCGTGATTGTTAAAGTGTCCGTTTGCGACAACTTCAAAAAGGTAATCGTTTTTTTCAAAGTAAAAATTCTGAAGGCTTAATGGATTCAGAACTTCTTCTTCCATGACTTGAACCACATCTTTCCCCGTTATTTCCACTATTACCCTTTTGAGGTATTCGAACCCTTCTCCGGAG
>JBCBPD010000116.1:0-11671 GCA_039820925.1 Bacteroidota bacterium | reverse complement strand
TTACATTGGCGCGAGTTTGTTTAAGATTAAGCTCGAAAATTACTTCGCTTTTCTTTAACATTTGACCCCTGTAAGATTTTTTTTCACCATTCTTTCAACAACCCATTTCGGCTTGGTCATCTTCCAATAATAATTGCCTTATTTTTGCCGAAATTTTCACCTATGGATTTTGCTACTGAAATCGCAAGACGTCGAACTTTTGGTATTATTTCTCACCCGGATGCTGGAAAAACCACGCTAACCGAAAAGCTATTATTATTTGGTGGTGCTATTCAAGAGGCCGGGGCGGTGAAAAACAACAAAATCAAGAAGTCGGCTACTAGTGACTTCATGGAAATCGAACGGCAAAGAGGAATATCTGTAGCAACTTCGGTTTTAGCTTTTCTTTACAAGGACAAAAAAATCAATATCCTAGACACGCCAGGTCACAAAGACTTTGCGGAAGATACGTTTAGAACCTTAACTGCGGTAGATAGCGTTATCGTCGTAATAGATGTTGCCAAAGGGGTTGAGGAGCAAACCGAAAAACTGGTTGAAGTTTGCCGCATGCGCAACATTCCCATGATTATATTCATCAACAAATTGGACAGGGAAGGAAAGGATGCTTTTGATTTGCTTGACGAAGTAGAACAAAAATTGGGACTTAAGGTTACGCCGCTTAGTTTTCCCATTGGGATGGGATATGATTTTCAAGGCATTTATAATATCTACGAAAAGAACATCAACCTGTTCAGTGGAGATAGCAAAAAGAACATTGAAGAGACCATAGCCTTTACGGATATTGATGAACCAGCCCTGGAAAATTATATTGGAGAAAAAGCAGCAGAAGAGTTAAGAGATAATCTTGAACTAGTCGGGGGCGTGTATCCCGAATTTCATGAAATGGCGTATTTAAATGGAGAACAACAACCTGTTTTCTTCGGGTCGGCATTGAATAATTTTGGAGTCCGCGAATTGTTGGATTGTTTTGTAAACATTGCCCCTACTCCGAGAGCTAAAATGGCAGAGGAACGTTTGGTTGAGGCTTCTGAAAAAGAATTTTCTGGTTTCGTCTTTAAAATCCATGCCAATATGGACCCCAAGCACCGTGACCGTCTTGCGTTTGTGAAGATTGTTTCGGGAACTTTCGAGCGCAACAAGCCTTATCTTCATGTTCGCAATGATAAAAAACTAAAATTCTCCAGTCCCAACGCCTTCTTCGCAGAGAAAAAGGAAATTGTGGATATTTCGTTTCCAGGGGATATTGTGGGACTCCATGATACCGGAAATTTCAAAATTGGAGATACATTGACCAATGGTGAACAGCTGAACTATAAAGGCATACCCAGTTTCTCCCCTGAGCACTTTCGATATATCAATAATGCAGACCCTATGAAGGCCAAACAGTTGAACAAAGGTATCGACCAATTAATGGATGAAGGGGTTGCCCAGTTGTTTACTTTGGAATTGAACGGTAGAAAAGTCATTGGTACGGTTGGGGCTTTACAGTACGAAGTAATCCAATATCGTTTGGAGCATGAATACGGTGCAAAATGTACTTA
The DNA here is from genome assembly GCA_039820925.1 of Bacteroidota bacterium. Taxonomy (GTDB): domain Bacteria; phylum Bacteroidota; class Bacteroidia; order Flavobacteriales; family Flavobacteriaceae; genus Flagellimonas. Next base: position 10,130 of record JBCBPD010000116.1, on the reverse strand, counting down.
TGAAAATTTCCCGGTGCACAAAGCCTGTTGGGTTGAACCCGAAGACCCCAACAATGAAGAGTTCAAGGAATTCAAGCGAGTGAAACAGAAGTTCTTGGCGACAGATAAACGTGGACAGTTGGTTTTCTTGGCCGACTCTGCTTTTTCATTGCAAATGACGCAGCAGAAGTATCCTTCCGTCAAGTTGCATTTTACTTCGGAATTCAATTAAAAAAGAAAAGCCCCGATAAGTCGGGGCTCTTTTTTTATGCTTCTCCGGTTGGACCAAAGTTCAATGGAATTGGAGGTTGCTCATAATCTTTAATCGTACCATGGGCACTTTCAAAGCGACTCACATTATCGCTAAGCGCCTTTAGGAACTTTTTGGCGTGTTGGGGTGTCAGCACAATTCGGCTTTTCACCTTCGCTTTAGGAGCCCCTGGCATCATACTAATGAAATCCACCACAAACTCAGAAACCGAATGATTGATAATCGCCAAATTGGAATAGATTCCCTCAGCTGTCTTTTCATCCAGCTCAATATTGATTTGTTTTTGCTGGTTGTTTTTATTGTTTTCCGACATCGCTATCTTCTAAAAAAGAAAACCCTGGCCTAGACCAGGGTTTTTAGATTAAAATTTGAACTCTTCCTTTCGTGCCATGATTTCATCGTACTCTTCTTTAGAGCCTACAATGATGCTATCATAATCACGCATACCGGTACCGGCAGGAATCTTATGTCCTACAATCACATTTTCTTTCAAACCTTCCAAGGTATCGACTTTACCGTTTACGGCGGCTTCATTCAATACTTTAGTGGTTTCTTGGAAAGAAGCAGCAGAAATAAAGGACTTGGTCTGAAGCGACGCACGCGTAATTCCTTGAAGGATTGGCGTAGCGGTAGCAGCCACCGCATCACGAGCGGTCACCAAAGTCTTGTCTTCACGACGCAAGATGGAATTCTCATCCCGTAATTCTCGAGCCGTTACGATTTGACCCGCTTTCAAGTTTTCAGACTCTCCAGCTTCCTCTACTACTTTCTTACCAAAGATTTCGTCATTCTCGCGAATGAAATCGTCTTTGTGTACCAATTGGTTCTCTAAGAACGTTGTGTCGCCAGAGTCTTCGATACGTACTTTACGCATCATCTGACGAACGACCACTTCAAAGTGCTTGTCGTTAATCTTCACCCCCTGAAGTCGATATACTTCCTGTACTTCATTTACCAAATACTGCTGTACGGCAGAAGGTCCTTTGATGGCCAAGATATCTTCTGGAGTAATTGACCCATCCGATAATGGCATACCCGCACGTACGTAGTCATTTTCCTGAACCAAAATCTGGTTGGAAAGTTTTACCAGGTACTTCTTGATTTCACCAGTCTTGGACTCGATGATAATCTCACGGTTACCTCTTTTGATTTTCCCGAAGGAAACCACACCATCAATTTCACTTACCACGGCAGGGTTCGAAGGATTACGGGCTTCGAAAAGCTCGGTTACCCTTGGAAGACCACCTGTGATATCCCCTGCTTTAGCGGATTTTCTTGGAATCTTCACAAGAATCTTACCTTCCTTGATTTTGTCCCCATCATCAACCATGATGTGTGAACCAACAGGGAGGTTGTATGAACGTAACGTTTCTCCTTTACCATCTTTAATGAGAAGGGTAGGAATCAACTTCTTGTTTCGAGATTCAGAAATCACCTTTTCTTGGAAACCGGTTTGTTCATCGATTTCTACTTGATAGGTAACCCCTTGCTCAATATTCTCGTAAGCAATTTGACCTGTAAATTCAGATACGATAACACCATTATAAGGGTCCCACTGACAAATTACAGTTCCGGACTTGATTTTATCGCCGTCTTTCACAAACAATTGCGAACCGTAAGGAATGTTGTTTGTACTTAGGGTAATTCCAGTATTGGCATCCACAACCTTGATTTCAGAAGTTCTTGAAATCACGATATTGGACTTTTCACCTTCACTGTTTTCTCCGACAACCGTACGCAAGTCTTCAATTTCGGCAACACCGTCAAACTTCGCTTCCAACTTGTTGTCTTCGGAAATGTTTCCTGCAATACCCCCCACGTGGAACGTACGAAGCGTAAGCTGTGTACCTGGTTCCCCAATGGATTGTGCTGCAACAACACCAACGGCTTCACCACGCTGAACCATTTTGTTGGTCGCAAGATTTCTACCGTAACATTTCGCACAAATTCCTTTAGGCGCTTCACAAGTCAAGGCAGAACGTACTTCAATTTTTTCAATTGGAGCCGCATCTACTTTCTTGACATCCGCTTCCGAAATTTCTTGTCCTGCGCTGAGCAACAACTCTTCCGTCAACGGGTTGTATACATCATGAAGTGATACTCTACCCAAGATTCTTTCTCCTAGGGTTTCTACCACTTCTTCGTTTTTCTTCAAGGCTTCTACCTCAATACCACGAAGGGTACCACAATCCTCGATGTTGATGATAACATCTTGGGATACGTCTACCAAACGACGTGTCAAATATCCAGCATCAGCCGTTTTCAAAGCGGTATCCGCCAAACCTTTCCGCGCACCGTGGGTAGAGATAAAGTATTCCAAAATCGAAAGTCCTTCCTTAAAGTTGGAAAGAATCGGGTTTTCGATAATCTCACCACCACCTGCAGTAGATTTCTTCGGCTTTGCCATCAAACCACGCATACCGGTCAACTGACGAATCTGTTCTTTAGAACCCCTCGCACCAGAATCCAACATCATATACACGGAGTTGAATCCTTGTTGGTCTTCACGGATACGTTTCATGGCCAACTCCGTCAACATGGCGTTGGTAGAAGTCCATACATCAATAACTTGGTTGTATCGTTCGTTATTGGTGATAAGACCCATGTTATAGTTCATCATAATGCCATCCACTTGTTGGTTTGCATCATCAATCATCTCATGTTTTTCCGCAGGGATGATAATATCACCCAAACTGAAGGACAATCCACCTTTAAAGGCGAATTCATACCCCATGGTCTTGATTTTATCCAAGAAATCTGCAGTAGCAGGGACATCCGTTACGGCCAAAATATCACCGATGATATTTCGAAGCGCCTTCTTGTTCAATACTTGGTTGATATATCCCGCTTGTTCAGGAACCACTCGGTTGAACAATACACGACCAACAGTAGTTTCAATGATTTGATTCACCAACTCTCCTTCATCGTTGAAATCTTTTACACGGACTTTGATACCCGCGTTCAAGTCAACTTTTCCTTCATTGAAAGCGATAACTACTTCCTCGTCGGAGTAGAAAGTTAAACCTTCTCCTTTGATAGGTACCTCAGGAGTTGATTTGCGCTCTTTGGTCATATAATACAAGCCCAATACCATATCCTGTGAAGGAACGGTAATTGGCGAACCATTGGCTGGGTTCAAGATGTTCTGGGAAGCCAACATCAATAATTGTGCTTCCAAGATAGCCTCTGGCCCCAACGGAAGGTGAACCGCCATTTGGTCACCATCGAAATCCGCGTTAAATGCGGTACATGCCAATGGGTGTAAGCGAATCGCCTTACCTTCAATCAGTTTAGGCTGGAACGCTTGAATACCCAAACGGTGCAATGTGGGGGCACGGTTCAAGAGCACTGGGTGTCCTTTGATCACATTATCAAGGATATCCCAAACCACGGGCTCTTTTTTATCGATAATCTTTTTCGCAGATTTTACCGTCTTTACGATACCTCTTTCGATAAGTTTTCGAATCACAAAAGGCTTGTACAATTCCGCGGCCATATCTTTTGGAAGACCACATTCGTACAATTTCATTTCAGGACCTACGACGATTACCGAACGAGCGGAATAATCCACACGCTTACCAAGCAAGTTCTGACGGAAACGTCCTTGCTTACCTTTCAAAGAATCGGAAAGCGATTTTAGTGGACGGTTTGATTCCGTTTTTACTGCAGAAGCTTTTCTGGTGTTGTCGAACAACGAATCCACCGCTTCCTGAAGCATACGTTTTTCGTTACGCAAGATTACCTCAGGCGCTTTGATTTCCATCAAACGCTTCAAACGATTGTTACGGATGATTACCCTTCTGTACAAATCGTTCAAATCAGAAGTCGCAAAACGACCTCCATCCAATGGTACCAACGGACGCAATTCTGGTGGAATCACAGGAACCACTTTCATGATCATCCACTCGGGATTATTCTCACGGTTCTGTTGTGACTCACGGAAGGCCTCTACAACCTGAAGACGCTTTAACGCCTCAGTTTTACGTTGCTTGGACGTTTCAGTGTTTGCTTTGTGACGCAATTCGTAGGAAAGTTGTTCCAAATCGATACGCGAAAGCAAATCAATCAAACACTCTGCACCCATTTTAGCGATAAACTTATTTGGGTCAGAATCTTCCAAATATTGGTTTTCTTGAGGAATGGATTCCAAAATGTTCAAGTACTCCTCTTCAGTCAAGAAGTCCATTTTGTTGATTTCCTCTCCTTCAGGTCCTTTGGCAATCCCCGGTTGGATGACAACATATCTTTCGTAATAGATAATCATGTCCAACTTTTTGGAAGGCAATCCCAAAAGGTATCCAATTTTATTAGGTAGCGAACGGAAATACCAAATGTGTGCTACGGGCACCACCAAATTGATATGTCCTACTCGGTCCCTACGTACCTTTTTCTCAGTAACCTCTACCCCGCAACGGTCGCAAACGATGCCGCGGTACCGAATACGCTTGTACTTTCCACAAGCACATTCGTAATCTTTTACCGGGCCAAAAATTCGTTCACAAAATAGACCATCACGCTCTGGTTTGTGTGTACGGTAGTTAATGGTCTCAGGCTTTAATACCTCTCCTCGGGATTCAGCCAAGATAGCTTCTGGAGAAGCCAAACCGATGGAGATTTTATCAAACCTTTTTGGTACGTTATTATCTTTAATTCTAGCCATTTGTATATGGAGATAAAATAATTAAAACTGTATTCTAGTGTTCTACTCTTCCAAGCGGATATCTAAGCCCAAACCTTTCAGTTCGTGCATCAATACGTTGAAAGATTCTGGCAATCCAGGTTCTGGCATCGTCTCACCTTTTACGATGGACTCATAGGTCTTCGCACGTCCGATAACATCATCAGACTTCACGGTCAAGATTTCACGTAGGGTAGATGAAGCACCGTATGCTTCAAGTGCCCACACTTCCATTTCCCCGAAACGCTGACCTCCAAACTGGGCTTTACCACCCAAGGGTTGCTGCGTAATCAAAGAGTATGGTCCAATTGACCTTGCGTGCATCTTATCGTCCACCATGTGGCCCAATTTCAGCATGTAAATGACACCAACGGTAGCGGCTTGGTCAAAACGTTGACCGGTACCACCATCATAAAGGTAGGTATGCCCAAATCTTGGAACACCTGCTTCATCGGTAAGTGCGTTAATCTGGTCCAGTGTGGCTCCGTCGAAAATTGGCGTACCATATTTTCTACCCAATTTCTGTCCAGCCCATCCTAGTACTGTTTCGTAAATCTGACCGATGTTCATACGAGAAGGTACCCCTAGCGGATTCAAAACAATGTCTACTGGTGTTCCATCTTCCAAGAACGGCATGTCTTCTTGACGAACGATTCGTGCTACGATACCTTTGTTACCGTGACGTCCCGCCATTTTATCACCAACCTTCAGCTTACGCTTTTTGGCGATATACACTTTGGCCAACTTCATGATACCTGCTGGTAACTCATCCCCTACGGAGATGGTAAACTTGTCACGTCTTAGGTTACCCTGAATGTCATTCAACTTGATTTTATAGTTGTGAAGCAAGTCTGCTACAAGCACGTTGGTCTTGTCATCAGTGGTCCAGCTTCCGCTAATCAAGTGCGCGAAGTCATCCACGGAATTCAACATCTTCACGGTGTACTTCTTCCCTTTCGGCAAAACTTCTTCGCCTAAATCGTTCATTACACCTTGAGAAGTTTTTCCGCTTACCAAGCCAAATAGCTTCTCAACCAAAATGTCTTTAAGCTGTTGGAACTTCACTTCGTAATCCATCTCCAATCGGGAAATGGCTTCTTTATCTTCAGAACGCTTGCGCTTGTCTTTGATGGAACGTGAGAACAATTTCTTGTCAATCACAACCCCGCGTAAAGATGGAGAGGCTTTCAATGAAGCATCTTTCACATCTCCCGCTTTATCACCAAAAATGGCACGTAACAGTTTTTCTTCTGGTGTTGGGTCTGATTCCCCTTTTGGTGTAATCTTACCAATCAAAATATCACCAGGCTTGACCTCTGCACCGATACGAATCATACCGTACTCGTCCAAATCCTTGGTGGCTTCTTCCGAAACGTTTGGAATATCATTGGTCAATTCTTCAGCACCCAATTTGGTGTCTCGAACTTCCAATGCATACTCGTCGATATGGATAGAGGTGAAAATATCTTCACGAACTACTTTTTCGGAAATTACAATCGCATCCTCGAAGTTGTATCCTTTCCAAGGCATGAAGGCTACTTTCATGTTACGACCCAAAGCCAATTCTCCAGCTTGGGTAGCGTACCCTTCACAAAGTACCTGTCCTTTTTTCACCTTGTCCCCTTTTCTTACGATAGGCTTCAAGTTGATGGAAGTACCCTGGTTGGTTTTTCTGAATTTCACCAAGCTATACGTCTTGGTATCCTCTTCAAAGCTTACAAGTCGCTCTTCTTCTGTACGGTCGTAGCGGATGGTGATTTTCTCAGCATCCACATATTCAGCAACCCCGTCACGCTCTGCATTAATCAAAACACGTGAGTCAGTGGCAACTTGTCTTTCCAAACCAGTACCTACGATTGGAGAATCAGGACGCAACAATGGAACGGCCTGACGCATCATGTTTGACCCCATCAAGGCACGGTTTGCATCATCGTGCTCCAAGAAAGGAATCAAAGAAGCTGAAATAGATGCAATTTGATTCGGAGCAACATCCGTGTAGTTCACCTCTCCTGGGTCTACTACTGGGAAATCGCCTTCTTCACGAGCAATCACCTTATCGGAATCAATTTGTCCGTCATCTTTCATTGGAATGTTAGCCTGCGCTATTTTCATTCCTTCTTCTTCCTCGGCACTTAGATAAGTGAATTCCTTAGTGTTTACCTTTCCATTCTCCACCTTTCTATATGGAGTTTCCAAGAAGCCCATCGGGTTTACTTTGGCGAAAACGCCCAAGGAGGAAATCAAACCAATGTTTGGACCTTCAGGGGTTTCAATCGGACATAGTCTTCCGTAGTGGGTATAGTGTACGTCACGCACCTCGAAACCTGCTCTTTCACGTGAAAGACCTCCTGGTCCTAATGCAGACAATCTTCTTTTGTGGGTAATCTCCGCCAATGGATTCGTTTGGTCCATGAACTGAGATAACTGGTTGGTACCAAAGAAAGAGTTAATCACGGAAGAAAGTGTCTTCGCATTAATCAAATCAATCGGGGTAAATACCTCGTTATCCCTTACGTTCATACGCTCACGAATGGTACGTGCCATACGTGCCAAACCTACTCCAAACTGGGAAGACAACTGTTCGCCAACCGTTCTTACACGACGGTTTGACAAGTGGTCAATATCATCAATCTCTGCTTTCGAGTTGATCAACTCGATAAGATATTTGATGATGGTAATGATATCGTCTTTGGTCAAGACTTCTTTGTCCATCCCGATATCAAGACCCAACTTTTTGTTCATTCGGTAACGACCTACTTCTCCCAAACTATAGCGTTGGTCAGAGAAGAAAAGCTTATCGATGATACCACGAGCGGTTTCTTCATCGGGCGGCTCGGCGTTACGCAATTGACGGTAAATATGTTCAACCGCTTCTTTCTCCGAGTTGGTCGGGTCTTTTTGAAGCGTGTTATGGATAATAGCGTAGTCAGACTGTGCGTTATTCTCTTTGTGGAGCAGAATGGTTTTTACATCTGCATCCAAAATTTCGTCTACGTGTTCTTTTTCAAGCACAGTGTCACGGTCCAAGATGATTTCGTTTCTTTCGATGGACACCACCTCACCGGTATCTTCATCCACGAAATCCTCATGCCATGTATTCAATACCCTTGCAGCAAGCTTTCTACCCAAAACTTTTTTGAGTCCAGCTTTAGACACTTTCACTTCTTCAGAAAGGTCAAAGATTTCCAAGATATCTTTATCTCTTTCGTATCCGATGGCACGGAAAAGTGTGGTTACGGGTAATTTTTTCTTTCTATCGATATAGGCGTACATCACCCCGTTGATATCCGTTGCGAATTCAATCCAAGATCCTTTGAATGGAATCACCCTTGCTGAATACAGCTTGGTTCCATTGGCGTGGAAGGATTGTCCGAAGAATACCCCTGGTGAACGGTGCAATTGAGAAACTACAACACGTTCGGCCCCATTGATGACAAATGTACCACTAGGGGTCATGTAAGGGATGGTACCCAAATACACATCTTGAACGATGGTTTCAAAATCTTCGTGTTCGGGGTCAGTACAATACAATTTCAAGCGTGCCTTTAGGGGAACGCTATACGTTAGTCCTCTTTCGATACACTCTTGGATGGAGTATCGTGGGGGATCAATGAAATAATCCAAGAACTCAAGAACGAATTGGTTTCGAGTGTCGGTAATGGGAAAGTTTTCCATGAAGGTGTTGTACAAACCTTCATTGCCTCTCTCATCGGATTTTGTTTCAAGTTGGAAAAAGTCTTGGAAAGACTTAATCTGAATGTCCAAGAAATCCGGATATTCCGGTATGTTCTTAGCGGATGCGAAGTTTACTCTTTCAGTCTGATTAGTGAACATCAATGGACAAAAATTTGATCGTGAATAAATAGGGTTGGTGTATGGCTTTATACACGCCTCATTAAATAGGCTAAGGTCTAATCCGCCAGAGGCGGAAAAGACCTTTAAAAACCTGTATGGTAAAAGCTATTATTTAAGCTCAACTTCTGCTCCTGCTTCTTCCAAAGATTTTTTGATACCTTCTGCTTCATCTTTAGCAACTCCTTCTTTAACAGCTTTAGGAGCACTATCAACAATCTCTTTAGCATCTTTCAATCCAAGACCAGTAAGTTCTTTAACCAATTTAACAACAGCTAGTTTGGAACCACCTGGAGCTTTAAGGATTACGTCGAACTCTGATTTTTCCTCAGCAGAGTCTTCACCACCGCCAGCAGCAGCACCTCCACCAGCAACTGCAACTGCAGCAGCAGCAGGCTCGATACCGTACTCTTCTTTTAGGATGTCGGCCAACTCATTAACCTCTTTTACGGTAAGGTTAACCAACTGTTCTGCAAAATCTTTTAAATCTGCCATTTTTCTATCGTTTAATCAAATTTGTAAAATATACTTAGTAATTGTGCGCGAATTATTTTTCAGAAAGGGTTTTCAAGATACCAGCCAATTTGCCACCTCCGGATTTCAAACCAGAAATAACGTTTTTGGCAGGAGACTGCAACAATCCAATGATATCTCCAATAACTTCCTCTTTGGACTTGATGTTCACCAAGGCCTCTAAGTTCTCATCCCCAACGTAAACGGCTTCCTCGATGAAAGCACCTTTCAAAAGGGGTCTATCGGATTTCTTTCTGAAGTTTTTGATAAGTTTTGCTGGAGCGTTTCCAGTTTCAGAAAGCATTAAAGAGGTATTTCCCTTCAATACTTCTGGAAGCTCACCAAACTCCTTATCTGAAGCTTCCATTGCTTTTGCAAGCAAGGTATTTTTAACAACGGCCAATTTGATATTGGCTTTGAAACAAGCTCTTCTAAGGTTAGAAGTAGTTGTTGCGTCCAATCCTGAAATATCTGCCAAGTAGATATTGGCGTTTTCAGCCAACTGAGCCGTCAAATCTTCTATTACTACTGCTTTTTCTTCTCGTGTCATAGATATACGTTTTAACTGCCCTTGGCTTAAACTGCTTTAGGATCTAGTGCAACACTTGGGCTCATGGTGGTAGACATGTAAATACTTTTCATGTATACGCCTTTTGCCGCTGCAGGTTTCAATTTGTTCAATGTATCGATAAGCTCTTTTGCATTTCCTGCGATTTTATCTGCAGAGAAAGAAGCTTTTCCGATGGCAGCGTGAACGATTCCTGTTTTGTCAACTTTAAAATCGATTTTACCACCTTTTACATCTTTCACGGCTTTGGCGACATCCATGGTCACTGT
>JBCBPD010000115.1:0-11754 GCA_039820925.1 Bacteroidota bacterium | reverse complement strand
TTTAATAGCGCTTCAAATAGACAACTATGCTGAAGTGCAAAAAGAGCGTGAAAAAGAATTGATTCTACTTTCCAATCTTTCCAAGGAAGTAGATTTGGATATCCAACAAATCGAAAACAATACCCGCTTTTCACAGGAAAGATTGCAACGCTTGGACAGCTTGGTGGGCACCTTGAGCCAACCAGACAGTATTGACAAAAAAACATTTGTGCTTAAATCCTTTGAATTTGTGGTGGACCAATACTTCAAAAGCAATAGTGGAATTTTTGATGAAGCAATTTCTTCCGGAAAAATGAGCTATGTCCAAAACGAGCCATTGCGGCAGTCTATTTTCAATTATTATCGCAATGCGAAAGAAACGTATACAGACCAAGCTACCAAGTTGATTACAGATGAATTTATTACTCCATTAATTGTCGAGAATTTATACCTCAATCAGGAAGGATTTGCGATGTTGGATGTGGATGTGGCGGGCTATACCGATATTGAATCCATTGACTTTGAAAAGCTTACTCAAAACCGTGATTTTTGGAGAATGGTCATTCTTAAATTTGGAGGCAATCGGGAGCAAATACTTCGTTGGGAAATCATCAAAAAAAGAGCGGAAAAATTGAAACAAGAAATTGATAACGAATTGGAGAGGTTACAATGAGCAAGTTTTTTCGACGCTATTGAAAGCGGGCTCATGAACTTCCGGCTCATATTCAAAATAGGTTAACGTAAAAGATGGATTTCACAGGAAAAAACGTTTTGATAACAGGAGCCTCAAGAGGTATTGGAAAAGCTACGGCACTGGTATTTGCAGAGAAGGGTGCACATGTAGGTCTAAATTTTAGAAACAATATTCAAGAAGCAGAAAAAACCTTGGCTTCCCTACCTGGTGAAGGACATCAATTGTTTCAAAAAGACCTCAGCGAAGCGGATAATTGCAAAGTATTGGTGGACGAATTCCTATCGGTTTATGGCAAGTTGGACATTTTGGTCAACAATGCTGGTATTTCCATTTTCCATGAAATCGATTCAGTGGATTTTGAAACCTGGACCCGAGCTTGGGAAGCTACCTTTCAAACCAACCTGTTTGCTGTAGCCAATATGAGTTTTTGGGCCGCTCAAACCATGATGCAAAAAGGCGGTGGTCGTATCGTGAACGTTTCGTCTCGGGGTGCGTTTCGAGGCGAACCCACTAAACCCGCGTACGGGGCAAGCAAGGCGGCTTTGAATGCCATGAGTCAATCTTTGGCGAAAAAACTGGCGCCGCACGGAATTTATGTCGGAGTAGTAGCACCAGGATTCACGGAAACCGAAATGGCGGCCAAGACCCTGACCCCCATTGAACGCGAAAATCTACTTCGTGAATCGCCTTTTCAACGCATGGCGCAACCCAAAGAAGTGGCGCATGCTATTCTTTTTTTAGCTTCCGATGGTGCGGAATATTCATCAGGAACCATCATCGATGTGAATGGGGCTTCGTATCTTCGGAGCTGATGAAAGCCGCAACCGTAGCACAACTCAAAAAAGAATTGCAATTCCGTGATACGGAAGAATTGTTAGAACTCTGTCTTCGGCTTTCCAAATTCAAAAAGGAAAACAAAGAGTTGTTGACCTACCTCCTGTTTGAGGCCCATAACGAAGAGGGATACATACAAACCGTACAGGAAGAATTGGACGAAATGTTTTCTGAAATCAATACCAACAGCTACTTCTACATCAAAAAAAGCGTTCGAAAAATCCTGCGAACGCTACGAAAATACATTCGCTATTCGGGTAAAAAGGAAACCGAAGTGGAGCTACTTCTTTATTTCTGTCAAAAACTACAGAGTTTTGAACCTTCTATTTATCGGAACACCACACTAGTTAATCTTTACGAACGTCAAATTGCGAGTATTCAAAAGAAGATTACCCTCTTGCACGAGGATTTACAACACGACTACTCGGTACTATTGGAAGAACTTGCCTCAAAGTAAAAAGAGACCCGAAGGTCTCCTTTCATTTTGAGTTAGTCTAGTATATTTTAAGCTGCTTTTTTTAAGGCTTTCTTCGCCGCATTGGCCTTTTTTGCAGCAGCTTCGGCTTTCAGTCTTGTCACTTTGACCACTTTTACAGCCTTTTTTAGTTCCTTCTTTTTAGCCTTTTTCTTTTTCAACGCATGCAGTTTAGCCAGCGTTTTTTTAACTGCTTTTTCCTTCGCTTTCAAGTTCTTCTTTGCCTTTTTAAGGGCTTTTTTCAATTTACTCTTCTTTGCCATTTTTGATTTACAATGTTAATTTAATGTTATGCAAAGATAAATTAAAAGTAAAAAAATATTTCTTTTGACGATATAAATTATCCCAAACCAACGTCCAAGGTCATCATAATGATGAAACCTCCAATAAAGCCCAAAGTGGCAATATCGGTGTATTTATCTCGCTGCGTCTCTGGAATTACCTCCTCGACCACAACGAAAATCATGGCGCCAGCAGCAAAAGACAAAGCATAAGGTAATAGTGGTTCGAACGTAAGGACGGCCCAAGCGCCAAGTACCCCTGCAATCGGTTCCACAATGGCCGAAGCCTGCCCATAAACCCAACTCTTCCATCGGCTCAAGCCATGTCGACGCAGGGGCATCGCCACCGCAAAGCCTTCAGGAAAGTTTTGTAAGCCAATCCCCAAGGCAAGGGCTACCGCACCACCAATACTAGCGCCTTCAAAGCCCGCTGCTACTCCGCCAAACAATACCCCTACCGCCAATCCTTCTGGAATGTTGTGCAAGGTTATCGCCAATGTGAGCAAAGTTGTTCTACGCCATGGGGTTTTCACCCCTTCGGCCTCTTCTTCTCTAAAGTTGATGTGCAAGTGGGGTAATATTTTGTCCAACCCAAAAATAAAAGCGGCGCCCAACAGAAAACCCACCGCTGCTGGAATTACTTTTACAAAGCCCTCACCGGCACTCATGGCAATCCCGGGCGCTAACAGACTCCAAAAACTAGCCGCTACCATTACACCTCCGGTAAAGCCCAACATTCCATCCAAAAGGGCTCGATTGGCCTTTTTAAAGAAGAATACCAAAGCTGCCCCAAGAGCGGTCAATCCCCATGTAAAAAGGGTGGCATATAAAGCCGCGAGAATAGGGTCGATTTCTTTAAAGTATGCAATAACGTTTTCCATTATTCCTGCTTTTTTACATAGAGATTGTTCGCGATTTGATTCGAAATAGACATCATCTGGCCATTGATTTTAATGGTCAAGGATTGGTCAAAATCTTCAATCTCTACAATTTCAATAGTGTCGCCTAGGGCAATTTTATTTTTATCCAAAAACTTCAAAAAATTAGACGATGTATCCTTCACCCCCACGCAAACCCCTATGCTGCCAGATTTCATTTCACTTAAAAGGTGTTGTTCTCTTTCGGATACGATTCCTTCTTTGCTTGGAATAGGATCTCCATGAGGGTCAAACTTAGGGTGGCCTAAAAGCGAATCAATACGGTCGATAAGCTTTTCACTTTTGATGTGCTCAAGTTGCTCCGCAACCTCATGGACCTCATCCCAGCTAAAATCCAAGGTCTCTACCAAAAACACTTCCCATAATCTGTGTTTCCGCACAATGGAAAGTGCCGTTTTCAATCCCGTTTTAGACAGCGAAACCCCTTGGTATTTGGTATACTTAACCAAGCCCTTCTCTGCCAATTTTTTGGCCATGTCTGTTACTGAAGAAGGTTTGGTCTCCATTTGCTCAGCAATGGCATTCGTAGACACCAACTCAGAAGAGCTTCCCCCTAAATGGAAAATAGTCTTGAGATAGTTTTCCTCAGCACGCGTCATAAAAACCGTTTTGACAAAGTTAATTTTTTTTCAAACAAAAATTAATTTTTCGTTTTGTCTAAATAAATTTTTAAGCTACTTGCGACTGAGTTGCAAAAGTTTAATTCTTGTCATGTTATGGTCAAAATATCCGTACTTTTAACGTATGTCCAAATACGATTATATCATTGCCGGAGCAGGTGCTTCTGGTCTCCTTTTGGCAGATGCATTAGGTAATGATTCTTTTTTTTCCTCGAAGTCCATTTTACTTATTGATAAAGACCAAAAGTTGCAAAATGACCGAACCTGGTGCTTTTGGGAGGCAGGTCCAGGGCAGTTTGACGATATCGCCCATAAAATATGGCCCAATATCTATTTTGCAGGGAAAACTCTGCGTTTGAATACCAATATTGCACCCTACCGTTACAAGTTGGTGCGGGGTTTGGATTTTTACAACCATTATCGAAATAAGCTCAGTGCTTTTTCGAACATTACATGGATAACAGAAAACATTGAATCCATAGAAGAAACCGAGGAAGGGGTTGTGGTGAAAACCACCCAAGAATCGTACGAAGCTTCTAAGGTTTTTTCAAGTCTGTTTGATTATCAATCCATTCTCCACCAAGAGAAGTATCCCGTTTTGCAACAACATTTTGTGGGTTGGTTTGTTCGGCTGGACCAAGCTGTTTTGGATGACCAAACGGCCCGGTTCATGGATTTTTCGGTACCCCAAAAAGGGAATACTCGCTTTATGTATTTGTTGCCTTTTTCCAAAACTGAAGCCCTTTTTGAATATACCCTATTCTCTGAAGAACCCCTGGAGCGTTCAGAATATGAAGATGCCATAAAAGAATACCTCAATGAGCATTTTCCCAATGTGGGTTATGAGATAACCGAAACCGAACAGGGTAACATTCCCATGAGTTGTTTCCCTTTCGAAAAATGGAACACAAACAAAGTCGTTCGTATTGGTATAGCAGGAGGTTGGGCTAAACCGAGTACCGGTTTTACCTTTTATAATAGTAGCAGAAAGGTGAAAGAACTGGTGAAATACCTTAAGGCAGGAAAGCCGCTATCCAAATTTCATCGAAACGACAAGTTTCGCTTCTACGATATGCTCCTGCTAGACGTTTTGGCAAAAGACAATAGTTTGGGACAATCCATCTTCGAATCCTTGTTTCGAAAACGAAAGGTTCCCTTGATTCTCAAATTTTTGGACAATCGCACGTCATTTGGTGAAGACATTTTAATGATGTCAGCACCCAGCCCTTTTCCGTTCATACGAGCACTTCTGGGGAGAATCTTTTAGATTTTTCGATTCATCAACTGCGTGCCAAACATTTCCAATAATCCTTTGTTGGAATCGGATATGGACAAATTCTCCAGCGCTTGAAACGCTTTTTCAGTGTAGTTAGCAATGGTAGCCTTAGTGAAATCCACGGCGCCACTCTCTATAAAGATGGCTTTGACAGCCTCTACTTTTTCGGTTGCATCGTCTGGCTGTTTTGAATAAAGGGACAACAGTTGTTCCCTTTGCTCTGTATCTGAGAACTCAAGTGCTTTTATGAAGAGGACGGTTTTTTTGTTTTCTATAATGTCCCCTCCAACTTGTTTTCCAAAGCTCTCTGCATCGCCAAAAGCATCCAAATAATCATCTTGCAACTGGAATGCAATGCCCAGGTTTTTCCCAAATTCATAAATGCTTTGGGCATCTTCACCTGAAGCCCCAGCGGTAATCGCTCCCATCTTCATGGCAGCAGCCACCAAAACCGCCGTTTTGTAGGCAATCATCTTAAGGTATTCTTCTAAAGTAACATCGGTACGCGTTTCGAAATCCACGTCATATTGCTGTCCTTCGCAAACTTCAATGGCGGTCGTACTAAATAAACTGACCAGTGCTTTGAACATCTCAGGTTCGTAGCTTTCAAAAAACTGGTACGCCAAAATCAACATGGCGTCACCCGAAAGGATTCCGGTATTGACATCCCATTTTTCATGCACTGTGGTCTTCCCCCGTCGCAACGGCGCATCATCCATTATATCATCATGGACCAAAGAAAAGTTATGAAAAACCTCAATCGCCATTGCCGCATTCATAGCATCTTTGGCTTGCCCACCAAACACTTCAGCAGCCATCAAGGTCAAAACGGGTCGCATACGCTTCCCCCCCAATTGCATGATATAATCTATTGGGGCGTATAGGCTTTCGGGTTCCTTAATCGCAATTGTAGCTTTGATATGCTCAAGAACCGTTTGGCGCAATTGAGCAATGACTTTTCCATGATTCATAGCTTCAAAAATAGCCTCGAACAAACGAAGAAGCGCAAGAAATGAAAAAAGTTTGCCTGAAAAACGCAATAGTTTTGAAAAACGTCGTCTTTATAGGCGGAGTTTCTGAACAAAAGACCCGTGACATCCACAAAAAGGAACAACTATAACAGCCTCACCACTTTTTTTGACCAAGAATACGGGTCACTAAAACGGTATGTGCAATCCCGAATTTCCGATACGTCGGATAGGGATGCTGAGGACATCGTTCAAGACGTAGCATTGAGAGTGTTCTCACGCGCGTCGAACGATACGCCCATTCAGAATGTTGCCGGTTTTGTGTACCACTCCATCCGAAATAGAATCGTAGACCTGATGCGGACGGGCAAGACCAAGACCTATCCGGAAGACAATTTGGAGCTCCGCTGGCAAGAGTTTGTTGAACTGTTCTATTCGGAGGCTGACAATCGATATGCATCAGTATTGGAAGAGCAATTGAAAGCAAAAATCCAAGCGCTCCGACCCGAATACAGAGATATCATTATCGCGGTTGATTTTGAAGGATACACCTATCGTGAAATAGCAGAAGAGACCGGAATTTCACAGGGAACTTTGATGTCGCGAAGACATCGAGCCCTATCCATACTTACAAAAGATTTAGATCTAGAAAGAACAAAAAACAAATACAATGAATACTAGAGACAATTTCGCAAACAGCTTTGAAAGCGGGGTTCGAATGGCCTTTAAAGGCTTTTTCATGATTATCATCGTGCTACTCTTTGTCCTATTGATAGGCTTTGTGGTCATGTGGCTTTGGAATTGGCTGCTGCCGGATTTATTCGGGCTTCGTACCATCAACTATTGGGAGGCCGTGGGAATTCTGGCACTTTCCAAAATTTTATTTGGTTTTGGAGGTGGCTCTTCAAAAGGAGGACATAAGAAAAAGCAACGCAATCAAAAACTTAAGGACTTCTGTAATTCCAGAAAGAACTTTTCCGATTGGAAGTACTATGATAGCTATTGGAAAGAAGAAGGTCAACAGGCGTATGAAGCCTATGTGCAGCGTAAGCAAAGTGAAGGAAACAGCAGCGAAGAAAGCACCTCAAATTAAGTTGATGCCCGTATCAATTCAAATCGTTTTTTCGACCATTCAGGGTAAAAATTCACAATAGGGTCCAAAAAACCTTTTGTCGTACGTCAATTAGTAGGTGCTTAGCGATAGGAAACATGCTAAGTCAATCAATAAAACATATCATCATGAAGGAGAAGAACAAAAAACCCACAGTAAAAAACACTAGGATTAAACCAGGGAGACTGTTTTTTTGGAGTCGTTGGAGCAATAGCTCTGAAAACCCAAACAAAACCGACAAGCTATCCTTGTCTTTTGGGGCAAATCTGGAGTAGAAAGTGAAGTTAAGGATGCGTTAAAAAAATGTGAAACGTTGGAAACTATTTTTGTGTTTTCAGTTTCCTTGATACTTTTAACCGCTCAGATGAAGGATAAAATCTTACATAAGGCGACCGAGCTTTTTTTGAATTTGGGTTTCAAGAGTGTTACTATGGATGACCTAGCCCAACAAATGGGTATCTCCAAAAAAACGATTTACTCTCATTTTCAAAACAAGACCCAATTGGTAGAGGAGTGTACAATGGACCTTTTTTGGTGTATCTCTGATGGCATTGATGAAATAGTGGCACTGGGCAAAAATCCAATCGAGGAACTATACGAAATCAAGCGCTTTGCCATGGAGCACCTTAAAGGCGAAAAGAGTTCCCCACAATATCAGCTGCAAAAGTACTACCCTAAGCTGCACGAGTCTCTTAAGAAAAAACAGTTTGATGTCATGCGTACCTGTGTGTTGGACAACATTAAACGCGGTATGGAAATGAATATCTATCGAGAGAATTTAGACATCGAGTTTGTTTCTCGAATCTATTTTTCTGGAGCCATAAGCATCAAAGACCAAGGCCTTTTCCCCATGATAATGTTTTCCCATGCACAGCTAGAGGACTACTTTTTGGAATATCACTTAAGGGGAATCGTAACGCCAAAAGGCCGAAAAATATTAAACGAAATCATCAATTCAAACCAGGAATAAATGCGAACATTCATTGCCAACCTCTTTTTTCTAGTGCCTTTTTTACTATTGGCACAAGAAAACCAAAACCAGTATAGTTTGGATGAGGCCATTGCGTATGCTTTGGAGCACAACTACAGCGTCATCAACGCCAAGCGCGATATGACAGACGCCCAAAAACAGAAATGGGAAACCATTGCCGACGGTCTACCGCAAATCAACGGGGCTGTCAATTATCAAAACCAATTAAAGCAGCAAGTGGTTCAGTTACCCGGTGAAATTGCCGATGGTGAACCGGGAACATTTGTAGAAGTAGTTTTTGGTCAGCCACAACAAATCACGGCAACCGCGACACTAACCCAGCAAATTTTTGATGGTTCCTACATCGTTGGGGTACAGGCCACAAAGGCTTTTTTAAGTTACAGCGCAAACAACAAGGAAAAAACCGATTTGGACATTCGGAAAGCAGTTGTTGAAGCCTATGGAAACGTTTTGGTAGCCCAGGAAAGCGTGGAAATCTCAGAAAAGAACAAAGCCACACTGGAAAAAAACCTATTCGAAACCAAAAAGGTATATGAAAACGGTTTGGGCGATGAGGAAAGTGTAGACCAATTGCAGATTACACTTTCTTCAGTGGACAATCAATTGAAGAATGCCAAACGGTTGGAGAAAATCACTCTGCAAATGCTCAACTTAATGATGGGTCTTCCGATTGAAACACCCACGGTATTAACCGAGAGTTTGGAAAGCTTGACACAAAGCAAAATTACGCCTGAGTTGGTAAATACCGAATTCAATGTAGAGAACAATGTGGACTACAAGCTCGCCAACAATTTGAATGAGCAACGCTTTTACGAACTGAAGTTGGCCAAGAGTCGTGCCTTACCCACGTTGAACGCTTTCATCAACTATGGAGGCCTATCCTTTAGTGATTCGTTCAACTTTTTTAATGAAGGGCAAGACTGGTTTGGTTTCTCAAACTTCGGAGTTGATTTGAGCATCCCGATTTTTAGCTCACTAAAAAGAAGTGCTTCAACCCAACGTGCCAAAATCGCGTTGGAGCAAGCAAAAACGCAACTTACTGAAGCGGAAGAACAAATTCGATTACAGTTGGAAAACGCCAAAAGCAACTACACCTTGGCCATTGAAGAATACGGCACTTCAAAAGACAATTTGGCTTTGGCCGAACGTATCGAAAACAAAAACCAAATCAAATACGCAGAGGGAATTGCTACTAGTTTTGAACTAAGACAAGCGCAAACCCAATTGTATTCGTCCCAACAGGAATATTTACAATCCATGGCAGACGTCATCAATCGAAAAACCGAATTGGAAACCATATTAAATCAATAATCAAAAAACAATATACCATTATGAAAACAGCTATCTACACCGTTTTGTTTGCCTTGTTGCTCAGCAGCTGCGGAGGCGAAGGTGAGGCCTCGGTACAAAACGTACTTGAGACCAAGGACTTGAGTGCCATCCGCGCGAAGCGAACGGAAA
This sequence comes from Bacteroidota bacterium, assembly GCA_039820925.1. GTDB lineage: Bacteria > Bacteroidota > Bacteroidia > Flavobacteriales > Flavobacteriaceae > Flagellimonas. Next base: position 2,126 of record JBCBPD010000115.1, on the reverse strand, counting down.
TCGCCGGAATGCAAAAGGAACTTGAAGCTGAAATCAAACAATTGGATTCTGCCATCGCCGCTTTGGACGATAGCCAGAAGCTCCCATTGGTTACCACTTTTGAAGCAAAGAGTGAAAAGTTTGACCATTATTTGGAGCTCCAAGGTGACGTAATGAGCAAGCAGAACGTTCTAATTTATCCTGAAATGGCAGGCACCTTGTACCGCGTATACGTAAAAGAGGGACAGAAAGTGGCAAAAGGACAATTGTTGGCTTCTATTGACGATGGTGGAGTAGGCAGCCAATTGGCACAGATGAAAACTCAAGCCGCCTTGGCCAAAACTACTTTTGAGCGTCAAAAAAGACTTTGGGAACAAAACATTGGTTCTGAAATCCAGTATCTACAGGCCAAGTCTACGTACGAATCACAAGAAAGTGCGGTGAAACAAATGCAAAGCCAACTGGCCAAGTCAACCATTCGCGCGCCATTCTCAGGTATCATTGACGATGTTATTAAAGACCAAGGAACTGTAGTAAGTCCTGGTCAAGGTTCTGAGGTGTTCCGAATCGTAAATCTTTCGAACATGTATGTGGAGGTTGAAATACCCGAAAGTCACTTGCCGAATGTAAGCCCTGGTAAAAATGTAGAGGTGTTTTTCCCGGTTTTGGGTGATAGCGTTTCTACTAAGGTGCGTTCGACTGGGAATTTCATCAACCCGGCTAACCGCTCGTTCACGGCTGAAATTGGATTACCGAGCAAAGGAGGTACCATCAAACCAAACTTGACAGCAAAGGTGATGATCAACGATTACACCAACGAAAATGCCATTTTGATTCCACAAAGCATCGTTTCTGAAAATGCACAAGGACAGCAGTATGTGTACTTAGTAAGCGCTGATTCTTCCGCTGCCGAATCCATTGCCAAAAAGGCCATTATCACTACAGGCAAAACGCAAGGGGATTATGTAGAAGTATTGGAAGGCATCAATAACGGAGATGGCATCATTGAAGAAGGAGCCCGAAGCGTAAAAGATGGGCAAAAAGTGAAAATCATGAACAGCAAATAGCCTTTGATATGAAACAGCAAAAGAAAAAAGTAGACAAGGAATTTAAGTTATCCTCGTGGGCTATTGACAATAAAACCACAATGTATGTGCTGATTGCCGTAATCCTGTTCTTAGGAGCTTCCGCTTATTTCAGCATGCCCAGGGAAAACTTTCCTGAAATAAAGGAAACCAAGATTTACATCAGTTCTTTGTTTCCCGGAAACACGGCCGAAGACATTGAAAAATTGATTACTGACCCGCTGGAAGACGAACTTAAAACGGTCAGTAATGTTATCGAAATCACTTCAACCTCGCAAGAGGACTATTCCATCATCATCGTAGAGTTTGATGAGAATATTTCGGTGGAGGCTGCAAAGCAAAAAGTGAAAGATGAGGTGGACTCGCAAACTGCTGGTGAAGATTGGCCGGTGTTTAACGGAGCCAAAGTCGAGCCAAACGTTTTCGACTTGAGTTTATCCGAAGAAATTCCCATCCTAAACATCAACATTTCTGGGGATTATCCGATTGATAAACTTAAAGAGTATGGAGAGTATTTGGAAGAAGAGATAGAAAGCCTTTCCGAAATCAAACAGGTTGATATCAGAGGTGCGCAGGAGAAAGAAGTCGAGGTAGCGGTTGACATCTACAAAATGATGGCTGCACAGGTGAGCTTTGACGATATCATAAACACCATCAGCCGTGAAAACATGACCACTTCTGCCGGAAATTTGGTGACGAGTGGACAGCGCAGAACCATTCGTATTGTTGGTGAGATAGATACCCCAGAAGAGCTTGAAAACTTTGTGGTAAAATCGGAAAACGACAACCCTATTTATCTTAAAGATATTGCATCAATATCATTCAAAGAAGAGGATAAAACCACCTATGCTCGTGAGTTTGGTGAAGCCGTAGTGATGCTGGACGTGAAAAAACGTTCAGGGAAAAATATGGTTGCTGCAGCCGAGCAAATTCAAACTATTGTAGATAAAGCACAAGCAGATGTGTTTCCACAAGATTTGGTAGTAAATATCGCAAACGACCAATCGTCAAAGACCATTGGTCAGGTGGATGATTTGGTAAACAACATAAATGATGTTGTTT
>JBCBPD010000114.1:0-11946 GCA_039820925.1 Bacteroidota bacterium | reverse complement strand
ATCGGATAGGTCAATGACCTGTCCCTGTGCGCCCAATGGCTTGGCGGTGACGGTGGCCTGGTTGACCACCACGCCGTTGTCTATATCTTCCTGTGTCAGGGCATAGAGTGCGGTATAGGTCCAGACCTCGTCTACCTGCAGTATGCCGTCCTGTGCCAAGCTCTCGGAATCTGGTCCGGGAACGGGCCCGCCGAAGAGGGGGTCCTCGAGCAGCACCTCTTCCAAGTCCACATCACCAAGGTTGGTAACTGTAAAGGTGTACAGGATGCTTTCGATACAACCATCGCCGTCAACGTCAAAAGGTACGCCTTCTTTTATCAACCCAATGTCTGGTGGAGCACAAAAGGATAGGTCGACAACCGTTGGGTCGTTTTCCAAAACACTGTTATCGTCTGATAGGTCAATTGCCTCTTGATCAATCAACCCTTGAAGATTGGCAATTACAGTTGCTTGATTTTCAAAGAAGCCTTTGTCAATGTCTTCTTGGGTAATGTTGTAGACCGCTGAATAGACCCAGGCTTCATCTAAATCCAGAAATCCATCATTGTTGTCATCTCCAGAGATAGGTCCTGGGATATCGCCACCCAATAGGGGGTCGTTCAATACTACGTTCTCTAAAATATTTTCTCCTTCATTGGTCACGGTAAAATCGAACACAATGAGATTACATCCGGGCCCCGCCTCAATATTTTCTATGGCAACACCGGTCTTGACCACTGCGATATCCGTTTTGGATGGGCAAGAGGGCAAAGTACTAATTGTAGGTTCATTTTCGTCCACGCTATCGTCATCGGACAGATCTATGACAATGCTATCTGGTTCCCCTTCAATAATTGCGGTCACCGTGGCCTGATTGATGACCTGTTCCTCAAATTTATCTTGTACGGTTGTTTCATATGAACGGGTATATACCCATATTTCATCAGGTTCTAAAAGATTGTTATTGTTGTCATCTCCCGAGTCAGGTAGACCAATATCTCCTCCCAACAACATGTCGTTTACCACTACATTTACCAAAACATTCTCACCTTCATTGGTCACAAAGAATTGATACAATATTAAATTGCACCCTGGACCCTGTTCCAAACCTTGCAAGGGAAAACCAATTTTGATTAAGGCTATCTCATCTGATAATGGACATGATGGTAGATTAATAACAGTATCATTTGTATCGTTAACCAATTGGTCTGGTAGCCCTAATACATTTGCTGTGACTGTAGTCGAAGTCACAACCTGTTGATTAACCTTTTCTAGGTCTGTAGTTATGTGGGCAACGGTATAAATCCATGCTTCACCGACTTCCAAAATAGCATTGGCATTCAAACTTTCTATAGGGCCTACAAGATTACCTTCAAGTAATACATCGGAAATCTGGATATTTTCTAAAACTTCATCCCCCGTATTGGTTACCGTAACTTCATATAGTACGAGATTACAACCGGGATTCCCTTCAAGTCCGTCTAAAGGGTTGCCATTTACTGTAATGGCAATTCCTGCAGAGTAAGAACTAAGACTGAAATCTTTTGAAACGTAAGATAAGTTTGATGGAACTGAAGAATGAGCTGTAAAACAACAGAGTGAAAAACCAACTATTAACAGTTTTGTAGACCGAAAACATTGAAACCAAGCGACCATTTTAAGAATTTTTCGCCCTTCATTTTGAAAACTAACCTGATTTAGCCAAAACTGTGTGTTTAAGATTTGGCTGAACGGCATAAAATAGAAGGAAAGAGTTTTATTAAATCAATTTAGCACCGCGATGGTATGCTCTTTTAGATTTAATACTCTGCTAAAATTCTTGTTTCGGTATTTTGAATTGACCTATGCCATGTTTAAATTGATAATCGTAAAACAAGTACTACTGACTTGGAAGTATCCAAGAATTTAAAATAGGTTTTTTGAAAACATTTTGAATTTGAATTCAGAGTTCAACTAGTATTATTTGATAGATGGTGGTTTTAGTTGCGGTCAAGGTCACTGAACTCTATAAAATCATACTGGGGAGAAGCTTCAAATAAATGTCGCAATAGCGAGGCATGACCATTTCCCATAACTACCATGATTCTATCCTCTGGTCCTTCGGTTAATCCAACTAATTTTGAGAAGATTCTAAGGTTTCGATTGTACCACCACATAGAAAGGTTATCTGCGGTCTGTCCATCCGCTTTGCCCATAGTCCCTGTAAGATAAAGACCGTAGTTTGCACGATGGGCTTCCACCGAATTCATGTATTTAAAGTATTCCAAAAGATGCATGTTGGGAATTACGGCGTCTTTATAGTCCAAGTAGCCGGTTGCCATATCCCAATAAGGGTCTGGGGCATCCCAATCGATTTTATCCGTAAGTGATTTGACCAATATGGAATCTTTCTTATATAAGTCATCAAAAAGACTGTTGGTGTCAACAGCATATAGTGTATCCAATCCCATATTTGAAGCTACTTGCATCGCGATGGTGTAGCGTTCGTCGCGCTTATCGGTATATTCGCCATTTTTGTATCCCCGGTACTTGTCCATGGCATTCCATTTCGGACGGGCTTCAATGGCCACTTTGTTAGGCTTGAATTTGGTAATGTAATCCGTTAAAGCTTTTAATTCGCTTTTTTTGGGTTCTTCGAGTACGTCAATTTTATTGTCATCCTTGGCTTTGTGTTTGTCTAATCCAGGGTATTCAAAATGAAAACTACCTACGACCAATACTTGAGCCCGTTGCTCGGGGTAGAAGTCACGAGGTGATTTCAAGGTATCTAACGGATGAATGGGTTTAGCAGTTGCAGTGTTCTTATTTTCTTTTGAATTACATGAGGTGAGTAGGGCTAGCAAAAGTATTGCTAGTCCAAAGGAGTGTTTTCGTTGCATAGGTGATTGTTTATAAAGAAGAGTAATGAGATGTCTTCTTGTTACACTTTCAACATTCCAACATCATATTTTCTCGGTTAAGTAGCGAGCGGTTATGGAATCCTTGGCCACCACGATTTCCTCTGGAGTACCCTCTGCTACTAGATTTCCGCCATTCTCACCACCTTCAGGTCCTAAATCAATAATGTAATCGGCACATTTGATAAGTTCAATATTGTGTTCGATTACAATGACGGAGTGCCCTTTTGAGATAAGCGCCTCAAACGACTTCAGTAGTTTTTTGATATCGTGGAAGTGAAGTCCGGTAGTAGGTTCATCAAAGATGAATAATGCTTTCTCTTTGGTTTCTCCTTTCACCAAAAACGAAGCCAACTTGATTCGCTGTGCTTCACCGCCAGATAGGGTAGAGGAAGACTGTCCCAAAGTGACATAGCCCAACCCTACGTCTTGAAGCGGTCGCAATTTCGCTACGATTTTGTTTTGCTTGTAGGTTTCAAAATGAATAATGGCTTCATCGATGGTCATGTTTAAAATGTCATCAATGTTTTTTCCTTCAAACTGAACCTCCAGTATTTCTTTTTTGAACCGTTTCCCTCCACAGGCATCGCATTCCAGGTGTACGTCGGCCATAAACTGCATTTCTACAGTAATCACCCCCTCACCTTTACACTTTTCACAACGTCCGCCATCCACATTAAAGGAGAAGTGTTTGGCTTGATAACCTCTTATTTTGCTGAGTTTCTGCGCTGCAAATAGGCTTCGAATGTCATCGTAGGCTTTAATATAGGTTACGGGATTCGAACGTGAGGACCGACCAATAGGGTTTTGGTCTACAAACTCTACATGCTTGATATGGCTGTATTTCCCCTCTATTTTGGTAAACTGACCTGCTTTTTCGCCATAGCCCCCAACTTCTTTTAGAATGGAAGGATATAAAATTCGCTTGACCAAGGTGCTTTTGCCGCTGCCGGATACGCCAGTAATTACAGTGAGCATGTCCAAAGGGAAGGTTACGTCAATGTTTTTGAGATTGTTTTCTCGCGCACCAACTACCTGAATATGATTCTTGGAGGTCCGTCGTTTTTGGGGGACCTCAATTTCCATTGATTTATTGAGGTAATTCGCGGTCAACGATTCAGAGTCAAGTAGCGTCGGGAAATCTCCTGTGGCGACTACTTCCCCGCCTAAGGTTCCTGCTTCGGGACCAATATCAATGATTTCGTCGGCTGCTTTCATGATGTCTTCGTCATGTTCGACAACAATCACTGTATTGCCCAAATCCCTTAAAGAACAGAGTACCTCAATCAGGTTTTCCGTGTCCTTTGGGTGCAAACCAATACTAGGTTCGTCCAAAATGTACATGGAACCCACCAAACTACTGCCTAAAGAAGTAGCCAAATTGATGCGTTGGCTTTCCCCCCCTGAAAGCGTATTGGATTTCCGGTTTAGCGTGAGATAGCTCAACCCTACTTTGGAAAGGAAACCCAAACGGCTCGTGATTTCCTTTAGGAGTCTTTGCGCAATTTGGCCGTCATGCTCAGAAAGTTCCAACGTTTCGAAAAAGGCAATGAGCTTGTCAATGGGCAATTCTATCAAATCTGATATGGACTTGTCTTGAATACGAACATAGTTCGCTTCTTTCCGAAGTCTTTTTCCATTACATACCGGGCACTTGGTTTTTCCGCGATAGCGCGAAAGCATTACACGGTTTTGGATTTTATAGCTTTTCTCCTCAAGCTGCTCGAAAAACTTGTGGATACCAATAAAGTGGTCGTTCCCATCCCAAACCAGCTGTTTTTGTTCGTCTGATAATTGGTACCAAGGTTTGTGAATTGGAAAATCGAATTTATAGGCAGAATTAACCAATTGGTCGCGATACCAACCCATGCTATCTCCTCTCCAAGGGAATATGGCATTTTCGAAAACAGATAAAGCCGTGTTGGGAATCACCAAGTCGGCATCAATACCGATGACGTCACCATGGCCTTCACATTTAGGGCAAGCTCCATATGGATTGTTGAAACTAAAAAGATGCACGTTGGGTTCCAAGAACTTCATGCCATCCAATTCGAAGAGATTGCTGAACTCCATAGTGGTTCCATCCTCTAAATTCTCGATAGCACACCTTCCTTTTCCTTCAAAAAAGGCATTGTCGATGGCATTTCCTAAACGGTTGAAGAAATCTTCATCGTGTTTTACCACAATACGGTCTACCACCAAATCGAAAGTTCTCCCTATATCTTCTGGTACTTGGTCGATACGATAAACCTTTCCTTTGTACTTTATTCGTGCGTAACCTTGCTTCGAAAATAATTGGAGTGACTTAATGGGGTCTCTATCTTCTGCTATGGTTACGGGAGCAAGCAACAAAAGCTTCGCCCCTTCATTTAGCGTCTTAATATGCGTAGTGACATCTGTCACCGTATGTTTCTTGACTGGTTTCCCGGAAATGGGAGAGATGGTCTTCCCGATGCGAGCATACAACAACTTCAAGTAATCGTAAATCTCCGTGGTGGTGCCAACAGTCGACCTGGGATTGGTAGAATTAACCTTTTGCTCGATAGCAATGGCAGGAGCAATACCTTTTATATAGTCTACTTTCGGTTTGTCCAATTTGCCCAAAAACTGTCTCGCGTAGGAGGAAAGGCTCTCTACATATCGTCTTTGTCCTTCGGCGTATAATGTGTCGAACGCCAAGCTAGACTTGCCAGAACCGGACAATCCAGTAATGACCACAAGCTTGTTTCGCGGAATGACAACATCAATATTTTTAAGGTTATGGAGTTTGGCTCCTTTTATGATAATGTTCTTCTTGGAATCAATTTCCGTAACGGGGGTCATTTGTTAAAATTAGAACCGTAAAGATACAATAGACCGTAGTTAATACGTATATTGAATGAGTTAACATCTAAAAATGCTCAAATCACAACATAAGTTTTTTCATGGGCATGTGATTTTTCTATCTTTGAGTCGTAATTAAAAACCTGATAGGCCTATACAGCGATAATTACTTTTTTACCATTAACTAATTAACATAGAGTCTTTTCTGTAAGGAAAGAGGCTCCTAGGTTTAACCAAAAAAGTAATTTGTATGGAACTACAAATCGAAGACTCAGTACTCGTTAAGCAATACATCTCAGGTGACGAAAAATCCCTAGAAGTACTTATTAACCGCTACAACCAAAGAATTTCCAGCTTTATCTATTCCAAAGTTCTTGACAAGGACGTAGCAGAAGACATTTTCCAAGACACTTTCATTAAAGTCATCAAAACACTCAAAAGAGGTTCTTATAGTGAAGAAGGTAAATTTTTGCCTTGGGTGATGCGTATTGCACACAACCTTATCATCGACTACTTCCGTAAGAACAAAAGAATGCCCAAGTTCGAGGGTAGTGAAGACTTCAATATCTTTTCGGTAATCAAAGACGATAAGTTGAATGCCGAAAAGCAAATCATCAAGGACCAAATCGATAGGGATTTAACCTATTTGATTGAGGAATTGCCTGAAGACCAAAAGGAAGTACTCATCATGCGAATCTATAAAGACATGAGTTTCAAAGAGATTTCCGAAAATACAGGAGTAAGCATCAATACGGCTTTAGGACGTATGCGATATGCCTTAATTAACCTTAGAAAGATAGTAGACCGCCATAATATCGTTTTAACGAATTAATTGGCATTCCAACGAGTACCGCAATATTTCGATTCTAGCTGCGTTATCCTAGTGTAACATTAATGCTGGAATATGGAAAATATTTACTCTGAAGAACAAAAAATCACACGGTCATTCAAATCCAGCCGAAAAACGATTGACTTTTTACTGAGTTATTCGCAATCGTTCACGGTGGTAGACTGTGACAACCACAAATTCGAAGTCACTTTGAACTAAGGTTGATGAAAGATTTAAAAAAAGCCGCTGTTTAGCGGCTTTTTTTGTTTTTGTAGTATTCGTTAAGCACTGTTTTCCGACCTATAGTGCTAGTAATAATGTCATTTTCCAAGTCCCATCCTCGGGCAGGGGAGTATTCCCTGCCATACCAAATAATTTGCAGATGTAAATTGTTCCATAGTTCTTTTGGAAACAGGCGTTTGGCATCTTTTTCGGTTTGGACCACATTTTTTCCATTCGTAAAACCCCATCGGTACATCAATCTATGGATGTGGGTGTCCACAGGAAATGCAGGAATTCCAAACGCCTGCGAGACTACCACACTCGCAGTTTTGTGACCGACAGCGGGTAACTCTTCCAACAATTCAATGTCTGCGGGGACTTCACCATTGTATTTTTCAATTAAGATTTCGGAGAGTCCATAAATTCCTTTGGATTTCATTGGTGATAGTCCTACGGGCCGAATAATATCCCGAATTTCTTCTACGGAAAGTTTTACCATGGCATAAGGATTATCCGCCCGTTCAAAAAGCAGCGGTGTAATCTGATTGACCCGAACGTCGGTGCTTTGGGCGGACATCAAAACCGCAATCAGCAGGGTGTAAGGGTCCTTATGGTCAAGGGGAATGGGAATTTTGGGATATAGCTCATCTAATTTTTCAATTACAAACGCTACCTTCTCCTTTTTCGTCATATTTTGTTTAACTTTATGGAATAAGTATTAAACAATATAAAATATTCCAAGCGATGAACATGTTAAAAGTTGGCGATAAAGTACCTGAATTTTCCGCAAAGGACCAAGATGGAAATACGGTTAATTTGAGTGATTACAAAGGTAAAAAATTAGTGGTTTTTTTCTATCCGAGAGCCAATACACCCGGTTGTACCGCTGAGGCGTGCAATTTAAGAGACAATTATAGTCTGTTACAAGAACAGGGGTTTGAACTATTGGGCGTTAGTGAAGACAGTGAGAAAAAACAAGCCAATTTCAAAGCAAAATATGAATTTCAGTTCCCCCTTTTAGCGGATGAAGACCATACGGTGATTGAAACGTTTGGGGTCTGGGGTCCTAAAAAATTTATGGGAAAAGAATACGACGGCTTACATCGTACCACCTTTGTTATTGACGGAGAAGGGGTTATCGAAAAAGTTATCGAAAAAGTGAAAACCAAAGACCATGCAGCTCAGCTGTTGAACTAAAAAAGGCACCGTAAAGGTGCCTTTTTTTATGCTTCTTCTTTTTCCGAATGTTCTTTTCGCAAAAAGAGTTTCTTTTCTTTAATCATTTCAGCAATGCCCTCGGGTAGCATTTCTTCCCAACCGTCTTCACCTTGGGTGATTCTTCGGAGTACTTCCCGAGAAAAGATATCCATGATATCTGGGTCGTAATCAATGATGTCCATCACCTTACCATTGTATTTGAAGAACTTGTAGAGCTCTTTCATACGAGGATGCACCTTCACATTGTTGCTGGTCATGATTTTTCCGGTCTCTGGGTCCTTCATCGGATAGAGGTATACCTTCAAATCCTTGAAAAAGAGTTTTCCGAAGGCCTCAAGAATACCGCCACTCAAATGGCGATAGTATTTTTCATCAAAAACATCAATTAGGTTGTTGATACCCATGGTCAATCCGATACGCGCTTTGGTGTAGTTGTTGAAATACTCTACTAGCTTGAAATATTCCTGGAAGTTGGATATCAGAACCGTATGTCCCAGAGAGGAGAGTAATTCCGCCCGGTCCATAAAATCCTGTTCATCAATTTCCCCTGACGCTTTGAGGTTGGATAAGGTAATTTCAAACACCACGATGGTGTTTTCATACTCCACGGTCTGTTCTCGTATGAAAATATCATATGATTTTTGGAACATGTCCATGTTCACTTTGGTCACGGGTCTAAAGCTTCCGCGTAAAGCCAAAATGTTCTTTTTATACAGTACTGCTGCGGGTAAAAGGTTGTTTCCATCAGGCCCAAACATCACCGCATCCGTCATCCCATTACGGATAAGTTGCAAACTCATGAGTCGGTTATCGACGTCCATGAAGTTCGGCCCATGAAAGTTTATCATATCAATTTCAACCGTGTCTTTATCGATATGGTCATAGAGATATTTCAATAATTTCTTAGGGCGGTCATTTTTGAAAAATGCACCATAAATCAAGTTAACTCCTAATATTCCCAAGGTTTCCTGCTGCAAACGCGCTTCATTTTGTTTAAAGCGAACATGCATGATGATTTCGTCAAACTCTTCCTGCTTGGGGTCTAGTTGAAACTTGATGCCCACCCAGCCGTGACCTTTGTAGCGTTTTGAAAAGTCAATCGTAGCTACGGTATTGGCATAAGTGAAAAAAAGATAATTCGGATTGCTCTCATGTCCTACGCGTTCTTGTACCAAGCGCATTTCATGGTTCAACATCTTGCGAAGCCTTGATTGGGTTACGTAGCGTCCATCATCTTCAATTCCATAAATCGCATCACTAAAGGCCTTGTCGTAAGCACTCATCGCCTTGGCAATCGTTCCTGAGGCGCCACCTGCCCGAAAGAAGTGTCGTGCCGTTTCCTGACCCGCACCGATTTCGGCAAAAGTTCCGTAAATGTTTCGATTTAAGTTGATTCTCAGGGTTTTCGCCTTGATGGATGGAATGTTCTCAAAAGCGTTGATATCGGCTGTTTCGGTAGCCATGGCTTGTTTTTTAGGATTAAAACAAAGTTACATTCTTCAAGCAATCTAAATATATAAATAAGTTATAATTTTGGAATTAATGGATGACGGTATGACCATCACTTTTTTGGGAACCGGAACTTCGCAAGGGGTCCCGGTGATTGGCAGTCGTCATCCGGTCTGTTTAAGTGATGACCCCAAGGACAAACGCCTTCGCGTTTCCGTTTTGGTAAGCTGGGGGGATTTCAATTATGTTATTGATTGTGGTCCTGATTTTAGGCAGCAAATGCTCACCAATTCCGTGACCAGTTTGGACGGGATTTTGTTCACCCATGAACATGCCGACCATACCGCTGGAATTGATGATATCCGTCCTTTCTTCTTTCGGCAAGGAGATATTCCGATTTATGCCCATCAAAGGGTTTTGGATTGCCTTAAACGTCGGTTTGATTACATTTTTGCGGATGAAAATCGCTATCCGGGTGCGCCTGCAGTACAAATCAATACCGTGTCCAATGACCAACCTTTTGACATAGGGGACCAAAAGGCCATTCCTGTGGAAGCTTTTCATAACCGCTTGCAGGTATTTGGCTATCGCATTGGCGATTTTACCTATCTCACAGACGTCAAAAAAATAGAGGAAAAGGAAAGAATGAAGATTAGGGGAGTAGATGTTTTGGTGGTCAATTCCTTGCGGGAAGAAGCGCATCATTCCCACTTTAACCTTGAAGAAGCCCTGGAATTTGCGGAGGATATCGGTGCCAAAAGAACCTATTTTACCCATATTAGCCATTTGCTCGGTTTTCATGAAGTGGTGCAAGCCAAGCTTCCTGAGAATGTATTTTTGGCCTATGATAATCTTAAAGTAAAAGTAGCCCTTACATGAAGCATAAAATTTTTCTTTATCTATTTGTTTTTGCAGCCTTGATTGCACTCTTTCAATTTGTCAGCGCAAACAATCTTCAAAAAGCCCTCAATGAGGAGTTGGATAAAGTCAAAACGGAAAACAGTGCCCTAAAAGATTCTTTGCAATCAGCGCGGATTGATTTCTTAGACCAGCAATATTTCACTTTGGAGAACAATGATGATGCGTTGGCCTATTTTGATGAACTTCCACTCCAGAATCCATCCAACTACGTTTCCGATAAGTTGCTGGAAACGAATGAAGCAAAGGGGGATAATCCATTAGTGCCTTACGAAGGCATGCAAAGTGATTTTAAAATCAACAAAATTAAGGTGATCAACCACAAATGGTTGTTGGCTGATTTTTCCGATGGAAATTATTGGGGTGACCTATTGGTACGCTATGAAGTAAAAGAAGATTTAGGTGTCGATTTTACTGTAATGGACCATTTATTGTACACCCGCAGCCACTAGTGACGCTCCAACCAAGTTCGAAAGGAATAGAAATTTTGCGGTGATACCCCGTGCCCTACAGGAAATTCTTCATAGACGTTTTCAATACCCAAATCCTTCAAAAAGGCAGGCGTTCGTTGTGCCCATTCCAGTGGGATGACTTGGTCTACCTGGCCATGGGAGGTATAGATATGTAAACCTTTATGGTTTTTGGATTCATACCCTTTGGCGATGATTTTCTGATTGATATACCCGCTTAAGGCTATCACATTTTTTACTTTTTCTGGATACGACAAAGCCACGGCATAACTCAAAATAGTGCCCTGACTGAATCCAAGAAGCGTGATATTCTCGGCATCCAATTGGTATGCCGCTATCGCTTCATCAATAAATGATGAAATCTTGTCGCGGCTTTCTTTTGCTTGTTCATCGTCACTCCACTTTCCTTGTTCTGCGTCAAAATTGATGGCATACCAGGCATGTCCAAAAGGCTCAAGCTGGTAGGGCGCTTGTACAGAAAGAATGGTATACTCCTTGGGTAGTTCGGAAGCAAACGAAAACAAATCCTCTTCATTGCTGCCATAGCCATGTAGCATGATGATGGCAGGCGATGGGGTTTTGCTAGCGTCTGATTTTCGAACAAGATGGTGTAATGAAAGCGTTTGGGACATTTTAAAGTATTAAGGAATAAACTTGAACCAGTTTTGAAAATAGGTGCCTACTAAAGGTAGTTTGGCTTTTTTAAGTGAAATGCTAGCCCATAGACCAAAAACAATCGCCGCTAGGTAAACAATGTACAAAACCGTCCAACCCGCGTTAATGTCAGAATAGTTAAAAAAAATGGCGAAAGCATGATAGAGTAGATGACAGCCAAATGCTTGTCGGATATGAAATCGCGCAAAAGCATTTTTAGGTTCCATATTCATTGTCATTGCAATCAAACAACCCACGATGGTAATATGGGCCGCGATTGCAGTGGTCCTGCCGCTTTTGGCTTCATTTAATTCCAAAGCTTGACTTTATCGTTGTGGATTACCCCTAATACTTTTCCTTTCATGCCATGGCCAATAAACATGCTGTTTTTTGACTTGGATTGAATGGATTCTTTATCAAAAGTCCATTCTGTTTCCGGGTCGAATAGGGTTAGGCATGCAAATGCGCCTTCTTTCATTTCAGGTTT
>JBCBPD010000113.1:0-11983 GCA_039820925.1 Bacteroidota bacterium | reverse complement strand
TTACCCGTTTAAAACGGGTAACGTAATGCTGGATTGTATTTTCATTTAGTTGTTGAATAGAAAACTGAACCGTTCCAAAAGCATTGTCTTTATCGTGTTTCCTCCAGAAAACATCTTCTGCAATCTCTTCTTCGATAAGATTTAAGCCTACTAAAGCAACAATCATATCGCCTATACGAACACCAATTCTGGAATACAGCTGCCAGTGATGGGCTTGGTCCTCTATTTGAGCCTCAGCAGTTGCGTAGAATTTAAGCGGTTGCCCTGTGCTTCCTCCCGTCTGCCTAGTTTCCAATCCTTCCATTTGGAATTTATTGCTAATCAGCTTCTTATTTTGAGCCCTAATAATATCCTTTGTTAGAATGGGAAAACTTTTTAGGAAACTTTGGACATTTTGGTTGTGAGAACCTTCTAAGTCAAGACTCTTATAATAAGGAACGGTGTTAACACAATGCAGAAGAAAATCCTTAAGGATGGTTTGGTTTTCAACTACCTGTTGCGAAAAGGCTTTGTTTTCAAGAAAAGCGATGCGTTCAAAAATGCTTTGTACCCTTTTTATTCTTCTTTTGGAAGTAAGCCTAGCATAGAACTCGAACAGTCTCCTGTTCTTTTTTAATATCTCAAAAAGCCTTCTTTTCATCTTTTGAAAGGAGATTAAGGATGAAAGGATACAGCAACAATGCTTTGGTAATCATGTAAAAACAGATTCTTGTGGGTTTGAAAAACAGTGGGGCAATCCAAACCGAAACCCCTTGGGAAACCAATGTTGCACAAGCTGCGCCCATGATACCATATTTTGGAATCAAAATGATGTTCAGTACAACGTTGGCAATCATGCCGCACGACAAGTACAAACTGGAGTAGCGTTGAAGATTTTCTGTAATGACCCAACCGCCCCTTGCTACGCCTAAAAAGACAAAAATGCCAGTCCATGCATGTAATGCAAGTACTTCGCCAGCTGGGGCATAATCTTGTCCATAAAGTAGATTGATGATAAAATCGTTTAGAAAAACGATGGGGATTACAATAAAAAGAGCACACCACACCATCAGACTATATAATGACTGTAGTCTTGAATAATATAGAGTATTGTCCTTTTTCTTGGCGTTTACAATAGCAGGATATAGGGAATTGGTAACCACAACTGGTAAAAAGTAAAATGCTTCACTGAGTCGTGCAGCAGCGGCATAAAGTCCCACTGCTTCTTCGTCTATAAAGTTTTTAAGCATTACTTGGTCAATTCGCATGTAAACGGAAACAATAATACCATTCAAAATCAAGGGCCAACTATCTCTCAATAGTTCCTTTGCCTTTGTAAAATCAACTTTCCATGAGAAAAAGGACTTTTTGGTGTATCGCTGATAAAAATAGAGAAACCCAAATCCGGCTAAAACGGTTTCCAAAACCATGGCATAAACAAAATAGAGTAGTGGTGCTTCAATCAAAATCAATGTTATTTTGATTATACCAATTACTCCTAAGGTTATAATGTTGGTCATAGCCACGAACTTGACTTTGACCTCGCTCTGAAAGTAAGAGTCTACTATTTGGAAACTTTGAAAAAAAGTTCTTAGACCTAAAATAATGACCACCTTTTTTACCAAATCAGAATCATTGGCAACCATCACATAACCACTTAAGACCAACATTATGAAAACAGAGCCCATGGTCTGTAAGAATAGACTAGTCCCAAGTAAAGATTCTCGCTCCGTTTTGTTTTTGACAAGATTTCGGACCAAAATTTTATTCAAACCGAGCGTGGAAAAAGCCATAAGAATACCCACAAGACTTGAGGCGTACCCTATGATTCCGTAGCCCTCAGGTTCTAAGTAGCGCGCTACCCATATTCCCACTAAAACAGAGGAAAAAATACTGAATACCTTCTCTATCAATCCCCAAGAAGTATTGAAAAAGTATTTTTTAAATCCGGAGTGCTGAGTTATTTGTTTTAGTTTGGCTAGCATAAAAGCTGGAGAGATATATCTCTATGCAGATTTTTAAACGATTCAAAGGTATGCTTATAAACGAAAACGGCGAGCAAAAATTTTGCTCGCCGCTTTAAAATATATCTTCAGTTTAACCTTATTCGAAGGCTCCTAAATTATAGGGAGCTGAACGTGCCTTACCGTTGAAGTCTGTCCTGGCTAAGTCTACTGGAGGCGCAACACCAACCTCTAGATTACTGCCTTGCAATCGGAAATCGCCATTAGAGGGATTTCTGAAATTTGGCTCCATTGAAGTAAGATTTCTCCCTTGGGGAATTGCCAAATTAGTTCCTGAGAAATTCGTGTTTTGGATGGATAAATCAAAACTACCGTTGGATGTACCAATCATTTGCTTTCCTACTCCATCCACAATACAATTGACAATACTCATGTTGTCAATATTTTGGGCAGCGCTAATAAAGCGGTCTACATTGTGAAAGGTACAGTTCACGAAAGTGTTATCATTTGAAAAAGAAGTATTAGACCCTCCTTCACCGTCAGAGAACCAAATGCCTCTTTCGACATTGTTTACCACAATATTCACGAATAGGTTATCGCTTCCACCTTCTTGGGCATCTCGCTGTAAATCTGAGCTACTTCCATCGTCATAGTCACGAAATTCGATACCGGAGATATTGTTTTCCACATAAATGTTTCGGAAAACATTGTCGTGGGTACCGTTCATCAAACGAATTCCTGCCGAGAAAACTGACCTGTAGCGGTCAGCATCACAGGTAATGCTGATATTTTCCCAGACGTTGTGATGGCTATTCTTGTAGCTCGCTTCAATACCGGTATTGTGGGCTGTAGAGTTTCTGAAGGTGTTATAGGTCGCACCGTCTTTGGTAATAAACCCGTGACCTTGGTGGTCATTGTCTGGAGTGTATCGGCTGATAGTGCAGTATTCTATTTCATTTCTCGTCGACCTTTCACCGCTACAAAGGATAAAGTAACCAGTAGTATTGTTGTTATTGCTCCCAACAACTTCTGTGTGGCGAAGTGTATTGTTTCCTCCAAAAAGCGATATCGCTACGGAACCAATGTTTTCAGCGTAGCAATTTTCAATCACGTTATTACTACCAGTGATTCGAAATCCGTTTCCACTTCCAGATTGTTGTCTATCTTGAAGGCCAAGCCCCCAAGCAATTACATTCTTGATTTTTCCATGGCTGATGCCCCAAGTCATAGCGACATCAAACTTACTGATAATGAAATTTTCGATTTCGACTCCTTCACGACCATTCCAAGTGATGCCCCATCCGGAACCGTAACTTGAACCCACAATCATGGGCATATCCGAAGGGCTGATGGCATCTCCGTATTTGAAAGTAGAGCCGTTTGAACTTTGAATGTCACCTGGAGTTTCCTTGTACCCGATGATGCGTACCGGATTGTTCATGGTACCGCTTATATCAGTAGTGATTCCTCGGTTTATGAAGTATTCTCCGGCTTTTACATAAACTACATCGCCGGCTCCGGCTCGACTCAATGCTTGTTGAAGGCTCCATGAAGTTTCTTCCGAAAGGCCATCATTTGAAGCGGAACCATTAGCGGTTACATAATAGGCGCCTTCCACAGGATGGTTAGTGTCCTGTGTAGTGTCATTGGTTTCTTCATCCGAGTTCTCGTCCTCGTTCGTGTTCTCATCGGTTTCTTCATCCTCTGAGTTCAGGTCCTTGTCTTCAATTTCTTTGTTGACTTCTTCGTATGCGTTCAGTTCGTCGTACAAGTCAGAATCCTGTCCGCAACTTAAAACGAATAAGAAAATAAATCCAATGAAAAACAATACCTTAGGTGCTTTACTAATTTGGGGTATTACCACAGCAATTTAGGTTTAATGGGGTTCATGTTTAGATTAAGCTCTGTGTCATTTGGGACTTGAATTTCACAATAAATCTCAAAACATCGATAAAACTTATCATTTTTTCGACCAAATGCACAAAAAGGGCGGAATGAGATACGGCTTGGTGATGTTGATTGGACGTTTACCGATTCTAAATTCGATGAACCGCATCTTTTTTTAACATTTGAACTTCAAAATCACATTCTATTAAACCCAGATAACCGAACCTTCGGCTACCCAAAAAAAAATAGGGTATACGATGAGACCTATTTCATCGTTTTTTCAATATGGATTTTTGTACCACATATGCAGAAGTGAAGCGATATCACGGAACTAGTTTTCGGGATTACCTCAGAAATATAGCTTTGGATACGCTTTCGATATTGATGGGGGATGATATGAAGAATTCCTTGTACGCGAAACCGCGAGTTCACTTTCTGTATTTCCATCATATTTTTGAAGATGAAGCCGAGGGGTTCGAACGTTTCGTTTCTTTATTGGCCCAGAAGCATCGTTTTATTTCTCATTCCGAAGCGGTAGACAAATTGGTCAATGGTAATGTAGACCAGTCTTATATCAGTTGGAGTTCGGACGATGGTTTCAAAAATAATTTGATTGCTGCGGAGATTCTTAAACGGTATGAAGCCAGTTGTTGCTTTTTTGTAAACCCCGACACCATAAATCTTACTGATAAAGCAAAGATTTCCCAGTTCTGCAATGACAAGTTGGTAATGCCACCGATTGAGTTTATGACCTGGAAAGATTTGGAAACCTTATTGTATCAAGGACACGAAATTGGCTCGCATACCATGTCACACGACAATGTTAGCGGAATGGCCCTTTCAGATTTCGAGGAAGATTTGGTAATGTCAAAACGAATTTTGGAACAACATTGCGGACCAATCCGACACTTTGCGTATCCCTACGGTCGCTACGATTGTTTTAGCAAGGATGCCTATGATTTGGTGTTCAAAACAGGATATGATTCCTGCTCAACCGCTGTTCGCGGAAGTCATTGGGTAAACGAAGAAGGAATACCGAAGGACAAACTTTTTATTCGTAGAGATCAAATTGTAGCAGCTTGGAAACCCTCACATCTACAATATTTCGTTGCCAATTCGGCGAAAAACATGTCCCCCGAAGGAAACCTACTTCCTTATTAATTAGCGTATAAGACTGAAATGACCATTGAAATCGACTTGTTGGTTCGCTAACAAATCAAAATAGCTTACCGTAAACCAATAGTCGCTTGAAGGCATTGGATTTGCACCGTAGTTACCGTCCCACCCAGGACCAAAAGGATTTAGTTGCGTGAGTAATTTACCATGACGGTCAAAGATTTGAATTTTTACGTCTTCCGTTAAGTTCGGATTATCAGTTCCGAGAATATTCCAAGTTTCGTTTGTACCGTCTCCATTTGGTGTAAACACGGTAGGATAGTTTACAATCAAGAAAGGAGTACTTCCAATCACGCCACCACAATCCGATAAGCTTCGAACATAAATGGTGTGTAAACCACCGGGTACGTTTTCGAAGAAGTTTTCCGCTTGGAAAGGACCATTTGGGTCATCCAAACTGTATTCAAACCTATCAAATAATAAATTGTCATTGTTCACAATGGCACGGACTCGATTACCAGAATTGAGCTCAAAACCTTCCGCGGTGACTTCAACTTCAACAGAGGTTGGGGAAAGGCCATCAATTACTTCTGTTGTATAAACTACCTGTCCACCACATTCCGAAGTTGTTCCAATTTGATAAATACGTAAACTATAGATTCCAGCTTGGGTAACGTTGAAAACTGCTTCTTCAATGCCATCTCCGTTGGTGTCATTATCCGGAGTCCAATCATAGCGATAGTTGGGTCCTAAATCCATTCCAAGTTGCACCGTAGTTGAACCTTCGCATAGCCCTGCGGTTTCGGGTAGCATGATTTGCGGCTCGTTCAGTATCGTGATATCAAAACTGGATTCATCAAAACAATTTGATCCAGAACCTAGTGTTGCATATAAGTAAAGCGTCTGCGAAGCAGTAATTTGTTCGCCTGCATTTAGCAGATTTCCAGAGGCCATTGGCCCGGTATAATATTGATTATTGGCCGAAAGCGGCGGAAGGGTATAATTTTCACAGGCTTCAACGTTTGCCAGAATATCGGCCACTGGTCTATCCACAATAGTCAGGACGACTTCAGACCTACCACTGGTACACCCTGAAGCAGTATCCAAGGTTTCAACAAAGAAGGAATAGGTGCCTACAGCGGTCTGAATAGGGGTAAAAGATGTTCCTGTACCCACTAGTATTCCGCCTGTTGCGGCATCATACCAATTTAAAGCATCTCCACCCGTGGTTGGAATATCCGCCATTAATGTTGCCGTCGGTTCACCAAAACAGCTAGTACCATTGACCAGGTTTACTGGATTATCCAAAGTAGGACAACTACAGTCCGGTGCTGGTACTGGTATCATTTGCACACATGTGGCGTCGGTAAGCGTAAGGGTCACATCTGTTCCCGCTGGAATATTTTGCACTTCATTGCCGACCACGGTTCCAGCAGTGGTAGTCACTGTTCCGCCTGTAACCGTAAATTCGATGGTATACGTAGCCAAATCTGCCGAACAAACTCGGTCCAGAACGGTTAAGACAGGGGCTGGGGTCACATTAACGATGAATGAACTCTCATCACTACAATTTGGAGTGGTACCCGTTTCAGTATAAATAAAAATCGTTTGTGTTGCTGTAATGTTATCACCAGCATTCAGCATGGTTCCAGTTCCTCCACTAGCTGTAAAATAATTATTCCCGGTATTCAATACGGGCAGAATATAACTACCGCAAACATTTTGGTCAGGAAAAACTTGTGCTGTTGGTGTGGCAATAATGGTCAAGGTGACTGGGATACGCGTACTAGCGCAACCTGAACCACTGTCTACCGTTTCTGCATAATAAATATAGGAACCTGGAGCCGTGTCAGCCGGTGTATATGTCGTTCCAGAAGCTAGCGCAGTTCCACCCGTTGGCGTGGCGTACCAATCAATTCGGTCTCCGCCTGTTAGAGGAATGTCAGCGCTGAGGACTGCCGTAGGGTCTCCGGAGCAATTGGCATTATCTACCTCATTTTGTGGTACATCCAAGTTTGGAATCACGACAATGGTACTCGTGATGGTAGGAGTAGGAGTGACAATACACCCTGAAACATCTTCCTCAACCTGAACAATTTCCAAAGTAACATCCGCGGTGGGAGCTGTTATGGTAAGTGTTGCCGCTCCGGCAGCATCTAAAGTAATGGTTGGTGTAGTGGTTCCACCGTCTGTGGTATAGGTAACAATATCGTCTGGTCCACCTGCGAAGGTAAATTCCGCATCACTGCCAAAGCATATAGGTGTTGCTACTGGTGTCAACAGTACTGTCGCGGGAGCTGCGTTTACCGTAAGTGTAGCTATGGATTCCTCATAGCAGGCGTAATCATCTCCGCTCACCCATACGCGATACTGATTGTTGTTTTGCGCTATGGTGACCGCATTGACGTTCAAGGTATTCGTGGTTTCAGCTAAAGGCGTGAAAGTGACACCGCCGTCGGTACTTTCGAACCATTCGTATTCTATTACTCCTCCACCTACCCGGGAAGCACCCACGGTGAAGGTTGCATTTCCACCTTCACAGATATTTTGGTCCGTTAACGGAGTATCAATGACCGCGGGTTCGGCAAAACTTCTGACATTAGCGTTCACGGGCGTAGTATATCCACCAAACCCAGTAACTAAACCATTTCCATCCACCGTAGGCACCCCTGTTCCTAAAAAGTTGTCGTTATCGTCGTTGGCGAATTCCGCTTCTGTAACATCAGGGCATCCATCATCGTCCGAGTCAAAATCCAGACAATCTGGGGCACCATCTCCATCATAATCGAAGTTAATTCTTAGATAATCATAGTTTCCTGCACCTTGGTTTCTTGTCAAATCGGCATTATGCGTAATGCGAACTAGTAAACGTTCTCCAATAGATGCCGGAGTGGCCTCAATAGAAAGTGAAAAATCTGTCCATGCGCCATTTGGTGTTTCATGTCCTTCCACGACAAGACTAGACCCTAAACCATCGGTTCTTGGCAATGGCGTAAATACACCACCTACATTGTATCCCATTTCGATGACGCTCTGTCCATCATTCCTAAAGCGGTCTACATAATCCACTCCGTCCCCAATAGCGATGGTTAAAATATAATGCCCTTCTTCGATAATCGGGTTTCTTGCATTGGGTCGTTGAGTAAGAGTACCCGTTTCGTTTATAAAGGCGAAGTTGTCGTTACTTTGGGATGCAGGCAGGTCGAATAACCCAGCACCATCTGTTTTATAGTTTTTGGCATAAGGTAAACCTGTCCCTCCATCAATATACGTATCAGCATTTACTAGATGTCCTCCTATTAACGAGACATCACTTGCGGCCCAAAAATCCAAAACACCAAATCCACCAGGGCCTAGCCCCTGTACGAAAGGAACAAATGGGTAGGCACCATTTCCAGGGAATTCGAAGTTATAGGCTTCTCTTGTAAAGGCGTCTAGAGTTAAATTACAATCTTCGTCTAAATCAGTGATGCCATCATTGTCATTGTCAAGGTCTACGTCTGTTTCAAGATTGACACCAACTCCAGTATAATAGAAACGGTCCCCATCCGCATAGGTATCTCCATCAAAGTCTACGATGGTGCAGCCATCGACTGTGGCATCCAATACCGCAGTAACATTACCCAGATATCCGTCGGTGGCTCCGGTTACGGTACCATCTGTAGGGTCAATTCCAGAACCCGCTAGCGTGCCAGAACCTGAATCGGTATGTCCGGCCTCAACGACGTCATTACAGCCATCGTTATCGGAATCCAAATCAAGGCAGTTGGAAATACCATCCCCATCGGTATCTCGAACCAAGCGGATGTTGTCGTAGTTTCCAGCACGTTGGTTCAAGGCGTTGTTTTCTGTATGGGAAATTCGAATCAATATCGATTCTCCAATAGCTGGCCCTGCGGGTACGTTTACATTGTACGTAAAATCTTTCCAAATTCCGTTTGGTGTTTCATGTCCATTAATGGTTAGACCGGGTCCAATAGGAACAAATCCACCCCCATTGTCATACCCCAACTCCAGTAAGGTAGTCCCATCATTTCGATAAGGATCGTTGGTTCTGTCTATACCATCTCCTACGGATACTGTTAGACTATACCCTCCAAGCTCAAAAACGGCATATGGGGTATTCATTAGTACTGAACCATCACCATTAACAAATACAAATTGAACTCCATCAGGAGCATTATGATAGTTGGCATTAGGCGCGGGAGGAGGGTTCAAGCCTGCAACGCCTCCCCCTGCAGCAGTACTAATATTCCAATTAGGTACAGGAGGGGTAACAGGGGCTGAGTCTTCAAAAGAATGATTTAAAATAGGAATTTCACATTCGTAAATGTCTTCTATTCCGTCGTTGTCGTCGTCAATATCGGTAGCATCAGGGACGCCGTCGCTATCATTATCTAGATAATTCGCTGCGCAAACATTGGTCGATGCATCTACTACTGCAAACTGGTTTCCAGTATAACCTCCTGCCCCTATTACTTGTCCATTGGCATCAATATTAGGCAAAAACCCAAGTACTCCTCCGCCAGCATCTATATGCCCTGCTTCGACTACATCAGGGCAAGCAAGCGAATTGGTAATATCATCTGAATCAAAGTCAATACAATCCGGAAGACCATCATTATCCGTATCCTTAACCAACCTCAAGTTATCATAATGTCCCTGTAATCCAGTTCCTGGTCCAGTGCGCTCATGGGTGATTCTTACTAAAATTCCTTGACCCAAAGCTGGACTGCCTGCCGGAATGGTAAAATCAAACGAAACCAAATTCCAAGAATCATCAGTAGTGGCTGCTGCAAGAACGGTAATTTCAGCTCCTGCTATTGCAGTGAATCCAGCAGCATTATCCCCGTATCCCATCTGAATTAATGAATTTCCATCATCCCCATATCCTCCTAACCGTATACCATCTCCGACATATATTGAAAATTGGTAATGTGTCTCCTCATAGACATCTGTAGCAACATCTAAGGTAGCAGTACTCGTAGGGGAAGCGGTATCGGAATTTATAAACAAAAACCGATTTCCTTCAGTTAAAAAACTATGGTTTCCAGTTGGTGCAGGATTTATTGCTTCGCTACCCACTACTCCGCCAGTCCCTGTCCAAACACCACCTAAAGAGTTTGGGGTTGTAATTTCAAAACTATTGTTTGCAATAGGAACTTCACATTCGTTGCTATCCAAGATTCCGTCGTTATCATCATCTAAATCACAAACGTCTCCAATACCATCACCATCGGTATCGGCGTTGGAAGGGTCGTAGGTATTTATACATAAATCAACGCCGTCGAGTACGCCATCAAAATCGGCATCCTGTCCATAAGAAACCGCCGAAAAAAGAAAGACGAAAAAAAGTAGTGTGTGTAGTGTTCTGGTGCGCATGATAATTTTTGTAGGACTAGGGGTTTTCTTTTTTTGGTAATACAAAAATCCAAGTGAAGTTAAAGTGAAGTATTGTTAAATCCCCTCAAAATCGGTAAACGAACGGATTTATGCGATGATTGTCAGCGCATTAAAAAAGGGTGCCCGTTTGGACACCCTTCTCATATTTTCAAAATATCGGTAAAAACTACTTTTTTCCGATTTGGTAATATTGAAATCCTTTCTTTTCCATTCCCAAATTGGAGTACTGGTTTCTTCCATCAAAAATCACAGGTTCTTTGAGCTGTACCTTCAGTTCTTCAAAATCTGGAGAACGGAATTCCTTCCATTCGGTCAATAAAATCATGGCATCGGCATTCTTCAAGGTGTCGTATTTGGAAGTTAGGTACGAAACTCCTTCAACATCCTTTAAGTAAAAATGCTCGGCTTCTTCCATGGCTTTTGGGTCATAAGCCTGCACTTTTGCGCCGTGTTTCACCAACTCCTTTATGATGTAGATGGCTGGCGCTTCCCGCATGTCATCGGTTTCCGGTTTAAACGCCAATCCCCATAAGGCAAAGGTCTTTCCTGATAAATCTTCCCCAAAGTGTTCAATCACCTTTTTGGCGATTACAAACTTTTGGTCGTTGTTTACTTTTTCTACGGCATCAATTAGTCTAGGGTGATAATCATGTTCTTGTGCTGTACGTTTTAACGCTTTGACATCCTTCGGAAAACAAGACCCACCATACCCACTTCCGGGGTAAATGAAGCTATAACCAATACGGCTGTCGGAACCGATTCCCACTCTTACTTTGTTGACATCTGCCCCAACCAACTCACAAATGTTGGCCACTTCGTTCATGAACGAAATTTTAGTAGCCAACATCGCATTGGCGACATATTTGGTCATCTCAGCAGAACGAACATCCATTGAAATGATCCTGGTATTCGTTCTAAAGAAAGGGGCGTAAAGCGCTCTCATTTGCTCTTCAGCCTCAGTCGAAGATACACCAACCACCACACGGTCGGGCTTCATGAAATCACTGATGGCATCTCCTTCTTTCAAGAACTCCGGATTGGAAACTACCTCAAAAGGGATGTCTACTCCTCGAAGCTCTAAGCGCTCTTTTATTTTGGCGGTTACCTTATCGGCTGTGCCAACAGGTACCGTGGACTTATCGACGATGATAAGCTCCTTTTCCATATGGTCACCAATATCGGAGGCTACTTGTAACACATATTGTAAATCTGCCGAACCATCTTCTCCCATAGGAGTTCCCACTGCGATGAATGCAATATTGCAAGTTTTTATACTGTCTTCGAGTTTGGTGCTAAAACGCAGAGTGTCATTAGCGACATTCCGCTTAACCATAGGCTCCAAACCTGGTTCGTATATCGGAATAATCCCGTTTTTGAGATTCTCTATTTTTTTCTCGTCAATGTCAACACAGGTTACCGTATTTCCCATTTCGGCAAAACAAGTTCCGCTTACGAGCCCTACGTATCCTGTCCCTATAACGGTTAATTTCATGCTTAACTACTTTAGTTTGTTGATTGCAAGCTGCAAAGTTCTTAAAATGTATTTTGAATTGATTCCATTTTCGTTCAACTCATAAGTTCAACGATGGATTACCTAACTTGGTATTTTTGGTTATCGCTATTCTTGAACCATT
>JBCBPD010000112.1:0-12151 GCA_039820925.1 Bacteroidota bacterium | reverse complement strand
CGGTCATCTTACTTACCTGAAGGAAAGAGAAGATACCTATCTTGTTAAGGGTTTTCTCCATTAAAGGACCTATCCCTTTTACCTTTTTCAAATCATCCGGAATCTGGGTGTCTTTGTCAAAATTCCCAATCGCCCCTAACAATTGCATCACGGGCGCACCAATCATTCCACCACTAGCAGGTTCCGCTTCTTCTACCTCTTCGACTTCAGTTTCAATGATGATTCCATTGGTTGGTTTAGTGTACAAAGGTTTTCCTTCCGCACGTAACACCTTGAAGCGTTCACCAGAGGATTTCAAAATCGATTTCACTTCCGCTTGAGCGATAACTGGGAAGGTTCTTGAGTACAATAAGAACAGTACAAAGAAGAAACCAATAGTTCCGATGAAAATTCCGATATCAACAAAAGTGGGTGAGAACATCGTCCATGAAGATGGAAGATAATCCCTATGCAAAGAGGTAACGATAATTACGAAACGTTCGAACCACATTCCAATGTTTACCACAATAGAGATAAAGAAAGAGAACATAATACTGGTTCGCAATTTCTTGAACCACATGAACTGCGGCGAGAATACGTTACAAGTCATCATCGCCCAATACGCCCACCAGTAAGGACCAGTAGCCCTGTTCAAGAATGCATATTGTTCGTATTCCACCCCTGAGTACCATGCTATGAACAGCTCGGTGATATAAGCACAACCTACGATAGAACCTGTAATCATGATTACAATGTTCATCAACTCAATGTGCTGTACGGTAATATAAGCTTCCAAATTGCACACCTTACGCATGATAATCAATAAGGTATTTACCATAGCGAATCCGGAGAAAATCGCTCCCGCAACGAAGTAAGGAGGGAAAATCGTGGTGTGCCATCCTGGAATTACCGAGGTGGCGAAGTCAAAGGATACAATGGTGTGTACGGAAAGTACCAGAGGGGTAGCCAAACCGGCCAAAACCAAGGATACTTCCTCAAAACGTTGCCAATCTTTTGCTCTTCCGGACCAACCGAAACTCAAAAGGCTGTAAATTTTCTTTTGGAAAGGGCGTACCGCACGGTCGCGAATCATAGCAAAGTCAGGCAATAAACCAGTCCACCAGAAAACAAGTGATACCGATAAATACGTCGAAATCGCGAATACATCCCAAAGCAATGGAGAATTAAAGTTTACCCACAACGAACCGAATTGGTTTGGAATAGGTAGCACCCAGTATGCCAACCAAGGACGTCCCATGTGAATAATCGGGAAAAGTCCTGCTTGGATTACAGAGAAAATCGTCATGGCCTCTGCAGAACGGTTAATCGCCATTCTCCATTTTTGACGGAATAATAAAAGTACCGCAGAAATCAGCGTTCCCGCGTGACCAATACCTACCCACCATACAAAGTTGGTGATGTCCCAAGCCCAGTTAACGGTTCGGTTAAGACCCCAAACCCCAATACCTGTGGAAATGGTATAAATGATACACCCAAGTCCCCAAAGAAAGGCCACCAATGCGATGCTGAACACAATCCACCATTGCTTATTGGCCTTGCCTTCAACCGGACGGGCAATATCCACGGTAACATCGTGGTATCCCTTATCGCCTAGGACAAGTGGTTTTCGAATAGGTGCTTCGTAATGCGACGCCATATTATAACTACTATTAACTTCTATTTATTGATTATGCTTCCTCAGCATTGCGCACCTTAACTTGATAGAATACGTTTGGCTTAGTGCCTACGTGTTCGAGCAAGTGGTACATTCTATCATCTTCTTTCAATTTCGCAATCTGGCTTTCCTCGTCATTAATATCTCCAAATACAATTGCACCAGAACTACAAGCGGATGAACAAGCCGTTTGGAATTCTCCATCCTTGATTACTCGACCTTCGCGTTTCGCATCCAAGATGGTTTTTTGTGTCATCTGGATACAAAGTGAACATTTTTCCATGACCCCTCTTGAACGAACGTTCACATCAGGGTTGATGACCATCTTACCAAGGTCGTTGTTCATGTAGTAATCGAACTCGTCATTGTTGTTATACAAGAACCAGTTGAATCGTCTCACTTTATAAGGACAGTTGTTCGCACAGTAACGGGTTCCAACGCAACGGTTGTATGCCATGTGGTTTTGACCTTGTCTACTATGGGCGGTTGCCGCAACCGGACAAACCGTTTCACAAGGTGCGTGATTACAGTGCTGACACATTACCGGCTGGAAAGCTACCTGAGGGTTCGCAGATGGGTCTTCCATCCTATTAAATGTAGATAATGAACCATCCCCTTGTCCGTCTCCGAAAAGATAATTCCCGAGTCCCAAACCATCTACATTATCCTTTTCTTCATTGTCCTTCTCAAAGGTTTCTTCGGAAGAATAATATCTATCGATACGCAACCAGTGCATATCTCTTGATTTGCGAATTTCTGCTTTTCCAACAACGGGAACGTTGTTTTCGGCATGACAAGCAATTACACAAGCTCCACAACCCGTACAAGCGTTCAAATCAATGGACATGTTAAAGTGGTGTCCAATAGAACGGTCAAACTCTTGCCACAAATCTGCATCTGGTGAAGTCACCGGAATCTCTTGGTGGTTTAAACTCACCTCTGGCATGTGGTTCCACTCGTGTTTGTCTTTGGTGTTGAAAATCTCCAAAGAAGTTTCTTTGATGATATCACCACGCCCCATCATGGTTTTGTGCAACTGAACACAAGCGAACTCATGTTCTCCCGCAGCTTTTTCGATGGACACGTTTTGTACGCTTGAGAAGTCCTTATATAAGGTAAAAGCATTTACCCCGGTTGCCATCTCCTCTTTCATGCCCTCTTTTCGGCCATATCCGAGTGCTAAAGCAACCGTATTTTGTTTTTGTCCAGGCTGAATGATGACCGGAACATTGTTAATGGTTGTACCATCAACGGTAATATTCACCAAGCTACCGTTCAATCCACCATCAGCTACATTGTAGTTTTCCAATTCC
The DNA here is from genome assembly GCA_039820925.1 of Bacteroidota bacterium. Classification (GTDB taxonomy): domain Bacteria; phylum Bacteroidota; class Bacteroidia; order Flavobacteriales; family Flavobacteriaceae; genus Flagellimonas. The sequence goes on along the minus strand of JBCBPD010000112.1, from coordinate 9,184 downwards.
CAGGTCTCAGCATCTGCTTTGGAGACCATGAGGTAGTTATCCCAAGAAACTCTGGAAATCGGGTCAGGAAACTCTTGCAACCAAGGGTTGTTGGCTTGTTTTCCATCCCCCATACCGGTTTTGGAATACAGCAACAACTCAATTCCGTCACTCGTTGAATTTACCAAAGAACGCACTGCGGCGGTCAAAGAAACCATAGCAGGTTCTTCGACTTCCTCTGTTTCTTCGGTAGCCTCGGCAACAACAGGAACTGCTGCATCTTCAGTCATCATCATGATGCTCTCACCACCTTTGAAGAAACCATCTTGCAAGGCTTGGTTCCAGCTCGCACCATTAAGAATGGAGCTATCCCAAGTTTCACGAATATATTCGTAGTATGATTTTGATTCACCCATCCAATTCAACAGACAGCTCTGGAATTGACGTGTATCGAACAACTCACGAATAGTGGGTTGCGTTAACGCAAAATGGTTCTTTTTAAATTCCACATCACCCCAAGATTCCAAAAAGTGGGAAGACGCTGCGACATACTTGGAAGCTACGGCAGTCTCATCTTGGTTGAAAGCAAAATCGACAGAAACATCTACTTTCGCCAAACCAGAAATGAATTCTTCTGCATTTGGCAAACTGTATGCAGGGTTCACTCCGTCCATGATAAGCGCACCCACACGGCCTGCATTCATGTCAGACACTAACTTGGCTACCTGTGAAGTGTTTCCTTGTCTTGTATATTTTGGGTGTTCCGCATCAAAAGCGTCACTATTCAGCATTTTGTTGATGGCCAAAACCACCATTTGGGCATTGATATCGTCCAAGCCAGTTACTACAACTGCCTTACTGCCGGCTTTTCTGATTTTAGACGCCAAAGCATCCACAACGGCATCCACTTCAGAAGTTCCTCCACCTACATTGCTTCCGTTCAACTTGCCGTATAACTTGGCTAGCGCAATTTTTTGCTCGGTAGCGGTCATCGGCACTCTATCATCCGCATTAGCACCGGAGAGGGACATATTACTTTCCATCTGGATGTGCTTGGACATTTTTCCATTCTTTGGAACACGCCCTTTCGCGTAGGCACTGTCATATCCACCACCTTGCCAATCTCCCAAGAAATCCGCTCCAAACGAAACAATAAGCTCCGCCTTGGAGAAATCATAGTCCGCCAAAGCGCGTTCACCATACATGGTATTAAACGCATTCAAAGCAGCATCCTGCGAAATAGCATCATAAGTTATATGTGCGCTATTTGGGTATTTTACCTGAAAATCTTTTATCAAACGGGATGTAGAGGGACTCGCATGTGTTTGCGTCAACAACACAATCTTTTTTCCCGAGGTAGCCAAACTACCCAACTTGGCGCGAACGGTAGCATCCAAAACCTTCCATTCGATAGGTTCACCGTTAGCCGAAGGCCCTTGAACACGCTTGCTATCATACAAGGAAAGTACAGAGGCTTGCACCCTAGCATTAGCACCACCGTTGGCTCCCGCCATGGTGTTGTTCTCCACCTTAATAGGACGTCCTTCTCTGGTTTTGATAAGGATACTGGCAAAATCGAAACCATCTGCAATGGTAGTCGCGTAGTAATTTGCCACACCGGGAACAATTCTATCGGGCTGGAATACGTAAGGCAAGGATTTGTGCACCGGCCCTTCACAAGCAGCAGCCGCAGCCGCAGCCGTACTAAAACCGATATATTTTAAGAAATCTCGACGATTTGTCGACGAATCAGAAAGGGTTTCCTTATCCCCTAGAAAATCATCTACGGGAATATGTTCCGTAAACTCGTTTTGCTTTAGCGTCTCAACAATGGAATCGTTCGGATTTAATTCCGCTTCACTTTTCCAGTATTTCTTGTTTGATGCCATACGATATATCTCGAATTTCCTTCTTTATTAATAATGACATTTACCACATTCCAATCCACCCATCATAGCTGCCGTTAATTCGGTGACGCCATACTTTTTGGAAAGTTCGGCATGAATCGCTTCGTAGTATTCATTGCCTTCCACTTTCACATTGGTTTCACGGTGACAATTGATACACCAACCCATAGTCAATGGCGCATGTTGGTACATAATTTCCATTTCCTCAACAGGTCCGTGACAGGTTTGACATTCAATACCTGCAACGGTTACGTGCTGTGAGTGATTGAAATAAGCAAAGTCAGGCAAGTTATGGATGCGAACCCACTCAACAGGCTGTGCTTCGCCCGTGTATTGTTGACTTTCTTCATCCCAACCAACTGCCTTGTACAATTTTTTAATTTCTCCTGTATAGAATTCGTTTGTGTATCCGTTTGCCAAATCCTCTGCACTAGGCCCTTCCGGATTGCCTTTGTACTCATAAATGGATTTGTGGCAATTCATACAGACGTTCAAAGATGGTATACCAGAATGTTTGGAAACTCTAGCAGAGGAGTGACAATACTTACACTCTATTTTATTATCCCCAGCGTGAATTTTGTGAGAGTAGTGAATAGGCTGTACCGGGGCATACCCTTGATCCACCCCGACTTGCATCATCCAACCATAAGCGAAGTATGCGCTTCCCAATAACAAGAAAATTACAGACACCAATACCAAGAACTGGTTTTGCGCAAATGCTTTCCAAATTGGAATTCGCTTCTCTGCTTTTGCTTTTTCAAGGACCACACCGTTAGCTTCCGCAATGCGTCGCAACGTTTGGTTCACCAAGACCAGCATCACCACCAAGAGACCAAAGACCAAAGCCAAGGCCCCAAGAATAATTTCGTTTGAAATACCTGAAGAATTATCCGCAGTAACTGGTCCGTCTGCGCCAGGAGGAGGCGTTACAGGTGCAGGTGGCGGAGCAGCTGTGTAGGCTAAAATATTGTCGATATCTGCATTGGACAGCGTAGGAAACGCGGTCATGGCAGCTTGGTTGTATTCGTTGTAAATTTTGTTGGCGTAGGCATCACCAGAGGCAATCATGCCCGCGCTATTCTTTATCCAAGCATACAACCATTCTTTGTCAAGACCTTCTTCTTCAGAAAGTCTGGTCTCCACATTGGCCAATGCCGGGCCTGTCATTTTGCGGTTTAAGGCATGACACGCAGCACAGTTCTGATTGAATAGTTGTTTTCCCTTAGCAGGGTCTCCTCCAGCAGCCGTTGCTTCTGCCGCTTCGGCAGGTGCTTCAGCAGCGGCTTCCTCTTGGCCATAAAATGAAGTTGAAAAAAGCAGGAAAAAAAGACCTAGTATTGTTGGTAATAGAGTGCGGTTAAAAACCTTTTTCATACTTGCTGTATTTCTATCAAATTTCTTGGCACGATTGTTTCTGAAAGCTACACATGTATTGGTTCGGCCGTGCTAAAAATTGATGACAAAAATACGACATAGGACCATTTTTTAAAATCTTAACAGATTTATAAATACTAATTTATAATTGTTCTAAATAAATGATTTTCACACTGTTTAACTTTTGATATGCTACCTTTGTTCACAAATCACTGTATTCCAATGCATAAAACGTTTCAAACCTTTATTTTACTGGTCCTCGCAACGGTTACTGCCGGTTATGCCCAAGCGCAAGAAGGGAGTATTACTATTGAACAAGACGCAAAAATAGAGCAGTTACTCAACCTCTATTCAAAGGTGAATTCCAACATTGGTCACTACCAAATACAAGTAGGTTTCGGGAGCTATCAAAAGGCTCAAAATCTCAAAACAAGAGTAGAATCCGATTTTCCAGGATGGTATTCCAAAATTGAATTTGAATCCCCTACGTATCGCGTACGTTTGGGTAAATTCAAAACCAAATTGGAAGCAGAACGAAAATTCCTAGAGGTCCGAAAAAAATATCCGGAGGCCATGCTCCTCAAACCGGAAAAGAATATTGAATAAGGTTTCGGTTTTCGCTTACAGCTTTTTCTTTACTGCTACTTCTTGGAAAGCTTCTACGATGTCGCCCTCCTTGATATCATTGTAGTTCTTGACTTGCAGACCACAATCATATCCTTTGGACACTTCCTTGACATCATCTTTGAAGCGTTTCAAGGAGGCTAACTCTCCAGTGAAAATCACTACACCATCTCGGATCAGGCGTATCTGGGAATTTCTAAAGATTTTGCCACTAGTAACCATACATCCCGCAATGGTTCCCACTTTGGAAATCTTGAAGGTTTCGCGAATCTCAGCGTTACCCGTGACTTCTTCTTTGATTTCAGGAGACAACATGCCTTCCATTGCATCTTTCAAGTCATTGATGGCATCATAGATGATGGAGTACATTCGGATATCGATTTCCTCTTTATCCGCTAGCATTCTTGCGTTACCCATTGGTCTTACGTTAAATCCGATAATAATCGCATCAGAAGCACTAGCTAACAATACATCTGACTCCGTAATCGCACCCACGCCTTTATGAATGATATTCACCTGGATTTCGTCAGTAGACAATTTCTGGAACGAGTCGGTCAAGGCTTCTACTGAACCATCCACATCACCTTTAAGGATAATGTTAAGCTCTTTAAAGTCTCCAAGCGCGATTCGTCTTCCAATTTCATCCAAGGTAATATGACGTTGCGTTCGAACAGATTGCTCGCGTTGCAATTGTGAACGTTTTGTAGCAATCTGCTTAGCTTCGCGCTCATCATCCAACACATTAAATCTGTCTCCTGCTTGTGGCGCACCATCCAAACCTAGAATCGAAACCGGCGTAGCAGGTCCAACCTTTTTTACGTTCTTTCCGCGTTCATCTTGCATGGCCTTTACTTTACCACTGCAAGTCCCCGCCAAAACGTAATCTCCAATTTCGATGGTACCCGCTTGGACCAAAACAGTGGATACGTATCCACGACCTTTGTCCAAAAACGCTTCAACAACAGTACCGGAGGCAAGTTTATCCGGATTTGCCTTCAACTCAAGCAACTCCGCTTCAAGTAATACTTTTTCAAGAAGCTCGTTCACTCCTTGACCTGTTTTGGCTGAAATATCATGGGATTGGATTTTTCCACCCCAATCTTCAACCAACAGATTCATACCAGCAAGTCCCTCCTTAATCTTATCAGGATTTGCGGTAGGCTTGTCAATTTTATTTATTGCAAATACTATCGGTACTGCAGCTGCTTGCGCGTGACTAATCGCCTCTTTGGTCTGAGGCATGATATCGTCATCCGCAGCTACCACGATAATTGCAATATCCGTAACCTGGGCACCCCTAGCACGCATCGCGGTAAACGCTTCGTGACCGGGCGTATCCAGGAAAGTAATCTTTTGTCCATCGTTCAAGGTCACCCCGTAAGCACCAATGTGCTGGGTGATTCCACCGCTTTCCCCGGCAATTACATTTTCTTCACGGATGTAATCCAACAAAGAGGTTTTACCGTGGTCTACGTGACCCATAACTGTAACAATCGGCGCTCGGGCTTTCAAATCTTCAGGAGCGTCCTCCTCTTCCTCAATCGCTTCTTCGATTTCGGCAGTTACGAACTCTACTTCATAGCCAAATTCTTCTGCAACGATGGATAAGGTTTCCGCATCAAGTCTTTGATTCAAAGTCACCATGATACCCAAAGACATACAGGCAGAGATGATTTCCGTAGTGGAAACATTCATCATGGTCGCCATTTCGTTTACTGTAACGAACTCGGTGACTTTCAGAATTTTGCTTTCCAGCTCTTGTTGCTCGAGATCTTTCTCGGTCTGTTGCCTATGCTGGTCACGTTTTTCTCTACGATACTTCGCTCCTTTACCTTTATTGGCTTTACCTTGAAGCTTTTCCAGGGTTTCACGTACTTGCTTTTGTACTTCTTCCTCAGTAGGCTCCACTTTAGGTGCCGAACTGCGTTGTCCCCCTCTTCTTTGGTTATTGCGGTTTCCGAATCGGTCGTTACCCCCTTGGGTTTTGCTTACGATTCGTTTTCTGCGCTTCTTTCTATCGTTGTTATTGTTACTAGACCCGTTGGCGCCTGCAGTTTCCTCCTTTTTCTTCTTCGGCTTTTCGAACTTGGAAAGGTCAATCTTATCCCCTGTTATCTTGGGTCCTGATAGTTTTTTATACTGCGTTTTAATCGTTTCCGGTTCCTGCTGTACTTCGGAAGTCTCAGGTTGTTTCACCTCTGGGGCTACCTCAACTTTAGCTTCCTTTTTAACCTCAGGAGCCTTTTCAACTACCTCAGCTTTGGGCTGAGCGGCTTCTACAACAGGTTGGGCTTCTTCTTTTACTTCTTCAGGTTCAGGTTTCGCTGGTTTTTGGTCCAGCTCAATTTTCCCTACGGTTTTAGGTCCGGAAAGCTCAGCCTTAGCCTTAATCACTTGGCTTTCAGCGTTACGCTTTTCACGTGCGATACGCTTCTCTTCTTGTTCCTGCTCAATTTGGAGGCGAAGTGCTTCCTTCTCCTTTCTCTTTTCTTCCCCAACTTCTTTAGACGCTACCTTTTTGCTTTTGTCCGTTTGGAATTCATCCAAAAGCACTTGGTACACCTCATCGGTAATCTTGGTTGTAGGGCGTGCTTCGACATCATGGCCTTTTGAAGCCAAGTAGTCTACTGCCCTATCCAATGAAATGTTGAGCTCCCTAAGAACTTTATTAAGTCGTATTGTTGGGTTACCTGCCATATAAATTTTTCCTTACCCTAAAATTCGCTGCTAATATACTAGTTTAATCTTCAAACTCTTCTTTAAGGATTCGCACTACTTCTTGTACTGTTTCCTCCTCTAAATCAGTTCGTTTTACCAAATCAGATGCGTCTTGCTCCAACACACTTCTTGCGGTATCCAAACCAATCTTCTTGAATTCCTCTATCACCCAGCTTTCGATTTCATCCGAGAACTCGGTCAACTCCACATCTTCTTCCACACCTTCACGGAACACATCGATTTCGTAACCTGTCAACTGACCGGCCAAACGAATGTTGTGTCCACCACGTCCAATAGCCTTGGAAACCTCTTCAGGCTTCAAGTATACTTGGGCGGTTTTCTTTTCATCATCAAGCTTTACCGAAGTAACTCTTGCCGGGCTCAATGCACGCGTTACCATCAACTGGGAGTTATTCGTCCAGTTAATGACATCAATATTTTCATTCCCTAACTCACGGACAATACCATGAATTCGAGACCCTTTCATACCGACACAAGCCCCAACAGGGTCGATACGATCGTCATAAGAATCTACAGCTACTTTTGCCTTCTCTCCTGGAATTCGTACCGCTTTTTTGATGGTAATCAAGCCATCAAACACCTCCGGAATCTCCTGGAAGAACAATTGCTCCAAGAATATGGGCGATGTTCTGGACATGATGATGCTGGGCTTAGTGCCTTTCAGCTCCACACTTTCGATGACCCCTCGCACATTGTCTCCTTTTCTAAAGAAATCCGATGGAATTTGCTTCTCTTTCGGGAGAATAATCTCATTTCCCTCGTCATCCAATAGAATAATAGCCTTATGGCGAATATGATGTACCTCTGCCGTGTAAATTTCACCTTCCAAGTCCTTGAACTGCTTGTAAATGGTGGTATTGTCGTGCTCGTGGATTTTGGAAATCAAATTTTGACGGAGTGCCAAAATAGAACGTCTTCCCAAGTCCATTAGCTTCACTTCTTCAGAAACGTCTTCCCCAACCTCGAAATCAGGCTCTATCTTTCGTGCTTCGGACAATGAAATCTCTTCATTGGGCTCTTCCACTTCACCATCTTCAACCACGATTCTATTTCGCCAAATTTCCAAATCCCCTTTATCAGGATTGATAATAATGTCAAAGTTTTCGTCCGAACCGAACTTACGCTTAAGGGCACTTCGGAATACTTCTTCCAAGATGGCCATTAACGTTACCCTATCAATAAACTTATCGTCCTTAAATTCTGAAAAGGATTCGATGAGCGCTAGGTTTTCCATTTTTGAACTTCGATTAAAATTTTAATACCACTTTTGCTTCTTCTATATCAGAAATCGCGACGGTCATTTCTTTTTGGACCGTCACTTTTCCTTTACCTACGGGTTTAGGCTCACGCGCCTTCCACTTTAAGGTAATGGAATCTGTTGTTGCTGCCACAAGCTCGCCTTTGATTTCATCGGCGGCTGTTTTCACCTTCAAGGTCCTTCCCACATTCTTGGCGTATTGTCGAGGCAATTGCAACGGAGCCGTAGCTCCAGCAGAAGTTACCTCTAAGGCAAAATCTTCTTCCTCCCTGTCCAAGTTGTGCTCAATGGCCCTACTAACATTCATACAATCCTCAAGATTGACCCCCTGGTCACCGTCCAAAATGACGCGAATCGCATTGTCGGCTCCTACAGTAAAATCAATCAAGAACAGCGAAGGATTTTCTTCCAATGCTGTATCCAATAGCGATTGTACTTTTTGTTTAAACATATATTATCGATAATAAAAGAGGGGACTATGACGTCCCCTCATTGAATATCTTGATTCTATAAGTTGTGCAAATATACCATTCTTAAAGGGAATGCACAAAAAACGTCAAACAAAAAACCCCGGTGAAAAACCAGGATTTTTTGTTGGCCTACTAGGACTCGAACCTAGAATGACTGAACCAAAATCAGTAGTGTTGCCAATTACACCATAGGCCATTATCGCTTTCGCGGGTGCAAATTTAAGACAAACTTTGTTTTGCACAAATATTTTGGCATTATTCCATCGACTTCAAGCATCTTCCGCGCTGTTAAACCTTTTCCAAAAACGACCATACGTCTCTGTTAGTTTTACTAAATTCGCCACATCTTGGTAAACACCAGACTTTATGTTCGCGAAAGACTTTAAGAAATGGGAAACCTGGTTAGGTTGGGCTTCCTTTGCCATAGCGCTTGTCGTTTATATTTTGACTGTTGAACCTACGGGCAGTTTTTGGGATGCTGGTGAATACATTACTACCTCTGCCAAATTGCAGGTCGGTCACCCTCCAGGCGCACCACTCTTGCAAATGATTGGCGCTTTCTTTTCCATGTTTGCTTTCGGCGATACTTCTAAAATCGCCTTAATGGTTAACATGGTATCTGTTGTTTCCAGTGCGTTTACCATCCTCTTTACCTTTTGGATTATTACCAATTTGCTCCAGAAAGCAGTTCTGAAAAAGAAGGAAATGACCGAACCCAAAGCCATTGGTATTTTGGGTAGTGGACTGGTTGGAGCGCTTGCTTTTACCTTTTCGGATAGTTTTTGGTTCAATGCAGTGGAGACAGAGGTATATGCCATGGCAAGTCTTATTAT
>JBCBPD010000111.1:0-12249 GCA_039820925.1 Bacteroidota bacterium | reverse complement strand
CCACAGACTTGACCGATTATACAAGCGGAACTCATGAGATATTCTTGAGATATGAATTCAAAACCGTTGAAAAAAGACTTAAATCACCAAGATTTTATTAAAATGCCAAGCTTAAAAACCAACCTCCTCCTCGGCTTCGTTTTGATTTTTTCGGCTCTACAAGGCCAATTGAAATCCACAAATGCTGACGCAAGTTTTGACAATCTGTATTATGTGCGAGCTGCCCAACAATATCAGTATATGGTAGACAAAGGAGATGATTCCCAACATGTTTTGGAACGTTTAGCCGATGCCTACTATTTCAATACCGACATGGAAAATGCCGTGAAATGGTATGGAAAATTGTTTTCCAAATACGAAAAGGAAGTGACCAAGGAATACGCCTTTCGTTATGTGCATGCCCTAAAGGGAACTGGCAAATACGATTTGGCCAAAGCCTTGATGAAAATCTATGAGAAGAAAATTGATACCACAACATTCGAAGTAGCCCAGCTCCAAAACAACGATCAGAGTTTGGATGAGATTATGGAGCAACAACCCCAGTTTTTTGTTTCCAACTTGGCCATTAATTCAGAAGTAGCTGATTTTGGTCCTGCGTTTTACAAAGACAAAATCGTGTTTGCTTCCAGCAGGGATTCGTTGATTTTTGAAACTCGGGTGTACCAATGGAATCGGCAACCGTATTTGGATTTGTTCATGGCGGACACCATTGAGTTGGGTTCCGATTTGACAGAGGTGTTGCCCTTTTCCGAAATTCTAAACACACGTTATCACGAGGCGGGCGTAGCGTTTGGTCCTGAAGGAAATACCATCTATTTCACAAGAAATAACTACACGAATAGAGACTTGCAACGTGATGAGGAGGGAACCAACCATCTGAAAATGTACAGGTCAGAATTACGGGGTGGTGAATGGACTGAAGCAGAAGAGCTACCATTCAATAGTGAAAACTATTCTGTAGGGCAACCGGCATTGAGCCCAGATGGTAGATTCTTGTTCTTTGTTTCCGACATGCCTGGAAGCATCGGTGGAACCGATATTTTCATGTTGGAGATTATGGAAGATGGGACCTATTCGCAACCAATGAATTTAGGACCTCAAATCAATACAAGTGGTAGGGAAATGTTCCCGTACATCACTGAGGGAAAAATGTATTTTGCTTCGGATGGTCACTTAGGACTCGGCGGACTTGATGTTTTTGAAAGTGACCTTAGCGCTGATGGTTTTGGTCCAGTGTTGAATTTGGGCAGTCCGTTGAATAGTAAAAAAGATGACTTTGCCTATATCGTGAAAGAAAGTGCAAACCGCGGCTATTTTTCGTCCAATCGTGCCGGAGGCAAAGGTGATGATGATGTGTATAGTTTCCAACGATTGGAAGAGCCCTGTATTCAAACAGTCAAAGGTACCGTAGTGCGCAAAGCCAATGCGCAGCCTATTGTGGATGTCAATGCCGCCTTGTATGATAGTGAAGGAGCATTGCTTGGGAAGACTACTACTGACCCATATGGTGCGTTCCGCTTCGATATGGAATTGGAATGCGAGCTGGAATACCTCATTAAAATCGATAAAGAAGGCTTTTTGCCTAACGAAGAGAAGTTTATGACAACTGATGTAAAGGATTTTGAAAACAATGTGCCACTTGAAATCACCAAAGAGTTGAACAAGCTCATTGTGGAAGAGAATGGCGTGTTGAAAATTAAAATCGACAACATCTATTTCAACCTAAACAAGGCTGATATTCGACCTGATGCAGCACAAGAACTCAATAAAATTGTTGAGGTGATGAAAGAGTACCCTAATATGGTCATTAAGGTGGAGGCCCATACCGATTCTCGTGGTAGTGATGGGTACAACGAACGTCTTTCAGACCGAAGAGCAAAATCCACAGCAGACTATATCATCTCACAAGGTATTGAAGCCGATAGAATTCAAAGTGCCATTGGGTATGGGGAAAAAATACTCTTGAATGAGTGTAAAAACGGCGTTCGATGTAGTAATGAGAAACACGATGTGAACCGAAGATCGGAATTCATTATCGTAAAACTGGATTTATAAGCCTTTCTTATTTTCCTACTTCCCTTGATGGAAATCAATCCTTTTTTGAAGTTTTGATGGTTACTTCATTTTCCTAGAAGTCGGTAGTAAATAGCATACTCTTTTCTGTTCAAGATGGGAAGATGATAGCGTATGATGGCCTTTTTTGACCATCTGGTAAATTTTGCCATAAATCATACCTCGCTTGTTGGTTTTACGGACATTTACCGTATCTTATTGCTTCAACTTAGGGATTCAATCACAGGAAACCGTGAATAGATTCATGAGGGAACACGATTTTTTAAAAACCATATTCAAACCTTCCAATTTCACTCCCCCAGAGTTGGAACTTATTCTAGCCCAATTTGAGGCGATTTCATTTTCAAAAAATCAATTTTTGATGGAATCGGGCAAAATCGCACCATACTATTACTTTATGGAATCGGGTTTTGCACGGTCCTTTGCGATTGATTTGGATGGCAATGATATCACCACCAAGTTTTTCGCGGTTTCGGATATTGTAATCGATTGGCATTCATACTTCCTGAAAACACCCTGCCGAGAATCGATTCAAGCCCTTACTTCCTGCAAGTGCTGGCGTATCCAGTTTACTGATTTCATGAAGCTTTTTAGTATCGAAGCTTTTCGTGAAGTGGGTCGAACCCGATTGATTACCAATTATTTTGAATTGAAAAACCACTCGGTTTCCATGATTAGCGATCCCGCCAAAGACCGCTATTTGGAATTGATGAAAACCAAACCCCAGATTATGCAAAATGTTCCCTTAAAACATATTGCAACCTATTTGGGCATCACCGACAGCTCCCTAAGCCGAATCCGAAAAGAAGTAACCAAACAAAAACCAAACAACGCTCATGGATCTCTTTACCCATAAAATTCCATTTTGGATTTCCCTACTGTTTTTATTCGCAATGTTCATTCCAATCAACTTGGTCGCAAGCGCAGCTAGGAGGGGAGTAGAACGAGCCGAATTGCCTGTGAAATCCATCAATATGTATGGGGGGATTGCCCTTTTTTATGCCCTCTACCTTCTTTACGTAACAATTGCGTGTTATCAAGGACTCTTTAGCGAAGTGACCCTTCCGCCCAAAATCATGTTGTTTACCGCCTTTCCGCTATTGCTTTTTTTAGGTGGGGTGGTCTTCAATCTTCCAATAACGAAACAGATTCTGGCTGCTACCCCAATTGAAAACTTGGTCATCATTCATTTGTTTCGCTTGATTGGTACGTTCTTTTTGATTTTGGGGGATTACGCACTAGTACCACCACTCTTTTCCATATTTGCTGGGTTTGGAGATATTGCCATTGCGTTAACCAGTATTGGAGTGTATCGCATGAACCTACTAAAGCTACCAAATGCGAAAACCTATACTTGGCTTTGGAACACGGCTGGTCTGTTCGATATCCTTCTGACTTCGTTCATGGCCTTTTGGTATACCAAGAAGTCAATTGACGAAGGAGGTATTGGCGTTGAAATCCTTACCGAATTTCCATTTTGTTTTATTCCAGCCTTTGCACCTGCTACGATTATTTTTCTTCACCTCTGTATTTATAGAAAGCTGCTAGAGAGCAAATAGCGCTCGTTTTTTTAATTGGTCCGTTTTCTTGTCATAGGTCAAGAAAATCCTGAAAGGCGGACTCTAATATTGTATCAGAAAGTTTTAACCACTAAAAACTGATACAATGAGTACATTAAAAAACTACATGATGATTTTCCGGTATTCACCGAATCCGGAGTATCAACCCACCGAAGCAGATTTGTCCGAACAGCGTCAAGCTTGGGGTGCCTTTATTGGAAACATCGCCATTCAAGAAAAATTGGATTCCACCCATCAACTGGGTTTTGAAGGTATCCAAATTGCGGCGGATACTTCTACACAAGAAGGCATCCATATTTCTGAAGGATATACCATGGGCGGCAACATGATTGTCAAAGCCCAAAGCATGGAAGAGGCCGTTACCATGGCCAAAGGTTGTCCAATTCTTCATATGGGCGGCACCGTTGAAGTACGCGACATTATCCCCATGGAATCCTAACAATGAAAATCCTTTAAAATGAAACTAAAAATGATACTAGTAGCAATTGCAGCCCTGATCGTTGGATTTATCGCCATTGGATTGATAAGCTCCAGCAAATTGAAAACCATCGATATTTCCAAAAGCGTGACGATAAATGTTGACAAGCAAGAAGCTTTTGAGATGGTGAAATATCTGGAACGTTTCCCGGAGTGGTCTCCCTTTCTGGAAGCAGACCCATCGCAAAAAACAACCGTAAAGGGAACGGATGGAACCGTTGGCGCCCAATACCACTGGGAAGGCAATAAAGGCAAAGACCTTGGTTACCAAGAAATCGTGAAAATCGACGAAGGCAACTTTATTGGTATGGCCTGCACCATTGAAAAACCCTTTAAAGCAACTCCGACTTTTGACTACACTTTTGAGAACACTTCAAATGGCACCAAAGTCACTCAAGATTTCCACTTGGAATCTGGTACGGTGGATGCCTTGTTCATGTGGTTGTTTGGAGCCAAAAAAGAAATGGATAAAACCAATGCCCGGGGGATGGAACTGCTCAAGCAGGCCCTCGAGAAATAAACCAAAAGAGGGCATGTTTTCAATGTGCCCTCTAATTCCCTAACCTTAAATAACAACACAATGAAAACAAGAACTACCCGAAGAAGCTATCCCCAATGGCTTTTTACCATCCATAAAAAAGTAACCCTTTCCCAATATGGAAAGGAGGAATCCCACCCCATAAGTGAACTCTCTGGGATATCCTCTCTAAATACGGCCCAAGTTTTGGGTACAACCTTTTAAACGAACGCCATGCAACTGGATTTGATTAAAAAAGAGTTGAGAAAAGTCATTCATTTGGATGATGAAATGTTTCAGGATTTTTCGAAACTCTTCAGAACCGTTCGTTTGGAAAAGGGAGAGTTTTGGATAAAAAACGGACGTAGAAGCAACTACATCGGCTTCGTAAACGGCGGTATTTTGCGACAATATGTTCAGCAGGAAGGGGAAGAGTTTATCCAGAATTTCTTTGTGACGGGAGATTTTATGGGACTCTTCGCACGGCCCAACAAGCAGAGAAACGAATCTTTGCGAATACAGGCTATTGAAGTTTGTGAGCTTTTGGTCATGCCTTATGAGCGTTTGCAATGTCTGATAGGATTTAGCAAAAACCTAGAGCAGTTTTCGAACCATTGGCAAACTGAAAAGTATACGGAACTGGACCAAATGTATGTTCGTTTGCTGGCCCAAACCCCAGAGCAACGTTACAGGTGGTTGCTTTCACATAAGCCGGAAATCATCAATCAAGTGCCCCAATATTACATTGCACAGTATTTGGGTATCAAACCAGAGACGCTTAGCCGAATCAAAAAAAGGGCTTAACAGAATCCCTTTTTGACTTTGGTCAATGGATTTTGGGTGCTATTTCTCGAATTTGAAAAGAAAAAAGTTCTGTGCTATGAAAAAATCATATTATTGCTCGCTTTTGTTTTTGACTTTCTTTGGTTGTGACGAAGCAGATACCGAAACTACCGATTTAAGAACCCCAACCAATGCGGTTGAAGTACGAATTACCAACACTACCAATTTTGATTTTGAAGAGGTCATTTTAATGACCCAAGAGGTAGGAACTGTGCTTGCCGGAGAATCTTCCTCTTTTTATGTTTTTGATACGGCCTATGAATATGGTTATGTCAAAGCCATGGTCGATGGAAAAGAATATGTAGCCCAACCCACCGACTTTGTCGGAGAAACCCCTTTGGGCCCAGGTCAATATTCCTATCTGGTTTCCATTTTTGATGACACTACTTCACCCGGGACCCTCAATACCACTTTTGAGGTCTTCACTCCCCTTGCTTCGGAATAACCCCTTTCCTTGAATTAATAGGGTTGTCCCCACAGTAACTCCTTTCAATTGTCCTTTTGGATAAGATTTTTGAAAAAGTTTCTGACAGGTGCAACCCTTTCTTTTTTAGGTTGTCTTTAGGATAGTTGAAATACATATAATTTTGGCTAGCATTGGATAACCGATTGCAATTTTTGGAAGCAAACGTTCGCATAACCCATCAAGCTTTAATAGAGCAAAGTAAGGCTGGAAACTCTAACGCCCAGTACCAGCTGTATAGCCTCTATGTGGATGCTATGTTCAATACCGCATACCGCTTGTTGAGCTCGAGGGAAGATGCGGAGGATATCTTGCAGGAAAGTTTTGTGGAAGCTTTCAAAAAATTGGACTCCTTTCGTTTTGAGAGCACTTTTGGAGCTTGGCTCAAAAGAATTGTGGTAAATCGGAGCATCAACTTTTTACGGAGCAAGCGTATGGTTTTTGTTTCCACGGAAGTATCAGACGAGGCCGTTCCAGAAGAGCCAAATGATGTAAATCAACCCCTTCAAGTAGAAAAAATAAAAAAAGGTATTGCCGAACTACCTGAAGGCTATCGCCAAATCATCACCCTGTATTTGATAGAAGGGTATGACCATGTGGAGATTGGTGAGATTTTGGACATCAGCACATCGACATCCAAATCACAATACCATCGGGCGAAGCGAAAATTAATAGGAATCATAAATGAGATGTAATGGACAATTTAGAAGAGTACATCCAAAAAAATAGAAAGGCGTTTGACGACGAGTCTTTGGACAAAGACAAGTTATGGTCGAGCATATCACAAGAACTCCAGCCGGAGAAAAAGGTAATTCCGCTTTGGAAAAAGCCTTTGGTTCGTGTAGCGGCATCGGTGACAGTGCTTTTGGCGCTATCCCTAACGGCGGCATTGTGGTTTTTCCAACCGCAATTCGATACGGAAGCTGGTTTTGCCTCTCAAGAATTGATGGAAATCGATATGCACTATAAGCAGCTGGTAACCCATCAAGTGAATTTAATTCAGCAACATCCACGCTTGACTGCATCTGATAAAGAAGAGTTTCTCTCCTTTATGGATGAATTGGATGCTGAGTACGATCTCCTGAAAAAGGAAATGCAAAACAATTTGGACAATGAGCGTGTGTTGGAAGCGATAGTGGACAACTACAAAAAGCGCATTGAACTTATTGAGAACCTTTTACGACAGATTAATGCTTCGAAAAATGACACCCATGATGAAGGCTATCTTTTATAATTATCTGTGCGCGATACTCTTTTTGGTACTGCCCTTGGGTCTTTGTGCCCAAACGCAACTTACCAAGGACTGGAAGCGCTCTTATGACGTTTCATCGCAAGGAACCGTGCATATCGAAAACAAGTATGGCAACGTAGTGGTGAATGGATGGGACAAAGAGCAGGTTCAGATTGCGATAAACGTTTCGGTGAGTCATCGAAAGGATGAAAACGCCAAAAAGTTGTTGGACCGTATTCAACCTGAAGTCACTACAGCAGGAGATTATGTGAAAGTATCCGCTAAAATTTTGGAAAGAAGCTCCGGCTTTTTTGCCCGGTATTTCAACAAGGCAAATCCATTTGACTTTGACAAGACCAATGTTACCATAGACTTCGAGGTATACCTTCCCGCTTCTGCGGAATTAAAAGTGACCAATAAATTCGGAGATGTGGTTCTTGCTTCATGGGAAGGCGATTTGGAAGCTGATGTGCAGCACGGTGATTTGTGGATTAATGACGAAATATCTGCCTTTAAAGCAGACATCCGGTTCGGAAAGTTAAACTGCCGTGGTGCGGATTATGGTAACGTAAAAATGAGCAATGGAACCATCGATATCAAATCAGCGGGGAAACTCAAAATAATCAGTAGCGGTAGTGAAATTGACTTGGGTAATGTTTCCAATCTTGAAGTGTATTCCAGTAAAGATGAACTGGTGGTCGACGAGGTAAAAACACTCCGCGGTGACTTCAAGTTTTCCAATGGGAAAATACATAGAGTAGGCTCCAAGTTGTTTTTAACCCTCCGAGTAGCTGAGGTCGAGATAGGTGAAATTTTAGAAGTAAATCCTGAAATCGATATCGTACAAGAGTCTTCAGAAATCAAAATTGACATATCTGGTTTATCCTTCAATTTTGAAGCGACCATGGAACAAGGTCTGCTTCGTGTCCCCAAATCCTTTAAAAATGTAAAAAGCGTGGTGACCAATCCTGGTAAAAAAATAAGGGAAGTTTCTGCTTCGTACGGTAGCGGAATCAAAGGAGACTTTTCTGTCAATGGAATCAAGGGTATCGTCATCATTTCCGATTAAAAATCAATCAAAAACAAGCGCATATGCAACCTTTCAAAAAACGAGTTGTCTTTAAGGCAAACAATCCATTCAAAATGAACAAACCAATCCTATTCCTATACTTGCTCACTCTTTTGGGAAGCTCTGTTGGATGGGCACAAGAAGATTCTGATACTTCAGAAGATTACATTGAATTCAACGACCGTCGTAACGTAGTACACGGCGTATATCTAGGGCTGGGGACATACTTAGGTGAAATTGATGGGAAGAGCACCTTTCATGGCGCTTTTCGCGTGGCCTACGTAGCCAATCGTCAGTTTGAGGTCGGTTTTATCGCAGTAGGTTTCTATTCCCAACAAGATTTGCAGGTCTCAAACTTTGAGACTTTGGATTTAGCCGGAGGCTACGCCGGACTTCATGTTGAACCCATACTCTTTGGGGATTCTAAAATTAATCTTTCGTTTCCTGTGACTATGGGAGCAGGTGGAGCTGTTTTAATAGACAGTCGTGCTGACGACGTGGAGATAGATACAGCTAGTGATGAGTGGGATGAGGTTTTTGTTATCGAGCCAGGGGTGAACATGCTCTACAATCTATCACGATATGTGCAATTGGAGGTAGGGATGCGTTATCGCTTTTCCACACGGTTGGATTTAGACCCAGATGTAATCAAGAACATTAACGGTTTTTCTGCTGGAATGACCGTGAAAGTGGGAATTTTCAATATGGGTAGAAACCGATATAAAAAACACTTGAACAATGACCAATAAATCAAAAAACGAAATTTTCAGCGGACGTTCAAGCATACAAACACGTCATGTATTTTCCCAAAACGGTGAAGTCTTTATTCGCACCGCGCAATTGGTTCATCACGAAGAGTGGTCGCCCATTAATTTTCATTGGAAACCCGTATTGCAATTGGAAAGGGATTTAATGTAAGTATTTGTGAAATAGAAGAATGGAACTTCCAAGGTTTTTGGAAGAGGAGATGTACACTGATATTCTAAAGCATTATCAACAACTTCAATAAAAAACAAACAGCATGAAACGAGTTATTTATTTTTTACTGTGCCTTGCGATTACGGGCAGTTTTACCTCTTGTACCCAAGAAACCATTCGCGTTTCTTCAGAAATCGAAAGTCGTGATTATGACATCAATGATTTTACCGCCTTGGAAGTTTCCTCAGGGTTTAAAACCTATGTGTCTTTTTCTGATGTAGCATCTAGCGTCCGCATTGAAGCCAATCAGAATCTTTTTGAAAAAATCAAAGTAGTACACCGCAATGGAAAGCTTTCAGTTGGGTTGGCCAACAATGTCCGGATTAAGGGAAAGGAAACCCTCAATTTGTATATCGTAACATCAGATATCAATAGTTTTAAACTAACCTCTGATTCATCAATTTTACTAGATACTCCTCTGGATACTGAAAACGTTGCTATCGAGTTGACCTCGGATGCCTATTTTGATGGAGACATTATAGCGAATGATTTAAAAATCGAATGCACTTCAGGTAGCAGAGCCAGCATTTTTGCGGAAGTAGATACCGCCGATATTCGTCTGACCTCTGATTCGGATTATGATGGTGGACTCACTGCAAATTTTGCTGAACTTAGGCTAACCTCCGATGCGGAGTTTTATGCCACTGGTACTGTGGGTCAAATGAATGCTCGTTTGAGTTCGGATGCCGATTTGAAGGATTTTAGCATGTCGGTTCAAGAACTGAACATCGATTTATCATCCGACAGCAGGGCTTTTTTATCCGTTTCGGAAAAGATTACGGTTTCGGCTTCGTCAGATGCGGTGTTGTATTATAAAGGTGATGCAGAAATTGTGCAACAAAACACGTCCAGCGGAGGTAAGGTGGTTCGACAATAAGAAAATTGGTATCTTGGAAAAAACAACCCAATGGCCAAGAATCAAGAAGAACGCATTCTCACGCTACACCCTCAGGGTAAGACCGGGGTTAATATTTTGAAACGCCGTTACGACTTTATCAAGGATTTTATTTTAAACACTATTGAGGAACACGGAACCATAACTTTTGAGAAGTTGGGGGATATGGCCGTTGACCAACTCACAGAAACTTTTGACGGAAAGGTCTTATGGTATGTGGTATCCGTTAAACTGGATTTGGAAGCACGGGATTTGATTGAGCGAATCCCAAAAACGAGTCCTCATCAACTGCGATTGAAAAATTAAAAGGAATCCGTTTCGAAAAATTCTGGAGTGTTTTGAGGTGGCCCGTTTCTAAACTTGTATTTTTGAATCACTTCCCTATTTAACAAACCCAATACATAAAAATGGAAAAGTTGATTCTCAGTAGAGGGAAGTGGGTATTTGTGCTTACCCTCCTCTTCAATGTCGCCACTGCGCAAAGCGACAACCTGCAACGTTTAAAAGAATATGTGGATAATGGACAGTTGGTGATTTACACCGGTTCATCGATTATGTCTGACTCCAATGCAAGTTCATTAACCTATGTGGATTTCTGTGCAGATGGCACGTACTTTTATGATTACGAAGGTTCTTTTGTCGTAAAGGGAACAAAACATACCAGCACCGAAGACAGTATGGCTTCTGGAGCCGGAGTATCCAAAAATTCTGGAACTTGGCAAATCATGGAAAGCCAAGGTTCGTTTGTCTTGGAAGTCACGGACTATATGGGTCAAAAAGGATATTATCCTATCAATATCCAAAATCTGATGGCCGGTAAATGGAAATACGGAAACACCACCTATGTTTTTGCTCCAAAAAAAGGGCGCTGCGGGCCTTAGTCTTTAGATTTTTTTCATGGAATCGATAAGGTCATCTTTCTTTCGCGGTGAAATGCTAACGTGCATATCATTGCTCATAATGATATAACCCCCATCGGATTTGATGTACTTTTTCACCTCGCGTAGGTTGATGACGTAGCTATTGTGAACCCGCATAAAAAGATGTTCCGAGAGCAAGTTCTCTTATTCCTTTAGGTGTTTGCTCACCAAAAGGGAGCTTCCATCGTTTAAAATGAAAGAAGTGTAAGAACCATCGGCTTTACAAAAAATAATGTCCTTAATAGCGATGAACTCCATACCTGAGGTTGTCGCCAAACAGATTTTTTGCTGTTGGTAGGGTTCTTTGCCCAAATTCTGCATTAAGGTATGAATCTGTTGTCGGTATACGTTAGTATCGCGCTGATGTCTGGCTTTCGCAACGGCTCCTTTCAACTCATCCAGGTCTATTGGCTTAAGTAGGTAATCCAACGAACTGAACTTTATGGCTTTAATAGCATACTTTTCAAAAGCGGTGGTGAAGATAACATCGAAGCTAGGTTCCTTGATTTGTCTCAAAATATCAAAACCTTCCCCAGATTTAAGTTCAATGTCCAGGAACACGACATCTGGACTGAATACGGAAAGCACTTTGATGGCTTCGCTAACACTGTCGGCCGAGGCTATCACTTTGACATCATCGCAGAACTCTTCTAATAAAGCTCTTAGCGCTTCTCTGCTTCCTTTTTCATCTTCTACGATTACTACTTTTAGTACCATTTTTTTGGTGTGGTTTTAGTATTTATTTACTGTAGGTATGGTGCTTTCAATTTCCAACAATTTCCGGAAAAAGGATTGCTCAATAATATCGGATTGAAAAGCAATGTACACGGCATTTTTATTGAAACTAGGGTTTTTCTACAGACAACAAATAGTTTTCTCTTAGTTTTTAACAAGCTTTACCATAAAATTTGAACAACAAGGCAAAAAAAAGAGAAGGTGTTAATTCCCTTCTTTCTTTTCTTTTGAAATAGATGGCAACCTAAATGAATAAATATAAAACCTGTTGCTTTTCCTGAGTTAGCAATTTACCATACGCAGCATAACCCCATACTCGTAGAAAGGCACATGCAAAAGGTACTCACAACAGGTGTTCATTATATTTATTCATTTAGGTTGCCATCTATTTCAAAAGAAAAGAAAGAAGGGAATTAACACCTTCTCTTTTTTTTGCCTTGTTGTTCAAATTTTATGGTAAAGCTTGTT
>JBCBPD010000110.1:0-12381 GCA_039820925.1 Bacteroidota bacterium | reverse complement strand
TTTGGTAGGGAAGGTTCCAAATACGGTTTGGATGAATACATCAATGTGAAGTATTCCTGCTATGGCGGAATTGATTAAGCCTTTTTTTCAAGACATACATAAGAAAAGAGTACGTTCCAAATGAACACTTCAAAAACAAAAACTAGAATAAAAATAGCCTCACCAGGTCGAATTAATATGATAGGTGAACATATCGACTATAATGATGGGTATGTGCTGCCAGCTGCCATTGATAAATATATCTATTTTACAATGAGAGCAAATGGTAGCGAAAACCGCTGCACAGTAAAGAGTAAAGGTTTTGACAGCATTTTGGTGTTTGACCTGAATTGTTTTGATAGAGGCACTGAGGGATGGCATAATTATGTTCTTGGGGTTGTTAGCGAAATACAGAACTTAACGGACGGTCTTGCCGGTTTTGATTGCGAAATTGAAAGTAAGGTGCCGGTAGGTTCCGGGGTAAGTTCATCAGCTGCTTTGGAGTGCGGCCTAGCCTTTGGCCTGAATGAATTATTCAATTTAGGGCTGGATAAATGGCAGTTGATACTGATTGGGCAGCGTGCTGAACATAATTTTGTGGGCACCAAATGTGGTATCATGGACCAATTTGCTTCGGTCATGGGTAAAAAAGACCACATGCTGTTTTTGGATTGCCGCTCTTTGGCATACGAGGAGATTCCCATTGCCCTAGCTCCTTACTGTCTATTACTACTAAACACCAACGTCACCCATAACCTTTCTACGGGCGAATATAATGTTCGAAGAGACCAATGCAAACAAGGAATTGAGTTGTTGGCCAGACGTTTTCATATTGAAAAATCATTCAGACACGTAACTGCGGATATGCTGATGCAAGCAAAACAGGAATTAGGACAGCTTCTTTACGACAGTTGTAGTTATGTTATTGAAGAGATGCAGAGGGTGCTTGTTGTTGTTGAAGCTTTAAATGACAATAACCTTGAAAAAGTAGGTTCATTAATGTACCAGACCCATGAAGGATTAAGCAAAAAATATGAAGTTAGCTGCCCGGAGTTGGACTTTTTAGTAGAGTTTGCCAAAAACGAGACCCACGTATTGGGAGCTCGAATGATGGGTGGTGGTTTTGGGGGCTGTACCCTTAATCTTATACATGAAGATGCCGTGGCTTCGTTTGTCAAAAAAGCGTCCATAGCTTACAAGGAAGTTTTCAATATCGAGCTCACCTCTTTCAAAACGGTACCTAGTGAAGGAACCCATTTAATTAATATCACATGACATTAGATTTAAGTGAACATCCCCATAGGAGATACAACATTCTGACTGGTGAATGGGTCTTGGTCTCACCACATCGCACCAAAAGGCCATGGCAAGGGAAGCAGGAGAAGCCAAGTCAAGAACAAAAACCGAGCTATGACGAAAAGTGCTACTTATGCCCAGGAAATACAAGGGCCAATGGTTCAACCAACCCCAAATATGACTCAACATATTGTTTCATAAATGATTTCTCAGCCTTAAAGGCAGACACTCCCACTGAAGCTTTTGAGGATGGGCTTCTAATGGCCAAAGGAGAAAACGGGATTTGTAAGGTCGTCTGTTTTTCACCTAATCACTCTTTGACGCTACCTCTTATGAGTATGGAGGCTATTGAAAATGTAATCACACTCTGGCAGCACGAATACAAAACTCTGGGAAGCATGGAAGATATTAACCATGTACAGATTTTTGAGAACAAGGGTGCTATCATGGGGTGTAGCAATCCCCATCCGCACGGACAAATATGGTCGCAAAGATCAATCCCAGAGAAGGTTGCGCAGAAAACAATCCATCAAAAGCGATATTGGAACAAACATAGCAGAAGCTTATTAGGGGACTATCTGAAACAAGAAACACAAAAACAAGAACGAATTCTCTTTGAAGATGAAAATTTTATAGTGCTTGTTCCCTTTTGGGCCACCTGGCCATATGAAGCAATGATAGCACCAAAAAAGCACTTACAGCATATTGGCCTTCTGAGCAATGAAGAAAAAACCAGCTTTGCAAATATGATAAAGCAATTGACCACCAAGTATGATAACTTGTTCGAGACTTCGTTCCCCTACTCTATGGGAATACACCAGTCACCAACCGACAATGAGGACCACGAAGAATGGCATTTTCATATGTCATTTTATCCGCCACTACTGCGGTCGGCAACGATAAAAAAATTCATGGTAGGCTACGAGATGTTTGCAAACCCTCAACGGGATATTACCGCCGAGCAAGCGGCAAATGCCCTAAGAGAACTTTCAGATGAGCACTACAGCCTGAAAACCAGTTAAGATGAACAAGATGACCACCATAAAAGAAATGGCGCAGTTTTTAAAGGTTTCGCCGTCCACGATATCGAAAGCGCTCAGTGACAGTCCTGAAATAAGCCAAACAACGAAAAGGAGGGTTCGTGAAACCGCCGAAGCCTTGAGCTATGTCCCCAATCACCATGCCCGCAGCCTGAAATCCAAAACGACCCGGACTATTGGGGTCATAGTTCCCAACGTGATCGATGATTTTTTTGCCAAGGTATTGCATGGAATAGAGAAAGAGGCGTCAAGACATGGATTCACCATCTTGGTCACCTTTTCCAACGACCGGAAAAAGAGCGAGTGCAAAAACCTGTTGTCATTGATAAACCATAGCGTAGATGGGATTCTGATTTCTTTTTCAAAGGAAACGCAAAAATCGAATGACTACAGCAACATTAAAAGAATATTGAATTACGGATTGCCTATGGTGATGTTCGACAGGGTCCACAGGGAACTGCCCATCGATTCCGTGACCATTGACGATTTCAAAGGGGCCTCCATGGCCACGAAATACATGCACGATACCGGGTGCAAAAAAATTGCCTTTTTGTCACCGATTGCTAATACGAGCGTAGGACGCTCTCGCAAGGAAGGCTATCTCTCGGCATTCAAGTCCATTGGGGACCAATCAATGGCTCCTTTTTCCATTGAATTCAATGACTATACCGCCTTTAGGGAAACCTTTCCGCGATTGATGATCGAGCACAGTTTTGATGGAATTTTGGCAGCGGATGAACTTTCCGCCATCCACGCTTTGAACACTTTGCAACAATTGGGCCATCAAGTGCCCAAAAAAGCATCCGTAATTGGTTTTACCAATGGGCCAATGGCCCGGGTTTCCAATCCTGCCTTGAGCGTGGTGTCCCAGCATGCAGAGAGAATTGGACGTATGTCCTTCCAATTGATCGGGGATAGAATCATCAACCCGCAAAGGAAAAACAAAAGAATCGTCCTTCGACCCGAACTGGTGCTGAGGGACTCAACAAAAAAAATGAAATAAAAATGAATGGGATGGGAAAAAGGGTGATTGGACACGTGTTCCTTCTTTTTTTGGGAACGGCCATTGTTTTGCCCGCAATAACCTGCAAGCAGGGCCCAAAGAAAGAATATGGACAATCCCTGCGTCCCTTGGATCTGGAACTTATCATTTCCAAACCAACGGATATTGAAACCCCTGAGGGAATGGTTTGGGTCCCTGGCGGGAAGTTCTTTCAAGGGGCAGTAGCACATGATACATTGGCGATGTCACACGAAAGGCCAAGGCACCGAGTAGCATTGGATGGTTTTTTCATGGATGAACACCCGGTAACCAACGAGCGTTTTGCGCAATTTGTGAAGGAAACAGGGTACATAACGGTCGCGGAACGTCAGATCAACTGGGAAGAAATGAAAAAACAACTGCCTCCAGATACCCAAAGACCCAATGATTCCATATTACAACCTGGAGCCCTTGTATTCAAAAAGACAAAGAACAGTTTGCCCAACCTTTACGACTACTCTCAGTGGTGGGAATGGAAAATTGGTGCAAATTGGAAACATCCCAATGGCCCCGATAGTTCGATCAGTGGAAAGGAAAGTCATCCTGTCGTCCAAATCGCCTATGAAGATGCCCTGGCTTTTTGCGAATGGGCGGGAAGAAGACTTCCCACCGAGGCTGAATGGGAATATGCCGCTCGTGCAGACCAAGACCAAAGTATTTTCTTTTGGGGGAACGAGTTTGACCAACTTAGTGAACACGCCAATACCTGGGAGGGTGAATTCCCTGTCAACAACACCTTGGAAGATGGTTTTGAACTAAGGGCGCCCGTAAAAAAGTATCCTTCCAACCCTTATGGTTTGTACGGCATGGCTGGGAACGTTTGGGAATGGACAAGTGATTGGTATAATACGGACCACTATCAAGTGGCCGCTTCAAAAGATGTTTCGGTCAACCCCAAAGGTGCGGATAATTCCTTCAATCCCAATAATCCGTACCAACCGGAAAAAGTTATAAAAGGAGGGTCCTTTTTATGTAGTGAAAGTTATTGTGCCAGCTACCGAATCAGTGCGCGTATGGCTACCAGTATCGACTCGGGGGCGGAACACCTCGGATTTAGAACGGTCTTGGGAAAACAAGAATATTTAAAAAACAATTGACATGATACTGATCACAGGGGGACTTGGATATATAGGTTCTCATACAGTGGTGGAACTTTTGGAAGTAGGTCATAAGGTAATGGTGGTCGACGACCTATCAAACTCAACCATGGAAGTGTTGAAGGGTATCGAACGTGCCACAGGCAAACGGCCAATCTTTGAACGGGTATGCCTTAACGACCGGATGGCGGTAAAATCCCTTTTCCACAATTACAGGGAAATCAATGGCATCATACACTTTGCGGCTTCCAAGGCCGTGGGTGAAAGTGTCTCCAAGCCCCTGCTCTACTATGACAACAACCTTAGCTCACTCATATATCTGCTTCAAGAAGTGGAAACGCTCAACCGGCAGGTTCCATTTATCTTCAGTTCTTCCTGCACGGTATATGGGGAACCTGATTCTTTGCCCATCAACGAAGATGCTCCATTAAAGAAAGCAACTTCACCCTATGGAAATACAAAACAGATCGGAGAGGAAATACTATGGGACACCGTACAGAGCAGTGACAAGTTATCGGCAGTGGTACTCCGCTATTTCAACCCGGTAGGAGCACATGGATCTTTGGAAATTGGGGAATTGCCTTTGGGCACTCCCCAAAACCTCGTGCCGTTTATTACCCAGACCGCGATGGGTGTACATAATAAGCTTACCGTTTTTGGTAACGATTACCCTACGATTGATGGAACCTGTGTACGGGATTATATCCATGTGGTTGATTTGGCAAAGGCACATGTGATGGCCCTTCAACGGCATATGCAGAGCGTTAACGAGGACATTTATGAAGTGTTCAATCTTGGAACTGGCCAGGGCCAAACCGTTCTTGAGGTCATTTCCTGTTTTGAGCGGGCATCGGGGATAAGGCTGGATTACGAAATAGGCCCACGTCGAAAAGGGGATGTCATAGCTGCCTATGCCGATATTGACAAGGCCAATGGGATATTGGGTTGGAAAGCCCGGTTTAGTATACACGAAGCCATTGGCTCGGCCTGGGAATGGGAGCAGAAAATAAGGAACAACAACTAACCAAATAGCTACTATATGGAAAACAATTTTGAATTCTGGGACTACCTTGTATTTATAGTCTATGCCCTATCGATCCTAATAATAGGTCTTTGGGTCTCAAGAACGAAAAAAGGGCATGAAAAAAATGCAGAGGATTATTTTTTGGCAAGTCGGTCCCTACCTTGGTGGGCCATCGGTGCATCACTGATAGCGGCCAATATTTCAGCCGAACAGTTTATAGGAATGTCCGGTTCTGGTTTTGCCCTCGGTCTTGGTATTGCTTCCTACGAATGGATGGGTGCCGTAACCCTGTTGGTGGTTGGAAAATATTTCTTGCCCATATTTATTGATAAGGGACTGTACACCATCCCAGAGTTTGTTGAAAAACGTTTTTCCACAAATTTGAAGACCATTCTGGCCGTGTTTTGGATTGCGCTCTATGTCTTTGTAAACCTTACTTCGGTGCTCTATTTAGGCGGGTTGGCCCTACAGACCATCCTTGGGGTCAATATGACCTATGCCATTATTGGGCTCGCACTTTTTTCAGCAGCCTATTCGTTATATGGAGGGTTGTCCGCAGTGGCCTGGACAGATATTATCCAAGTGGTATTTTTGGTACTCGGAGGATTGGTGACCACTTATTTGGCCTTGGATAGTGCTTCGGGTGGTAATGGCCCCATGGCCGGACTCCAGAATATTTTTGAAGCAGCCCCAGGCCATTTTGACATGATATTGGACAGGACCAACCCTGAATACATCAACCTGCCCGGGATTGGGGTTTTGGTCGGTGGCATGTGGGTGGCCAATCTATATTACTGGGGCTTCAACCAGTACATCATACAACGAACCTTGGCAGCCAAATCATTGCGCGAGTCACAGAAAGGTATTCTTTTTGCCGCTGGTTTAAAACTGATCATCCCTTTGGTGGTCGTTATACCGGGTATTGCTGCCTACATCATTGTAAACGACCCCCAGATGTTGGCAAACCTAGGGGAACAGGGCGTGACCAATTTACCTTCATTTGGTGCATCGGACAAGGCATATCCATGGCTGATGCAGTTCTTGCCCACTGGCCTTAAAGGAGTTGCCGTGGCAGCTTTGGCAGCGGCCATTGTATCTTCACTGGCCTCAATGTTGAACTCCACCTCGACAATTTTCACCATGGATATCTATCGACAATATTTTAACAAGAACGCAAGTGATCGCACCACGGTCAATATGGGCCGTTTGTCGGCTGCCGCGGCCTTGGCAATTGCCGTGGTAATCGCCCCTTTACTTGATGGGCTCGATCAGGCATTCCAGTTCATACAGGAATACACCGGAATTGTAAGTCCGGGTATTTTGGCCGTTTTCCTGTTGGGGCTTTTCTGGAAAAAAGCAACAAACAGTGGAGCCATCATAGGGGCTTTGCTATCCATACCCATGGCCATGTTCTTTAAGGTCGGGCCAAAAGGTTGGGTGGATGGCAGTGGGCTGGAACCGTTGTTCCCAACTTTGCCATGGATGGATCAAATGGGACTTACCTGTCTGGGCACAATGCTGGTAATTGCTCTGGCAAGCTACATTCAAAATAGAGGAAAGGATGATTTAAAGGGCATTGCCATATCCAATAAAACGTTCAAGACAAGTCCGTTATTTAATGTTGGGGCCTTTGTAATCATGATTGTCTTGACAGTGGTTTATGCTTTGCTTTGGTGAGATTGATCATCCCAAAAAAATCTCTTAAAAGTAAGCTAGATAAAACAAAACAGGAAATCAAGAAAGACCGATTGCATGGATAAGCAATTTATCCGCATTATCCATTAATTGAAAACTTATAAATACAAACTGAATTATAAGTTTCTCCCGGGTTTAGTTTGGTCGTAGGGAAACCTACAGTATTTGGACTATTAGGAAAGTGTTGAGTCTCCAAACAAAAAGCTCCGTTTTTTTGATATCTAATACCTGATTTTCCTATTGTTGACCCGTCTAAAAAATTACCTGAATAAAACTGCATACCTGGCTCATTTGTGAACACTTCCAGTACTCTTTCGCTTACAGGTTCAAACACTCTAGCCGCAAAAGCCAATTCATCATTTGATGTCGGCGTTTTCAAAACAAAGGTATGGTCGTAACCATTTCCAAACCGCAATTGTTCATTTTCTTTAAATATATCGTGACCAATTGTTTTTTCTTTAGTAAAATCGAAGGGTGTATTTTTCACAGATAGAATCTTTCCGCTAGGTATTGAATTCTTATTTACAGGTACATAATTGTCAGCATTAATGTATAAAACATGGTCATTTATATCTCCAAGCCCTTCACCTTTTAGATTGAAAAATGAATGATGTGTTAAATTGACAATAGTTGGCTTATCAGTTTCAGCAACGTAGTTGATGATAAGTTCATTATCGTCGGTAAGTTCATAACTTGTTTTGACTAATAGATTACCGGGATAACCTTCTTCCATGTCCCCAAAAACCTTCGAAAAACAGATACTACTATCCGTGATTTCATCTATGTTCCAAACCTGATTGTGGAAACCTCTGCTGCCCCCATGGAGATGATTTGCACCATTGTTAACTTCCAATTCATAAATTTTACTATTTAAACTAAAAGTACCATCTGCTATCCTGTTGGCGTATCTTCCAATTATGGCACCATAATAATTATCTATTGAATTGACGTACTTATCAATAGTATCGAAGCCAAGAACTATATCATCAAGTTTACCATCTTTATCCGGAACAAACAGAGAAACAAGGCGTTGTCCAAAATTTGTGAAAGCAACTCGCAATCCGTTTTTATTGGTAATCCATATGAGAGAAACCTTTGTTTCATGAATCATAGCGCAAAAGTTTTCAGCCCTTACTGACATAGTCACCCTTTTGTAAAATCATCTAAATAGTAACAGGTCAAACTTAAATCTAATTACTAAATTTACAATGCTTTCGGTCTTAACTTTTTACTATTCTTCAAAAACGGTTTTGTGTTGTTTAATATGATATAAGTGTATCACTAAAAAAATGAGATTTTAGTGCCATTTTAGCTGAAGTAGCTCACATGGTTAATCTCCACTATGGGAAATTATAGATAGGTTATTTTGTTTCCCTTGTCCTGAGCAGATTAGGATAGTCAAATTACATTGTTGCATATAAAGAAAATAATATCTATTCTTCGCAAAAGGATAAGATTGCACAATTGAACCAAGTTGGATTTGAAAATACGATTGACCAATACGAGATGGAGTTATGGCTTGGTGTACGTTGAAAATTTCAGAAACATATTTCATTTAATCAACTTATTGTTAATGCTTAATGTGTGAAGATATTCCAGATACTATGATAGTCTAATGTATGGTTCATAATTTCATCTCTTTTAAGGACCAATTAAAAGAACAGCATTTTGTACTATTTTCAAAAACAGAGAATGTCCCTTAAAATGTTGGTTTTATGAAACTGAGTAGGATGTTTAATTATTCCTTACCAAGATTTTTGCCATTCGAACCAAGATATATGTTACAATGCTCTTCATTGTCCACAGTACTTTTGAAGTATCAAATAACATTACGATATTATGAAATCAAATAGAAAAATAGCCTTGGTAACTGGTGTTAGCAGGGAAGAAGGAATAGGATTCGGAATTTCAAGGGAACTGGCATCGCAAGGTTTCGATGTCATCATTACTGCAAGGAACAAATCGGCAGCCGAAGAACTTTCAAAGAAAATCAGTACCGATGGTAATTTGGTCATAGCGGAAGGATTGGACATCACAAATGAAAAGAGCGTTTCTGATTTAGCTGAATTCGTAAAGGAAAGATTCCAGCGATTGGATATTCTGATAAACAACGCAGGTGCTGGTTTTGATTTTGGGGTACATCCACTCGAAACAGAATTCAATGTAACCAAAGACATTTTGGATATTAACCTCTTTGGGGCTTGGCGAATGGTCAAAAGCTTTTATCCGCTCTTACAACAAAGTGAACAATCTAGAATTGTAAACATATCAAGTGGAGCAGGTTCTTTTGGTGACCCGATTTTCGGCCTTGGTGTTCACCCTTCTGTGGTCACATCTTACGGGATTTCCAAATTGGCGTTGAACGGATTGACCGTGAAATTGGCTAGACAGTTCAATGAAGCAGGCGATAAAATAAAGGTCAATTCAATCTGTCCAGGATTTGTTGCCACCTATGAGGGAACTGCGGAAATGGGAGCGCGACCAGTTTCAGAAGCTGTGGATGGCATCTTATGGGCGGCTACCCTGCCAGACGACGGGCCTACAGGAGGGTTTTTCAGGGACAAAGAACCATTATCTTGGTAGATTAATTAAGATATGGAAGGATACGAAAACAATTTCTATGCGAAAGACATAGCAGAATGGCGAAAGTGGCTATCTGAAAATTATGATACGCAAAAGTCAGTTTGGTTAATCATCTATAAGAAGGATAGTGGAACACCCAGCATCTACTATTCCGATGCAGTCGATGAAGCCCTTTGCTTTGGATGGGTAGATAGCAAACCGAATTCCCGTGATGACAAGAGCTATTATCAATATTTTGCACCAAGAAATCCTAAAAGTAATTGGAGTAGGGTCAATAAGGAAAAAGTAGCCCGTTTGATAAAGGAAAACCGAATGGCAGCACCAGGTTTGGCACTAATAGAAAAAGCCAAGGAAAATGGGGTGTGGAACGCATTGGATGATGTCGAGAATATGGTAGTACCACCTGACCTTCAAAAAGCTTTGGAAAAAGTGCCGAACGCAGAAAGTTACTTTGACAAATTCCCAAAATCCTCAAAAAGGAACATACTAGAATGGATTTTGACTGCCAAACGTCCAGGGACAAGACAAAAGCGAATAGCCGAAACGGCAAAACTGGCTGGTGAAAACTTAAGGGCGAATCATTACAGACAACCCAAGAACCGTTAAACAAGACTTTTTTCGGAACGGTATTCCTGTGGCGTTTTTGAAACCCCTTTTTTAAAGAACTTTGTGAAATGGGTGGGTTCGGAAAAATTCAAATGGTAAGCGATTTCGGATATTCCGGAATTGGTATAGCACAATAAGTATTTGGCTTCGTTCAATCGTCTTTGGCTAATAATGGATTTCGTAGTTTTTCCAATGGTTTTCTTGATGGTCTGGCTCAAATGGTTTGGTGAAATGTTCAGCAAATCCGCATAATCCTCAACAGCAATCTTTTCACGAAAATGTACGTTGACCAAATATTGAAATTGGGAAGTGATTATCGACCCTGCTCTTTTTGATTGATTGTTGTCCAACGAGTTTTCGTAAAGTCGTCTAACCTTCCATAGAATGGTCTGAAAATGAGATTTTACGATTTCGAAACTGAATTTGTCATTCTTTTGTTCCTCGACTAGAATTTCCTCAAAAATCAACTTTAAACTTTTAAATTCGGTTTCATCAACTGGAATCAGATTTGTTTCGTTGATGTTGAAAAAAGGATATTGCTGTAGAAAATTGACTTTCTCGTTAAAATGGAACAACTCATTTTTAAAAAAAGCACAGTACCCGAACCAATCCCCTTGCTTGTCCCATTGGGCTATTTGTCCAGGGGCCACGCAAAGGATAAAATTCTTTGGATTTTCAAAGGTATTTTCATTCAATGAATAGAACAGATCCTTGTTGCCGAAGTTCAGGGCCAGGGTAAAGAAATCCGTACGATGTGGTTCGGTATGGTTCACTTTCAAGTTATTAGCCTGGACCATATCAAAGCAATGGAACAATGGGTTTTTTGTTTTTAAAGAAGACCCTGTTAGTTCATGCAGTTCATTGATTTCTTTATATAGGGGTATGCCATCCATATAGGCTTGAAAATGTCCAATACAATATAATTACAAAAGTGCAGATTTTCAAAAAGTGAGACCAATATAGCCCATGACCATAAATGTTCGTTTTAAGGTACTAAATGAAGAATGACCAAAGTTTAAACCCTCTTCATATTGGTATCCGTAGCATTATCGCTAACACCACCGTTGACCCACATACATTTTGCTCGTTCGTACCTACTTACTTTCAATAAAGTAATCTTTAAAAACATCATTTAGTTTATATCCTGTATCACTGTTGGAAAAAAACACAAACCCATTATTTGTATCCTTAGAGAAAAGATATCCCGAAGAAAAATTATTGTTAAACCCTCCATGTTTGTACACCAATTGGTCATTTTTTGTTTTTAATACTTCAATACCTAAACCCCATTTTCTTTCTTTAATTTTCGAGTCGATTTGGATTGTAAGCATTTCGTCTCTAATTCTTTTAGACAACCCTTGTCCTTCCATTATCGCAATCAATAGTTTGGCATAATCCTTTGCTTTGGATTGAAGGCTATAGGAAGCATAAAATCCTGGTTTTCTTGGGGATATTCCCCAACCTTTATCAACTTTTCCTTTTACATGCCCATCAATCCGATGTTTGCTTATTCGCTTATCCCAAACTGTCCCGGAACCATTCATTCCCAACGATGAGAATACATCTTTTCTCATTAAGATTTCAATACTGTCTTTGGGAATGCCATTGATATGCGCCAATACATTGGCAAGGTACTCATAACCTTCGCCAGAATAATTGAACTCTGTTCCCGGTGTGAATTTGATATCCAATTTTCGGTCTTCATTGAAGAACCGCCAATTTGGAAACCCGGAAGTATGGCTCAATACCATTCTCGCTGTAATAAGTTTATACCGCTTATCATGTTCAATATCCGGGTATGGTAGGTATTGATAAAGGGGTCTGTCCAAATCAAGCTGGCCTTTATCAACTTCCTTTAACACCCAATAGGAGAACAGGGTTTTAGTTAAAGAACACGCATCAAAGAGATCTTTAGGGGTAACGGGTTCGTTCGTTTTTTTGCTCTTTATGCCAAAAGAACGATGGTATACAATCTTAGAATCGTTTATTATTGCCATTGAAACAGCTGGTACATCCAAA
>JBCBPD010000109.1:0-12431 GCA_039820925.1 Bacteroidota bacterium | reverse complement strand
TTTGAATCAATTTTTTTATTTTTATAACATGATTAGGAGCACAGTAAGCGTTTTTAAGGTCGGGTTTCCTCCCAATTGTCTACTTACAGTTTCCTGTGTCGTACCAAGCTTTTCTGCTAAATCACCTTGGGTCATTCCTTTACTTCTTAAAATCTGCTTTACTGTGCTCCTAATCATGTTATAAAAATAAAAAAATTGATTCAAAATGTATAAGTGTAACGTTAGAATACATCATAATGTCAATAATTAACAATTAATTTACATAAGATTATACATTATAATGTATATTTGATATGTAATTATAAACCAAAGTATCAAAATCATGGAATCAAATTCTAACTACAAAAGCGAAATTTTCAAAAGAGCCTGGATAATGTTTTACGAATCCGGAAAGAAATTCTCTGAATGTTTGCGCAAAGCATGGAAGGTATTCAAGCTTAAAAAAGCAATGGCCAAAAAAGTCGTGAAGTTCACTTACAAAAAAGTAAACGGAAGCATAAGATTTGCCAAAGGAACGCTTCAGGAAGTTTTCTTGCGTGACGTAAAAGGCGACCGCAAGCCAAACCTCAGAACATTGGCATATTGGGACATGGAGGCACAAGGTTTCCGTTGTTTCCGTATCGAAAATTTAATCAGAGTATTTTAATATGAAAACCCAGATTTCAAAACAAAACGCCATCATCATTTTGGAAAATGTGATGAAGCAGCAAACCTTGATTCACAGGTTGCAGAAAGTAACCGATGGAGCATTTGATGAGTACTGCGGGGGAACAAAGCCTATAGAGGTGTTGTTTAATGTGGACTTCTCAAAAATGAGTGGGGCAGAGTACGCACTGTACTTTGAGTTCTTCCTTAAAACCGTAGAGGACGAATCACTGAGCTTTAGAGGTAAAGCAGAAAGATTGTACTCAGAATACTCCAGAATCAACGAAATAAGAAAAGTATATAACTAAACATCAATACCATGAATTACGTATTAGACAAAAAGCAAAAAAAACAGTTGACCCAAGAGTTTCCAAAACTTAATCTGAATTCTACCGTGTTGGCCAAACTTTCCCTCAATCGCTTGGGAGGTGATGATCACACCATTGAGGCGGCTATTGAAATGGCTATACACATCCACAGGATACATGAACTGAACCAAGGTATGATTAAGATAGGCCTAAACGATATAATCGATACGGACATCTATCATCGCATGTTGGAATATATCCTAGACCCATCAAAACCGTTATCATACGGTGAGCGCAAACGCTTGTTCACCGAACAGGGGAAGATTTGGAATATAGGGTTCAATATGAGCTGCCTGGGAGTAGGTTCCTTGCCCTTGGCAAACGAAATAGAGATTATGGCCTTTGGGGTGCACACCCAAGAGCGCAAGATTCTAGAGGAGCAAATGTTGTGGGGTGAGATGGAAATAGATTATGGAACCTTTTACAACATGTTGTCCGCAGGGAGTATTGATTATCAAAAGTTCGATGATATGTTCACTACCTATATCCAATCAGTACGAAACGTTTACAAAAAAGAGAGGGAGATAAAAGAAAGCCCGTCAAGCTAGTCACATATTGACGTACACCCTAAATGAAGAATCCCTATAAACACTATGGCTTACAGGGATTTCTAAGTACCTTGGGTGGGAATCGAACCCACACTCCCGAAAGAACTGGATTTTGAATCCAGCGCGTCTACCAATTCCGCCACCAAGGCAAAACGTCCATTTTTTTAATGGGACTGCAAAGCTAAAAAAATGTTCCTATACTCAAAACTAAATTTTCAAATTTATCCTTTAGTAAGCGGAATAAATTTTTAAATTTGCACCTCTTTTGAAAAAGCGATTCAAAATCCTTAGAAACAAACGTTTGTAGTGCCGTATCAAGTTCCAGAACCGAAAATTTTTGCCTGTACGCAAAGTAAAGTCTTGGGTGAAGATATTGCCAAGTACTACGGTGCTGATTTGGGCAAGGTACATTTTAGTCGTTACAGCGACGGCGAATTTCAACCTTCTTTTGAAGAATCCATTCGAGGCGCACGCATCTTTATTATTGGTTCGACCCATCCAGGACCTGAGCATTTAATGGAAATGCTTTTGATGTTGGATGCGGCCAAAAGAGCTTCGGCACGTCACATTACGGCAGTGATGCCGTACTTTGGTTGGGCACGACAGGATAGAAAAGATAAGCCCAGAGTTCCTATCGCCGCCAAGTTGGTCGCGAAAATGTTGGAAACCGCTGGCGCTACACGAATTATAACCATGGATCTTCATGCGGACCAAATTCAAGGCTTTTTTGAAAAACCTGTTGACCATCTATTCGCGTCAACTTTGTTTTTACCTTATCTGAAAAGCTTGAATCTTGATAATCTATGCATCGCTTCACCTGATATGGGCGGTTCCAAACGAGCCTATGCCTATTCAAAAGCTTTGGAAAGTGATGTGGTTATTTGCTACAAGCAACGCGCCAAAGCCAATGTGATTTCGCATATGGAACTGATTGGAGACGTTACCGGAAAGAACGTGGTATTGGTAGATGATATGGTAGACACCGCAGGAACTTTGACAAAGGCTGCCGATTTAGTCATTGAACGAGGCGCTTTGAGCGTTCGGGCCATCACCACGCACGGTCTTTTGTCAGGAGACGCTTTTGATAAAATAGAGAAATCAAAGCTTTCGGAATTGATTATCACGGACTCTATTCCGGTGAAGAATTCGCATCCGAAAGTAAAGGTATTGAGTTGTGCCAACCTTTTTTCAGATGTTATGCATCGGGTTCATCACAACACCTCAATATCATCAAAGTTTTTAATGTAGCCTTCGACTACGCTCGGAATCATTTCCAGAGTCATCGAAATAGAATACGAATACATTTAAATAGTTTATAGATAACAGAAGTTATGAAGTCAATTACAATCAAAGGATCCCAAAGAGAAAGCGTGGGCAAGGTTTCGACCAAAGCCTTACGTAATGCTGGAAAGGTCCCTTGCGTGCTGTACGGAGGGGAAAAACCAATACACTTTTCAGCTGATGAACTAGCGTTCAAACACCTAGTGTACACCCCAAATGCCCACACAGCGGTAATTGAGTTGGAAGGTGGAGAAAAGTTAGAAGCTGTTTTGCAAGACATCCAGTTTCACCCAGTGACGGACAAAATCCTACACATCGATTTTTACCAGCTTTTCAAAGACAAGCCTGTAACCATGAACATTCCAGTACGTTTGGAAGGGAACTCTCCTGGGGTTCGAAATGGTGGACGTTTGTTGTTCAGAAAGCGTAAACTATCCGTAAAAGCATTACCGGATTTGTTGCCTGACGAAATTACTGTGGATATTTCCAAGCTAAGAATTGGTGGAACCATTGCGGTTGAAACCTTGTTGAATGATGATTACAACATTCTTCACCCAGAAAGCACTGCTGTTGTACAGGTGAAAGCCTCTAGAACTTCGGTTGCTGATGATGAAGAGGAAGAAGAAGAGGAAACAACTGCTGAAGGTGGTGGTGAAGCTGCACCGGAAGCCGCTGCTGCGGAATAACCTTTTTCACGCATAAAGCAAAGCATCCCCCGGTGGTTTCATTGGAGGGATGCTTTTTTATTTTTGTAGTAAACAAAACCTTATGTGGAAGCAAATCAAAACGTGGTTTGGTGCAAAACCACTTTTGTTTGAACAGGATACGATGAAAAAATATTTGGTTGTAGGGCTTGGCAATATTGGAACGGAATACGAAAACACGCGTCATAACATCGGATTCAATATTCTCGATTTCATGGCTTCTGAAGAATCCTTTTCGTTCTCTACGGAAAAGTTGGGCGATGTGGCCCCATTCAAGTACAAAGGAAGAAGCATCCTTTTTCTAAAACCGTCTACCTATATGAACCTCAGTGGCAAAGCGGTGAAGTATTGGATGGAAAAGGAAAAGATTCCTCTTGAAAACGTACTGATTATTACAGATGACATCAATCTTCCTTTTGGCACCTTACGTCTCAAAGGAAAAGGAAGTGATGGCGGTCACAATGGTCTTAAAAACATTCAATCACTATTGGGCACAACTACCTATCCTCGCTTTCGCTTTGGGGTTGGCGCCGACTTTGGCAAAGGCAAACAAGTGGATTATGTACTCGGTCGGTGGAATACTGAAGAGCAAGCCCAATTATCAGAACGCCTAGCGCAATCTAAAAAATTGGTACTGTCTTTTGTTTTTGCGGGGCCAAAAAATACCATGAACCAGTTCAATGGTACCTAACTACAGTGCTTTAAATTCAAAGACCGAAGAAGTCGAACTGCTTCCTTCTGCGTCAGTTGTAATTACCCGCCAATAATATACTGTATCGGCATCTACATCGACCAATAGGTCTGAAACCAAATTACTTTGCATCCCAACGTTATCCGTTGGAGGGTTGGTAGTAGATAATAGGATGTCATAGGAAACAATATCGTTTTCAACATCAGCTCCTTGCCAAATTAGTCGTACCTGTCCCGTATCATTCCGAATTACTGTAGACCCCGAAACTGGCTCCACCAACTGGGCTGGAAAAGGCGCATAGGTGGTTTGCGAACCTTCGTTATAAAACAACCAAGATTCACTAGTAGAAACATCGCTAGACTGAGAGTTGGTTGCGGTTACAATCCATGAAAAAGGAGTCCCTCTATCAATAGCCAAGGTTCCAGAAGTAGCCTGGGTTGGTAAGGTCTGTCTTGTATTTGTGTTCAAATTCGTAACAATCAAAATATACCCTTCTGCATTGCTAGCGGATTGCCATTCAAACGTTACTTCGCTTTGGCTGTCGCTGATTTCAGTCCCCGTGGTGCATTCTGAGTTTTGGTCAGGAAAAACCAAGGTCACCGTTCCTGGGCCTGGAGGTGGACCATCACTACTATCTCCTCCACATGACATGGCCATCAATCCCAAAAACAATATGTAGATTTTAGCGTACTTCATTTCTTAAGAATTTTGAAAACTTTGTCCAAGTTGCTTCCTGTAACTTTCACAATGTAGGTACCTGTGGACAGATTAGATACGTCCAACACCAATTCATTTCCTTCATAGGTCGGATTGGGCACATCGACCCCTGCTCCACCTAAATCAAATACTGAGACAGACAGGTTCGACGGAATTTCGTCTAACCATATTCGGGTGGAATCATTAGTTGGATTTGGATAAAGCGTTCCATTGAAGGGTATCATTAATTGCTCGGAAAACTCTCCTTGACAAGGCAGATTGGTGAATACCCGTACGGTATTTCGACCTCCTTCAAGGTTCAAGTCTACTTTGGATTCCCGTGTTTGGGATACCCAGCCGTTCAGCTCGATATTATATAAATCTGACCCTTGCAACTCCAAAGTCAATACCCCACCTTGCAAAGAGGTTAGCACTGACAAAGGCTCCGGCTCAGTCAATTCCGCATTGAAGCAAACCTCTTGATAGATATCGGTGCCATCTGTAGCAGTAAAGCAAAGCGTATACGTTTCTGCGGATAAGTCTGTAAAAACCAGCTCATCCGTAAAATCTTGTGTTAGCGGTCCACTTGAACTTGTTAAGGTCGCCGTATAGGTTAAATTCGTATCCACAGCAGTAATGGTAATTGAACCATTATTGCTTGACCTGCAAGATTCACTCTGAATTTCGATTAGGAAATTGTCCGCAGGCAATCTGAATATTGGACACCCAGTAGCGTCCACTTCGGTATCGGGAGGTGTTCCTAAGCAAAGGTCATCTCCATCATCAAATACACCATCTTCATCATCATCGGGTCTAAACTCGCCCTGCGCACAAAAGCTCAATCCGAAATTGACTAAAGCACCTCCATCTCCGGGTTGACTATCGAACACTTCCAACCTCCAAACACCAAATGAAGATTCCCCATCGAAGGAACTTAACTTGCCAAGGGGACGTGTGGGTCCGGTAATCGCCGTTCCACTGGCATCACATTGCAGCTCAGAGCCTTCATCATCGAAGCGGGCTTCTATATCTTGCAAATCTCCACAAAGACCGTTAATAAGGTTCACTCGGGTACCGGATGGTGAAATCAAGTCAATACTCAAGTCTGAAACGAAAGTATGGTCTATGACCAAGTCAACATCCAAATCTGCGATGGGAATAGCATCAAGCACTTGGATTTCTGCCGTGATAAGCACATTTCCTGTAATCGCAATGTTCTGCGGTACATTTAGCGTCTCGAACGTTTTACAATCTATAATCTCGGTGGTAAAACTGAAAGGCGTTCCAAAAGTTCCCGTTCCACACGCATTGATGGGCCTCACCCTCCAGAAGTATTCGGTTTGTGAGATTAAATCTTGCACCACATATTCGGTCCCGGAAAGGGTAGCCGAATCCACCACATTTGTAAAGGCAACATCGGTAGCGATTTCAATTTCATATTGCGCATAGATTGGATTGGCGTCCCATGTCAAGGTAGGCGCTAAACCAACATCCACAGCTCCATTTAAGGGGGACGTTAACGCTACAGGAGGAAACGTACCATCATGAATAACCACATCGATGGTGATTTCAGTGGTTTGCGAAGCAGAGGTTGCTCGAACCGTAACTTCGTATTTACCTGGGGTTACACTGGCCGTATTGGAGAGCGTTAAGGTAACCGGCGTGTCATTCGCTGAAGCTGTAGCCGGAACAAAAACGCCATTAAGGTTCGCCGGTCCATCGAAAGAAAACGTTGAAGTCTCGCTAAATCCAGAAAAAGTTTCATAGGTAAAGGGAACATCGATATCGGCAGGTGGACAGGCAGTGAAGGACAAATCATTCACATTTAACGCCACATCTGCAGCTGAAATGGTAAAGTTTCCAGCGTTTACCGCGTAGTAGACATTTCCTTTCGCACGAACCATAATTCTGGCTTCAGAAGTCAAATCATTGGGTAGCTGTATGCTTTCTTCACCGTCGTTTGGCGTGTCTTCTGCCAAAACTATTGAAAAGGTATTCCCGCCATCCGTACTCAACAAAATATCAACACTTTCAGTATTGATAGGTGCCGCGTTGGTATTGGCCACATCCCAAAGTACGTCTTGAACCGAACCAGCGGCATAATCTTCACCGCCGCCTTGCGATAGTACGGTAAATGGACCTGCACTTTCAAAGACGCTCACTTCCACCAAATCTGCCACTACTTGGCCTCCTCCCGGGGCGTTATCCCGCACGGTAAGTGCAAATCGCAAATCACGTCTCACATTGGAAACCGTTTCCCAAGCACCATTCGTGATAGGGTTCTCTTGTTCCAAATTCCCATCCAAAACCCGGCTTAACCTCGGAAAATACCGAATAGGTTCCGTAGTTGGTGGTAAGGACCTGAAATTTGACCCCAAGGATTGTTCAGGACCAAATGTGCTACTCGTGACTACACCGTCATTCAAAGATTCCCAAGTGTAGGTCAACACATCACCTGCATCGCTGTCCGTAGCAGAACCTTCCAAGAAAAATGCTGTCCCGATAGGAATATTGAAATTGTCTGAAGGCGTTACTACTGGCGGATTATTCGTTATCGCTTGACTTTCACCGCAACCTATAGTTCCCAAATACCCCTGCACTTGAAAAATACTGTTGTAATGAAAGTAATCATCACTATTAAGTTGGACATTATCTCCGGGAACAATTCCGGCGTACCCCATTATAGTAGTTCCACTTCCAGGTTCTGCCTGCACCCCAGTTCCTTCAGATTGAAAAGACCAGGTATGGTTCGCTCCAAACTGGTGGCCAATTTCGTGAGCGACATAATCAATATCAAACGTATCCCCCTCCGGTTCAAAGGCTGCTGAAAAAGCGCCTCCTTTTACATTATCGCGGCACACCGTTCCAATATCTCCGGCATTTCCATTGTCTTGACCTTGCCCTACTCTATTAAAAAGGTGTCCTACATCATAGTTTCCGGCTCCAATGGTGCCGTTAATTGTATTCTGGGACTGGGCAATTAGATTTCCTGAATAGGGGTCGTTATCTGGGTCGGTAAAAATAATTTCATCGTTGTTTGACACCAATTCCAAGGTAACCCCAAAGTCGTTCTCAAACACTTGGTTAACTCGGGTTAGCGTGGAATTGATAGCAGCCAAAGCATCTGCTACGGTTCCGCCGTGATATTCTGTATATTCTCCCGTTACCGATACTGCAATCCTAAATTTTATAAGATTCATATCATCCACTAAAGGAGAAAGTGTTCTATTTGCCTCACCTACTTGTCCTTTGGTAGCGCAGTCAAATCCCATCGCTTTGGTCACAGCCTTTTCATAAACACGATATGTAGCATCTGAACCTTTTTCTCTTGCGATATAGTCTGTTCTTTGATTGGAGAGTTTCACAATCATCCCTTGAATGCCTCTATGCGAACTGCTTAACTTCAGGCGTAATTTTCCATCCGTACTGAGCCCGGTGTAGGATTTAATTCCAGGATATTTCTTGGCCAAATCAGGGTGAAGTACTGAGGTCTCTCGAACGCGAAATAGCTGCATTTGCCCTGTATGGTCCGGCACCATTATGCTATGCTCAAGGGAAGAAGAAGCTTGCCCTTGCCCTAATGCATTTTTGAAAACGGCCTCCTCAAGGGTGAAGTATTTCTGTTTCCCTTTTTGAGCGGATAGATTAACCGTGGTCGATTTAGAATCGGATGTTACTGGTTTCCAATAATCTTGTTGGGCGTGGGTGTAAAAGGCAGTTAAAAATATGGTAATTGCGTAAACAAGGTGTAATTTAGCCTTCATACATAAGAGGTTAGCGAATTATCAAAAATAAGCCTTTTTTATTTTCTCATTTGTGGAGACAATACAAGGTATTTCCCAGTTCAAGAGTACGTTTCAAACCTGTGTGACCATTGGCACCTTTGACGGTGTGCACATTGGGCACCGTTCTATCTTGGAACGCCTCATAAATAGTGCCAAATCGGCGGGATTGCGGTCAACCGTGTTGACATTTTTCCCACATCCACGCATGGTGCTTCAAAAAGACACTTCCATCAAGCTTTTAAATACGCTTGAAGAAAAAAAAGCAATTCTAAAGGAATTGGGGCTGGATTATTTGGTTATCCATCCCTTTACACAAGAGTTTTCACGATTATCCGCTTTGGAATTTACCCGGGACGTCTTGGTCAATACGCTGCAATGCAAAAAGGTGGTGATTGGCTACGACCATCGCTTCGGCAGGAATCGAAATGCCAACATCCAAGATTTGATTTCTTTCGGAAGTACTTTGGACTTTACCGTGGAGGAAATTCCAGCGCAAGAAATCGACGAAATCTCAGTAAGTTCTACCAAAATTCGGAATGCGCTTTCAGAAGGGGATATCGAAACGGCCAACGCTTTCTTAAGCTACCCCTATGCCTTGAACGGAGTTATAGCGAAAGGAAAGGGGTTGGGACGTGAATTCGGTTTTCCTACGGCAAATCTTAAAATAGCGGAAGACTATAAACTCATTCCGAAAAACGGGGCTTATGTGGTTAAGGGCCTCTTGGAGGGCAACATGCATTATGGCATGATGAACATAGGTTTCAATCCTACCGTTTCCGGGGAAAAGCAAAGTATTGAAATCAACTTTTTTGATTTTGAAGGCAACCTCTATGGTAAAAACGTAAACGTGCAATTGTTGTATCGTTTAAGAGATGAGCATAAGTTCAGTTCTACGGATGAACTCCGTGAGCAGCTTAAGAAAGACAAGCAAACGTCCATCGAACTCATTACCCGAAACGATGATGCTTGATTTCCTATTCAAAAAAATAGATAACGCC
This sequence comes from Bacteroidota bacterium, assembly GCA_039820925.1. Lineage (GTDB taxonomy): Bacteria > Bacteroidota > Bacteroidia > Flavobacteriales > Flavobacteriaceae > Flagellimonas. The sequence continues at coordinate 2,715 of JBCBPD010000109.1, read as the reverse complement.
CAACTTGTAGTATTCCGCATTTTTTATGGGCTTTTGGTCAGTGCGGAGTGTTACGGCGCTATTATCACGGGATGGGTCCGGCGCACATTGGTTGAACCCAAATTCACTTTCAATTTTATTGGTTTTGAGTTTTTACAACCCCTGCCTGGTAATGGCATGTATTTTTATTTCGCCGCGATGGGAACCTTGGGCATTCTCATCACTATCGGATATCGTTACCGCTTTAGTGCCCTAACGTTTGCCTTTATGTGGGCTGGAGTATATCTCATGCAAAAGACCTCTTACAACAACCACTATTATTTGTTGATGTTGTTGGCCTTTATCATGGCGTTCCTTCCGGCAAATCGCGACGCCTCGTTGGGCAGTAAGCGGAATCCTGCGCTTAAAACCAACAGCATGCCCAATTATGTGCGATGGTTCATCATTGCACAGTTGTTCATCGTTTACACTTACGCTTCTGTGGCCAAATTGTATGGTGACTGGCTCGATTTCAGCATCATTGAAATCTTGATGCGCTCTAAAAAGGACTATTACCTCATCGGTGGGTTCCTACAAGAAAAATGGGTGCATACGGCTATTGCAGTTTTTGGAATCCTATTTGATTTATTGGTCGTTCCAGCACTGTTGTGGAAACCTACCCGAAAACCGGCGTTCATTCTTTCGATTTTCTTCCATCTATTTAATAGTATCGTATTCGGGATTGGTATTTTCCCTTATCTCGCGTTGGCCTTTATCGTGTTCTTTTATCCACCACAGACCATTCGACGCATCTTTTTACGAACTAAGGAAGTAGTCATCGATGAAAAACCAGAACTGCCCAAAAATTACAAATGGCTTGTGGGTGGAATGGCTACCTATCTCGTCATTCAGCTACTCCTGCCTTTACGGCATCACACCATTCCTGATGATGTGTTGTGGACAGAAGAAGGACATCGTCTAAGTTGGCGGATGATGCTGCGTTCAAGAGCAGGTTCGATTCGTGTTCGTATTGTGGACAAGGTAGATGGCAAGGTTGAAATCGTAAAGCTCGATGACCATCTCACCAAAAAACAACGTAGACGCGTGGCTTGCTATCCTGATTTTGCATGGCAGTTCGCCCAATACTTGAAAAAAGAATACGCTAAAGAAGGCAAGGACATTCAAGTTTTCGTAGCCAATCAAGTGAAAGTTAATAATGGAAAATATGCGCCTTTTATTGACCCTGAAGTTGACTTGGCTAGTGTCCCTTGGAAACATTTTTCGCATAACGAGTGGATTCTCCCTTCTCCAAAGCCCTAAATGTTGGTTCTCTTTTTCGGATTCACGTACATTTGCGTTTCATTATCTAACCCATGCTACAATTACAAGATCTTCGGGAAAATAGAGAAGACATTATTCAAGCGTTAGGCAAACGAAACCTAGAGGCAGAAGCCATGGTTGACGAAGTCCTTTCGCTAGATGAAAAGCGGCGTTCCATCCAAGCAGAATTGGATACTACTTTAGCGGAAGCCAATACGCTTTCCAAAGAGATTGGCAACCTGTTCAAAAACGGGAAGGCAGATGAGGCCCAAGTGCTGAAAGCCAAAACGGGAGCTCTGAAAGAAAGTTCCAAAACCTTGACTGAAGCGTTGAATGAAGCGGGAAAGGCTCTGGAAGAAGCTTTGTATGTGATTCCCAATGTGCCGCATCCATCGGTACCTAAAGGAAGTACCGAGGATGACAACGAAGAGATTTATAGTGAAGGTGAAATTCCAAAACTTTTTGAGGGTGCTTTGCCGCATTGGGAATTAGCCAAAAAATACGACCTGATTGATTTTGAATTGGGTTCAAAAATCACGGGAGCTGGTTTTCCTGTCTACAAAGGGAAAGGTGCCAAGTTGCAACGTGCTTTGATTGCTTATTTTTTGGATAAAAACACTGAAGCAGGATACACCGAAGTCCAGCCTCCTTTGCTCATTAATGAAGCGTCTGGTTATGGCACAGGTCAGTTACCGGATAAAGAAGGTCAAATGTATCATATCGGGGAGGATAACCTATTTCTTATCCCCACCGCCGAAGTCCCTATCACCAATTTGCATCGTGGGGATTTGGTTTTGGAAAAAGACTTTCCCATCACATATACGGGATACACCCCTTGCTTTCGAAGGGAAGCCGGAAGCTACGGCGCTCATGTGCGCGGGTTGAACCGTTTGCACCAATTTGATAAGGTTGAAATCGTTCGTATCGAACATCCAGACCATTCATACCAAGCACTAGACCAAATGGTCGAGCATGTAAAAGTCATCCTTCAAGAGTTGAAACTACCCTACCGCATACTTCGCTTATGTGGAGGCGACTTGGGATTCACTTCAGCCTTGACCTTCGATTTTGAAGTCTTTTCAACCGCACAAGATCGTTGGCTGGAAATAAGCTCAGTGTCCAACTTTGAAACCTATCAAGCGAATCGGTTGAAACTTCGGTTCAAAAACAAAGAGGGTAAAAGCCAATTGGCCCATACCTTAAATGGAAGTGCTTTGGCGTTGCCCCGAGTTTTGGCAGGAATCCTTGAGAATTACCAAGATGAACAGGGCATCCAAATTCCAGAGGTTTTGGTTCCCTATTGTGGTTTTGACCGAATAGATTGAGCATTTCGCTTATCATTAACACGAATATCCAAAGAAATGTCCAGCGCATACGCTAAGATAACGGGGCACTTTTAATATTCGTGTTAATGATAAGCGAAATGCTCAATCTATT
>JBCBPD010000108.1:0-12825 GCA_039820925.1 Bacteroidota bacterium | reverse complement strand
TTCCAATTCATCATTGATGATTGGGGGTACCCAATATTTGGAACCCTTGTATAATGAAAAAGGAAACTTAACAAAACGTTTGAAGTCTTCTTTGGAATGTACCTCCTGAACCGTTATCATCAACTGCTTTTAGTCGCCAATAATAACAATATTCCCTAGAGTGAAGAAATCTGTAGAATGAAAATCAGAAATCTTCTTCGATTTTCTTTTCTTTCTTCGCCTTTCTTTTCGCTCGCTTCACACGCTTGCGATTCTTTTTGAAGTTCTGTTTCTTGATTTTTTCATTTTCAGGACTGTTCGCATCTTGTATGGGAACTAGCTTGTCTTTGTGAAAATCAAGGCGATAAGAGCAACCCAACACCCCAAAAATTCGGGAAGGGCTGTTTTTGAAATTGCTCCCTACATGAAAATCCGCCTGAAAATCTTTACTAAATAGATGGGCGATACCGGTTCGCAACAAAACATCAGAATTCCGGTCACTTTTGAACCCTTGGTTTTCTAAGAATACGCTCCATTTAGGATTGCGAAACGCATGCGTGACTGAAACCGCGTAGCTCCATTCCGGGAAATCCGTTCCGATGCGGTCATAGGCTACATTCGTAATCAAAACAAATCGTGGGGATAGGCGACTTTGCGCAGCGATAGCACCCCTCGGCGCAACGGTAGGGTCTCCTACATAAAACGGATTATCTCCCAAGTTAAAGGTAGCCCCAGCATAAAGTGAAACAGCCGGAATTAAATTTTTCCATTGAAAAACATTGTTGGCTCTCCAGCTGTATAAATTTGGTTTGTTTCGTTCGGGATTTTTGAAAGGGTCAAATATTAAATATTTGATTCCTGCACGGTTTCGCGAAAAGTCCGTTAATCGTTCACTTGCATCTGTTTCAGAAAAAGTGACGTTCTGACTTATAAAAGAACCTTCGTAAACGATTTCAAGTTGTTCAAACAGAAATCCGTAGCGTAGGGAAACATCCGTCCCAAAAATGTTCGAGTCTGTATTGAGGTCGCCATTGTCTTGTTGCTCGTAGAGCAAACCCACCTCGGCTTGCACCACATTTCTTCCTACGGCATAAGCGCTAACGGCGCGACCTGGACGATTGGAGTTAATGACATCCGTATATTGCGCATGCATCAGCAAAGGAAAAACACATAACAATGTGGTAACGACCCGAAGGAACTTGGAATCCATATAACTTATTTTAATACTATTTTAAGATACAATAGTGCTCATGGGTTGACTAACTAAGTAATTTTGATGCAATTGTAAGTGTTATATGGTTTTATTGACAACGATTTTAATACTGGTCTTAGTATACTACTCCCTGAAATTGCTCTTGCGGTGGTTTGGACCCAAGCTGTTTGCTTTTGCCATGAAAAAGGCTGAGCAGAAGTTTGCAGGACAGTCATACCAATCACAAGCAAGGGATTACGAAAAAACAAATCCAGACGGAGAAACCACCATTCATTCAAGACCTACCCCTAGAAAGCCTTCAAAAAAAGTTGGAGAATACATAGATTTTGAAGAAATTCCATAATCTTTGTGTCTCAAAAATAGTTCATGGCCTTTTCGGTAAAGTCGATTATCAAGCATTTACTGGTCCTACTTTTCTTCGCGCTAACCTCCTTGTTGTATTTCTATCCCGTTTTACAAGGCAAGGCTTTATTCCAATCTGATATTGCCCAATATAGTGGTATGGCCAAGGAACGTAATGATTTCAAGGCCCTAACAGGAGAAGAATCCTATTGGACTAATAGTGCTTTCGCAGGGATGCCGACCTATCAACTTGGGGCCAATTATCCGCATAATTATATCAAACAACTGGATAGGGCCATTCGGTTTCTGCCGCGTCCAACGGACTATCTTTTTCTCTACCTCGTTGGATTTTACGTGTTGATGTTGTGCTTGAAAACGGATTACCGCTTGGCTATTTTGGGAGCGTTAGCTTTTGGTTTGTCCACCTATCTTATCATTATTCTTGAAGTAGGTCATAATGCCAAGGCACATGCATTAGGGTATATCCCCATGGTTTTGGGAGGGATTATATTGGTTTTTCGAAAAAAATATTTTCTTGGTTTTGTGCTCACTGCACTGGCAATGGCGCTAGAAATCAATGCGAACCACTTCCAAATGACGTATTATTTTGGATTGTTAGTACTCATTTTGGGCTTGGTATATCTGATTTATGCTATAAAACAGAAACAACTCAAACATTTTGGAATGTCTGTGGGACTGCTTCTTGTTGCTGTAGTATTGGCTTTCGCCACGAACGCGACAACCTTGCTTTCTACCAAGGAATATGCAGACTGGAGCACCCGTGGGACGTCTGAACTCAAATTGTTGCCTAATGGCTCACAGAAACCTTCTACGGATGGCTTGGATAAAGAATACATCACACGATACAGTTACGGTATTGCAGAATCCCTGAACCTTTTTTCTGCCCGTCTTTTTGGTGGAGGTTCCGCAGGTGAAGATTTGGGGAAAGATTCCAAAGCTTACGAATTTTTGGTAGGCCAGGGATTGCCTTCTTCCCGTGCTTTGGAATTTTCAAGCGGTCTGCCTTTATACTGGGGAAAGCAGCCTAGCGTCGCTGCTCCTGCCTACGTAGGTGCGGTGGTGTTTTTCCTGTTTTTTATGGGCCTCTTTCTGGTCAAGAGTAAGCACAAATGGTGGCTGCTAGGTGGCGCTATCCTGTCTCTATTGCTTTCTTGGGGAAAGAACTTCTCCTTGCTGACCAACTTTATGATTGACTATTTCCCTCTGTATGATAAGTTCAGAGCGGTTTCTTCTATTCAGGTGGTGCTCGAACTTTGTATCCCAGTTTTAGGAATTCTAGGCCTTCGCGAGATTTATCGCAGAAAGGCGAAAAAGAAAGAATTACTTGCAGGACTTAAATGGGGTTTTGCCGTAGCGATGGGACTCGGCCTTTTCATTCTAGTGCTGAAAGGTGTGTTTCGATTCGAAGGCCTTAGGGATGACATTTACAGAAACGGTTTTGGAGATGAGTTAATGTCAATGATTGTAGGAGATAGAAAGTCAGTTTATGTGAATGATACCCTACGCTCCTTATTGTTCGTGCTGTTAACTGCCGTACTGGTATGGCTGTGGATAAAAGAAAAAATCAATATCAACATTGCGGCTTTAGGCATTGGGCTATTGTTGGTTCTGGATTTAGGTGGAGTAAACCGCAGGTATGTAAACGAAGATGATTTTGTAAGACAACGCAGTATTAGTGCTCCGTTCCAAAAGTCACAAATTGATGAGATGATTCATCAAGACAAAAGCATTTTCAGGGTATTTGACCCTCAAGAAGATTTGAATGGCGCCAGGACGTCTTTCTTTCATAAATCCATTGGGGGCTATCATGCCGCAAAACCAAAACGTCTTCAGGATTTGTTTGAGTATCAACTGTACCAAAACAATATTGAGATATTGGATATGCTCAATGTGAAATACGTCATTCAGCAAGATGAGGAAGGGAACAGTTTCCCGGCTCTGAATGATGCAGCCAATGGAAATGCATGGTTTGTGCAACGACTTATTCCGGTGAGTAATTCGGATGAAGAAATCAAAGCCCTTTCCGACTTCGATTCGGATACAGAGGCGGTTATCAACACAACCCTCTATCCAAGATTGGTCAAACGTACTTTTGAGCAAGATTCCATGGCATCGGTTACTTTGGATGAATACCAACCGAATTTCTTAAAATACAGTACTAGAAACGCCAATGATGGTTTTGTGGTTTTTTCTGAAATGCACTATCCCAAAGGTTGGGAAGTTAAATTGGATGGAAAAGTGGTAGAACACTATCGGGTCAACTATGCCCTGCGAGGTTTATCTGTCCCTGCCGGAGAACATACCATCGAATTTGAATTCCTACCTCCCGTGGTTGAAACGGGCAGCAAGATTACCTTGGCAAGTTGTATTTTGTTGGGACTTATCATATTGGGAGGGACAGGGTTCTCCCTTCGCAAAAAAGCCCAGAAAAAAGATACTTGATGCAAAAAGTATTGATTCTTACCTATTATTGGCCTCCAGCCGGGGGACCAGGTGTTCAGCGTTGGCTAAAATTTGTCAAATACCTACCTGAGTTTGGTATTGAGCCCATACTTTATGTTCCTGATAATGCGACTTATCCCATAGTAGATGAAAAGTTAGTAGAAGAAATTCCCGAAGGGATTACAGTCTTGCGGCAGAAGATTCGAGAACCGTATCGCTGGGCCTCGTTCTTGTCCAAATCCAAAACCCAAACCATAAGTCGGGGAATGATTGCGAAAAAGAAACAAGGGCTTCTCGAAAAGGTATTGCTTTGGGTTAGGGGAAACTTTTTTATTCCCGATGCCCGCGTAGCTTGGGTAAAACCTTCGGTTGATTTTTTGCAATCGTATCTACAAAAACACGATATACAAACGGTTATCACTACGGGTCCTCCGCACAGTGTGCATTTAATTGGCCTTGGATTAAAGGAAAAAATGAACATTCGTTGGGTTGCTGACTTTCGTGACCCATGGACCAGTATTGGGTACCATGAAAAACTGCGGCTCTCCAAAGCTTCACAGCAGAAGCACAAAGAGTTGGAGCGTAAAGTGTTATCAAGTGCTGACCAAATTGTGGTCACTAGCCAAGCGACCCGTTTGGAATTTGAAGGCATCACCTCGAAATCTATAAAAGTAATTACTAATGGTTTCGAAGAAAACCCATATGAGAGCGCGTTAGATGAGAACTTTACTATTGCTCATATTGGTTCCTTATTGACTGACCGAAACCCCACAAAACTTTGGAAGGTTTTGGAAGCTCTTGTAAACTCGAACGAAGCCTTTGCCCAAAAGCTCAAAATTCAATTGGCGGGAATTGTTGGAGATGAAGTTAAAGAGAGTATCGCTAGCCATGGACTAAGTGATTATGTAGAATTTAAAGGCTATTTAAACCATCAGGAAGTGCTGAAACTACAGCGAAATACTCAGATACTGCTCTTACTGGAAATAGATAGTCCGCATACCGCTAGTATAATCCCTGGGAAGTTATTTGAATATTTTGCCGCCCAACGACCCATTCTGGCCATTGGCCCTGAGCATTGGGAGGCCGGTGCAATGGTAGAAACCACAACATCTGGTGCTTTTTTGACTGCTGAGGATACAACCCAACTAAAGACTGTACTTTTGGATTGGTTCGTTAAGTATCAAGAAAAGCATTTGCATTGCAATCCGAAAGATATTGGGCAGTATCACCGTAGACAATTGACAGAAACCTTGGTAAATTTCATTCGATGGGAATCGTCTTAAAACAGTCTTTGCAAAATATGGCCAGCACCTATTTAGGGTTTGCCTTTGGGGCCATCAATACGGTGTTTTTATATACCAAGATATTGCCAGATGCCTATTACGGATTGGTAACATTTATCTTAGCATCCGGTGCTATTTTGATGCCATTGATGGCTTTCGGGGTTCACAACACCTTGGTTAAATTCTATAGCACTTATTCTGGGGATGCACAAGCAGGCTTTTTCACCACGATGTTGGGAATTCCTTTACTGGGTATTGCTTTGGTTTTTCTCATCCTCTTTCTTTTTGAGGACGCAGTGGCCAATGTATTGGCATTGCAAAACCCTTTGGTTAAAGGCTATTTATGGCATGTGTTATGGGTTGGCGTTGGAATGGCGTATTTTGAAGTGTTCTTCGCTTGGAGCAAAGTACAGCTGAAGTCAGCTTTTGGCAACTTGATGAAAGAGGTGTTCGGTAGGGTAGGTGTGACAGTCCTTCTGCTGCTTTATTACTTTGAGACAATTGATTTACCCCTGTTCTTTACCTTTTTGGTATCGCTGTATTTAGTACGTACCCTAATTATGGGGGTTTATGCAATTCTCCTAAACCCGATTCAGTGGAGTTTTAGACTTCCCGACAATTTTAAGGAAGTCATGCTGTATAGCTTGCTTATCATTTTAGGAGGTTCGGCGGCTCTGATTTTGTTGGAGATTGATAAAGTAATGATAAATCAGTTCAAGGAAATTGAAAATGTAGCCTATTACGGGGTTGCGGTATATATTGCGACTGTGGTTATTGTGCCTTCCCGAGCAATGCATCAAATCACCTATCCTTTGACCGCTAATTTGATGGCGGAAGGCGATTCATTTGGTTTGAATAGACTGTACCAGAAAACCTCTTTGACATTGTTTATTGTTTCTGGTATCATTTATGTGCTGATAATGCTCAATTTGAAAGATTTCTTCTTGCTTTTACCTGAAACCTATCGGGATGGCTTTTTAGTTGTTTTTCTCATTGGATTGGCCAAGGTTTTTGATTCCATTTTAGGGAACATCAATTCTATTCTATATAATTCCCAGTATTACAAAACCATACTCCTTTTTGGGGTGGGGTTGGCGATTTTGACCATTATTTTAAATTGGATTTTGATACCCTTATACGGGATTGAAGGGGCTGCAGTAGCAAGTTTTACGGCCATAGGTATTTTCAATTTGGCGAAACTGATTTTTGTAAAGGTCAAGTTTGGCATGTTTCCGTTAACAGCCACAACCTTCAAAGTTTTTTGGGCCCTTCTATTATTGGCCGTGCTGTTTGGTGTTTTTGATTTTGGATTTCATCCAATAGTCAATATTCTATTGAAATCGGCGATAGTAGGGGTAATGTATATCGGAATCCTGTTTCGTTTTGAACTTTCGGAAGATGTGACAGGATACTTATCGCGATGGCTTAAAAAGGAAGAAACGGACTAAACCGAATGGAAATCAAAAAACCCTGTGGCGGATGAATCCAACCACAGGGTAAACAACTAACCAACCTAAAAACTATTTTTACTGAACTCTTCGGCTGCTTGACCTTGAGTTCGATGAATTACTTCTTCTTGATGAAGTGTTACCAGAACTTCTCTTCACCGTTGACGTTGAACGCTTTACGGTTCTGTTCGTGTTCCCACTTCGGTTTACGGTACTCCTAGCGTTATTCGGTTTGTTGTACGTACGAGTCGTTGTACGTTTTACCGTCGTACTTCTAGGGGTAGACGTTACTTCCCTGCGCGTGGTACTTCTGACATTCGAAGACCTTTGTGTATCTCGCTTTGCGACACTTCGCTGGGTCGTGTTACTTCTTCGATAATCGCTATTCCGGACAGCACGGTCATTGTTTCTGCTGGAACGCGTGGTCGCATTGTTTGACCTGGCTACGTTCGTACTACTTCTTCGTGCTGTCGCATTTCTATTCCCATTGGAACGCGTTACTGTCGTATTACTTCTTCGTACCGTAGTGTTTCCGTTTGAACGCGATACTGTTGAGTTGCTTCTACGAACAGTACTGTTTCGGTTCACATTGGACCTTCTACCATTGGTATTGTTCACTACGTTTCGATTGGAACGTCTTACTTCATTGCGTACCGCAACTCTATTGTCATTTCTATAGATATTAGACCTTCTCACATTTCTACCATGTCTGTAGGTCTTTCCAACGCGAACATAACTTCTTCTGAAATTATTTCTATATGGTCTGTAGTAGGTATATCGAACCGGAGTATAGAATCTTCTATAAGGTCTGGTATATACGTTACAGAATCCAACAGCAGGTCGTATAAAGAACCTGTGGAAAGGACGGTATACGTACCTTCTATTATAGATGTTGATGAATCCTGTATAGTGGCTAAACACACCTCTATTATAGAATACAGTTAATCCACCTAATCTTCGAACCCGGTTGTTTCTATACCATACATCGACGCCACCAATCTGTGAAACACGACCGTAAAAGTCGTAGAAGATAGGAACGTTTTCGACTTGGATTACTGCACCGTAATCATCGTACTGCACAAAAGGATTATAGTTGAAACCGGAATTAAACGTAACCCCGACATTACCAAATCGTGCATCAACACCTACGTTAACTTGATTATCGATAAAGAAATCGAATTCTCCATCAGGGTATACGGAAAATGTTACTCCATTTTCAACGAAAATAAAGGAATTTCCATAGCCCAAACCTGTGGCAGCTTTAGTGTGCGCTGTTGAAAACAGAACCGCTACGATTATGAGTACTACTTTTTTCATATCCTTTTGTTTTAAGTTCCGAATTGTAATTATTTACAATCCATAAAGTAGTAACCAAACAGCGTGCCAAAAAAGACAAAAAATTATAAGCTACTGAATAGTAATAGGTTATATTTTTATCTCAAGCAAAACTAACGAGTCCTTAATTTGTTTACAATATTTTTTGACAATGCAGATGAAACACGTACGAACCCTTAGAAGGTTCTTAAAGAATTAATATTCTGAAATTAACGGATTATTATTTTCTTGGAATATGAAGTGCCATCAATGTAATAAACTACCATGTAATATATCCCACTAGCGATATCGCTAACATCGTAGCTATTTTGACTATTGGTAAAAGCCTTGACCAAATTGCCTGTGAAATCAAGTATGTGAATACCGACTATTTCTCTATCAACATCAATATGAATTTCTGTGTCACTTGGATTTGGATAGACACTTGTGTTTTCTTCGTTTGATTCCACATCGGATTCATTCTCTACATTTTCTCTTTCTAGTGAATCATCTACCTCAGTAATAGCATCATCAGAATCTTCGTTTTCGGTTTCTTCTGGCTGATTATAACAATAAGGAGGACCCTGATTTATGGAGGGATGATTATTGGCCACATCAAAAGTCTCATCGACAACCAAGTTGCACAAATTCAACTTTTTTAATTGTGGATTGTTGGAGATACTTACAAAATCTACTTTTTCAAAATTGGGAGCATTTACAAACTCTAAACTATCATTATTAAAAATATGAAAGAAACTACCAATATGGGCGCCACAGAAGTGTCCAATACTTATTAAACTTGGTAAGTTTAATGTTATTATGGAGTGATTTAAATGGAATCCAAAACCTCCGCATATTTTTTGCAATTGTGATATTTCTAAAAATTCGAGTAAAGGATTTGCATAAATGTGTACATCACCACCAGTTTTACTTAGTTCAGATAAATCAATTTGTTTAAGTTCAGGATTTTCTACAAAAACTAGGTTAGCAACTACACTTTTAAGCTTAGGAAAGTAAATCTTACTTAGGTTTGGATTTTCATCAATAACTAAGTTATCACCAACTTCTTCCAATAATGGAGCTTCAATTCCAATCAGATTAGAGTTTCTACTTATATCCAATGAGCTTTTAACGGTAATCAAATTAGGAAAGAGAAGCTTAGTGGGGACATCATAGTCTTGGTCTAAATAAAATGCAGGGTCTTCAATTACAGCATCTAAGACTATAATTTCTTCTTGAAATACTTCTTCCCTACTGTTTGGAGTTGGAATACCAAATGTCCATTGATAGAACAACACGATTATAAAAAAGGTAATTTTTCTCATATAGCTTGTTTTTATTTTGAAACCAAGATGGCTTGGCCTTAACAAATTAAGTTGCTCCATGAAAAAAACAGGATTACAATTGATGCATGCTAACTTTCAATTGATAGATGGTCTGGGCAAAGGTCAGAAATGTTTGATGCCTATCGTTTTATAAATGGCCTGCGTTTTCATTTACCGCCAAAATGGACACTAACATTTGTCGTGTCCTTCTGTTTTCAGCTACGTTTCATTAAACCAACGACAAACAGTATTCTTAAAGGAATAAATCATTATAAAAATTACTTGCTAATGCTCCAATTTCTTGTTTATAACTATAAGTTGTAATCATTTGATAAAAAACAAAGATCTTCTATTAAGCTGATGTGCTTTTTCGGTACATTTGACTCCATTGGAACATTCGTTTTGGAGTTGCTCTTCTCCATAACCCTTTGCCGAAAGCCTGGAACGATCAATTCCTTTTTTAACCAACCATTCTAAGGTTGATTTTGCCCTTCTTTCAGAAAGTCGCCTGTTGTACTCATCGTTTCCTCGAGAATCTGTGTGCGACTCTATATGTATGGACAATTGTGGATATTCTTTTAAGGCATTTAGAATTTTAGCCAGTTCCAATTCGGCATCTGGTCGAATGTAGTGTTTGTCAAAATCAAAATATATGGGTTGTAAATCTAATCTACAGCCTAAATCATCAACTGGACAATCGGGCGGAGTAAGGGCTATGTTTACGGTATTGGTTTCGGAAACGGTTGATGTGACCACCAGCTTTTCATTGGGTTGGTATTCTTTTTCGTCATTTGATGCCCTTACTACATATTGTTTGTCGCAATCTATGTTTTGATCAAACCTATACGTGCCATTCGCTTCTGTTACCAGTTGGGAGATAACATTGTTATTTTCATCTATTAAATACACCGTTGAGCCTTCAAGAACTTCTTTTGTTTTGGCATTGGTTATGGTGCCATAGATAATAGCGTCACAATTCTCTGTGATTAGGTAGATATCATCTGAGTTGCTTCCGCTATTACCTTCTCTATTGGAGGAAAGATAGCCTTGTTTTTCAGCTTCCTTTACGATAAAGCCAAAGTCATCTTTATTTGAATTGATAGGCTGCCCAAGATTTTGGATACCTTCATATCCGTTTATATCATTGTATGATGCGCGAAAAATGTCCAAACCTCCGAGTCCCAGATGACCATCGCTGGCAAAGAACAGTCTGTTTTTATTACTTATGAAAGGAAAAGTTTCACGTTTTTCCGTATTTATTTCCGGACCAAGATTTACGGGATTTCCATAATTTCCATTGTCCAAAATGTCCACGTACCAAATATCCGATTCGCCTAGGGTACCGTCCCTGTCGGATGAAAAAAACAGTTTCGTTTCCTCAGGATTTAATGCTGGGTGGGCCACCGAGTAAGAGTCATCATTGAACGGTAGTTCTTTAACATTGTCCCAATTTCCATCATCACTTTTGGTAGCCTTGTAGATTTTTAGACTTACCAGTCTCTTTTTACCTCTTTTCTTTTTCCCATCAATATAGTTGTTCCGTGTAAAATAAACTGTTTCCCCATTTTTTGTAAATGCTGCAGACGATTCGTGGTAAGGTGAATTGATATCACCCTTTAACTGCTGCACGTTTTCCAGACTTCCATTTTCGTTTATTTCGGCTTCAAAAAGGTCTAAAAAGGGGAGACCGTTCCAGTCATGTACCTTATTACCTTCGGTATTTATTGATGAAGAAGCAAAAACTATTTTCTCTCCGTGGAAGGATGGTCCAAAATCTGAACCTGACATTTGGGATGTAATATTGGTAACCTTGAATTTTTCGCTTTGTGTATTGATCAACTGTTCGAAGGAGTGTAAATTATTGGTTTGGATTTGGGCCAATTTTGAACCGTTGGATGCAAGGTCGAACTTCTTCATTACAGCTTTGGATTCTTCATAGTTGCCTATACTTTTCAAAGTTTGCGCCAATCTGAAATAGTACTCGGGCTTTACTTCATCGGGGTAATTATCCACCAATTTCTGGTACCAAAGGTTCGCTTCGGTGTATTCACTATTGAAATAGTAGGTGTCCCCTAATTTTTCGAGTACCTGGGCGGATTCGTAACCATCCTCCACCACGTTCAGATAAATTTTTCGGGCGTCTATATAATCGTAGCTATCAAATTCCTCATCGGCCTTTTTTATTTTGCTCTCCTGCGCAAAAGTGTTTCCGAACAATAAGAAGGCGAAAAATAGGTGTAATACTAATCTGCTTTTCATGGAGCTTGGTTTAAAAGAATCTTGGGGTTACTATTCGGTCTGATTTGTTGAAAATGTCGAAGCGGAGAAATACTTCATATGAACCATCACTAAATTGCTCTATTTCGGTAGTTTGGTAATCGTATGCCATGCCCAGAAAGAATGTATCTGTTATCTGGAATCCAGCCAATGCGCTCAGCGAGGCACTCCATCGATATGAGGCCCCAAAAGTAAATTTCTCGTTAAAGAGGAAATTTGCCGAAAAGTCCCACTGTAAGGGTGAGCCACCTACTGCTTTGAATAGGGCGGCAGGCTTGAACTTTAAATTGGGATTCAAATCAAAAACATAACCTGCAATCAAGAAATAATGCAATCTTTCCAGCGCAATACTATCTGAATCAACATTATCGGCTTCAAGAGTACTTTCATCAAAATGCTTTGTCCTTAAGAAGTTTGGAACCGATGCTCCCATATAAAATCTATTGGTATTAAAATATAGTCCAGCACCTATCTGGGGTTGCAATTGGTTGTCAATGTTGTTTTGAAAGAACGGGTCATTGGAATTGAAAATGTCCAATTGAGAGAAATCCACATTCAATACATCAAGCCCGGCCTTTAGGCCAAAAGACAGTTTTCCCGTTCTGGAAACATCGATACGATATGCATAGTCCGCGGTTATATTGGATTCGGTAGAAGGTCCTAGTCTGTCATGGACTATTGATAGTCCCAAACCCATGTTATCATAAAGTCCAATTGGACAGTTAACGGTGAATGTCCCAGATTCAGGAGACCCTTCCAAATTCACCCATTGTGTTCTCCCCAAAAGACCAAAGCTCAAGGCTTCCCGGGAACCACTATAAGCTGGATTTATAATTTGGGTATTGTACATATATTGCGTGTACTGTGGGTTTTGCTGTGCACAACAAACCATACCCAATACCATAAATAGGATACTTAATATCAACTGATTTTTTTTCATTATCACTTTATACTACGTTGTTTGTTCAATTTGATAGTTACCGATTAGTCTCTATTGATGTACAGATAACCAGAGTAGGTATCTTCTCCAGGGTTTTCTCCTGTGAAGGTCAGAATATAGAAATAGGTGCCACTGGGCAGTTCTCGGGATTTATTTATTGTTGCCCTTCCTTCGGAAACACCACGAAAAAGATTGTCGCCTTGACCATAATTGTCGCGATTATAGATTTCAACACCCCATC